>NZ_JAPVZU010000011.1:0-78233 GCF_041432545.1 Streptococcus sp. 27098_8_113 | reverse complement strand
ACGCGTGATTGAAATCTTCCGTTATCTGACAGATCTTTACCAAGAAGCTATGGATGTGACGGATGAAGAAGGCGACGATGTGACCAACGATATCTTCGTTGGAGCTAAGGCAGACCTTGAAAAGACGATCTGGATGTTGACAGCTGAGCTTGGTCAAGCACCAGGTTTGTAAAATGATGTTTAAAGAGGCTGGGACAAAAGTCCTAGCCTCTCAATTATCTTTGGATTGTCGAGCAAGACGCAGTGGTTGAGTGGGCTCTACTACGCTGATTTCATTAGCTTTTACAGCCCTACTCAACTGTGCGGAGGTGGGACGACGAAATCGAATTCTAACGAATTACCGATTTCTGTCCCACTCTCAGTTTTTTATTTTGTCCTACGAGATACTTTCCTCGCCCTTTCCTTAAAGAAGATTTAACTTTTTCTTAAAGATAACTGATATCAGCTAGCTTTAAGCCGCAATCTGTATACTTTCTACACATCATCTAAGAAAGAGGTATGGATATGGACTATCTAGTGATTCCGGCTTACGAGCCTGATTATAATTTGATTAAACTGATTCAAAAAATTCAGAGCAAGAGCGGTTTTCATATCATTGTCATCGATGACGGTAGCTCAGCCAAGCGCCAGACAGTCTTTGAAAAGGCTGAACAATATGCGACTGTCCTCCATCACGAGAACAATCAAGGCAAGGGGCAGGCGCTGAAAACTGCCTTCGCCTACATCCAGTCTCTGGGTCAATACGGAACGGTCATCACAGCGGATGCGGATGGCCAGCACAAGGTCTGGGATATTTTCCGCGTGGCAACCAAGGCTGCCAAAAATCCCAATCGGCTGATTCTGGGAGCACGCGCCTTTACTGGCAAGGTGCCTCTGCGCAGCCGATTCGGTAACAGTCTGACTCGGTCTCTCTTCAAGCTCCAGACTGGCGTAGGTGTCTCCGATACTCAGACAGGCTTACGAGCCTTCACGACCAACATGATTCCCTTTATGCTGAAGGTAGAAGGGCAGCGCTATGAGTACGAAATGAACATGCTCCTAAAAGCCAGTAAGGAATATCCCATTTTGGAAGTGCCTATTGAGACGGTCTATATCAATGACAATCAAGGATCGCACTTCCGACCTGTTAGAGATGGACTCATGATTTATAAAAATATCTTCAAATTCGCCCTGACTTCTCTCAGCAGCTTCATCGTGGACTACATAGTCTACGCACTGGCTCTCTTATTTTTAGCTGCTGCTCCGACCAGCCTGAGAATTCTCCTAGCCAACGGGATTGCCCGCGTGACCAGCTCGGTCTTCAACTACTCGACCAATAAAAAGCTGGTCTTTAAGAACGACGACAGTATACTCAAGACAGGGACTGGCTATTTCAGCCTAGCTCTGGTGCTCTTTATCCTAGACACACTGCTGATTCGCCTCTTTTACGCTGTCTTTGGGCTCAATCTTCTGATTGTCAAGATCATCGTCGGACTGCTGCTCTTTACCGTCTCTTGGATGGTACAAAAGAGATTCATTTTTAAGGAAAGGACACACACTGCATCATGAAATTTTTAAAGAAAGGCTATGCCTACGCCTCGATTTTTGGCCTACTTCTGACAGCTTCTTTTAGCTACTCCATGTTGAAAACCTTTGTCATTGCAGAGACCATTTCCACAGTCTCAAGCACCGCTTCTTCGTCCAATGCCGAGGCTGCCAGCAAGGCTGCCGAAACAGCCACAGTGACAGATACTAGCTATTCAGACGACAATATCTCGGTCACGCTGACTGAAAAGACCGTCAACAATACCCAAGTCTACATAGCTGATGTGACCGTCAGCTCCGCTGAATATTTGAAAACAGCCCTTGCCAACAACACCTACGGAACCAATGTCACCGCCAAGACTTCAGAAACGGCCGCTAATAACAAGGCTATTCTAGCGGTTAACGGCGACTACTACGGTGCCAATTCTACCGGCTATGTTATCCGCAACGGTGTCGTCTACCGTGATACCGTCCGAGAGGACGCCAGTAATGGAGATTTGGCTATTTACAAAGATGGCTCTTTTAAAATCATTTACGAAAATGAAATCTCTGCCGATCAGCTGATCAAAGACGGTGTGGTCAATCTCCTAGCCTTCGGCCCAGCCCTCGTAGAAAATGGTGAAATTGTCGTGAATACCAAGTCCGAAGTTGGCCAGTCTATGGCTTCCAATCCACGGACAGCTATCGGTATCATTGATGAAAACCACTATATCATCATCGTTTCAGACGGACGCACTTCAGAAAGTCAGGGACTTTCCCTCTATGAAATGGCTGAAGTCATGAAATCTTATGGCGTCAAGACTGCCTACAATCTTGACGGTGGCGGCTCGTCCACTATGTACTTCAACGGTCAGGTCATTAACAAGCCTACCACCAACGGAAATATTTCAGAAAGGGCGGTGAGCGACATTGTCTACATCGGTTACTAATCCCAGCAAAAAACGTTTCAAAAAAACAGCTGTTTCCTACATGCTGCTAACTATTTTCTTCTTTGCTTTCAGCAGAATCTATGAATCCTTCAGCTTCGGGGAAACATCTATCCACATGCACTATCTCTTTGCCCTTCCTCTCGTTGGGGGCATCCTCCTCCTGCTCTTTATGAAGACCATTCCTAACCTCTCTCGGCTCAGCCTTAACCTCTGGAACTCAGCTGTAGCCACTATGACAGCCGGTATGCTCTTTCGTGGCATCGTCAATCTCTCTGGACGATCCACGACACTGGACATCTCCTACTGGTACGTAGGAGCAGGCTTTGTGGCTCTGGCACTATTCTCCATGGTCTTTACGCGCAGTGTATGGGTAAATAAAGAGACCAGCTCAACATCCTAATCTCATAAAAAAACAGAAAGGTCGTGGTGTTTAAGCCACGACCTTTATTGAACACAAATCTGCTTTTTCTATAATCAACAATAGAACTTCTAAGAAAATCTTTGCCATCAAGTGGAAATGGGACTGATTTGTAAAATTAGACGATTCTACCCTGATCAACAACCAACTTGCCTGCTTTATAAACCTGATGGGTCAGGTTAGTCGCAAAGAAATAAAGTGGATAGTCGATATTCTTAGCGTCTAGAATGGTAATGTCCGCCTGCTTACCAGTATCAAAGCTGCCAATCTTATCTTGACGGTTAACTGAGTAGGCCGCATTGATAGTTACAGCATTGAGAACTTCTACTGGCGTCAGACGCATCATAAAGCAGCCCAGCTGCATGACGAACTGCAGGTTAGCTGTTGGACAAGAGCCAGGATTGCTGTCAGTAGTCAGGGTAATGGCCATCCCAGCTTCCAACATCTTGCGGGCTGGTGCATAGGTATCTTCCATCAGACTGAAGGTAGTCGCTGGCAGGAGATTGCCGATAACCTTGGCTTCTGCCATCTTGCGAATGCCCTCATCGGTCGCTACCATCAAGTGCTCTGCGCTAGTTGCTCCCAGTTCAGCTGCTACATCTACTCCGCCGATAGACTCGATCTCATCAGCATGGATACGGAGCTTGAAGCCCATTTCCTTAGCCTTAGAAAGTAAGTAGCGTGACTCGTCAGCTGTAAAGACACCTTTTTCACAGAAAATATCACAGAACTCAGCTAGATTTTCTGCTTTTACCCGAGGCAGCATTTCCTCGACGATGAGCTCCAGATATTCCTGAGAGCGTCCCTTGTATTCTGGTGGAACGGCGTGGGCAGCCATAAAGGTCGAAACTAAATCAATATCATGGTCACGGTCCAGAGCTCCAACAACATCCAGCTGGCGCTTCTCTGTTTCCCAGTCCAGACCATAGCCACTCTTGGCCTCAACAGTCGTCACCCCATGAAGCAGCATATAATCCAGTAACCTCTTGGACTTATCGTAGAGAGTAGCAAAAGAAGCTTCTCGTGTCGCCCGAACCGTACTGAGAATACCGCCGCCTTGAGCAAGAATTTCCAGATAAGGGACACCTGCTAATTTTTTGGCAAATTCATGTTCCCGGCTGCCACCATAAACCAAGTGAGTGTGACAGTCGATTAAGCCAGGCGTGGCAATCTTGCCCTCATAAGACTGAATCTTAGTATCTGGTCCAACCAGACTGGCATCCGGCTCTCCGCTGCCAACTGCTAGGATTTTGCCGTCTTTGACTGCAATGTAGCCGTCTTCCAAAACCTGAGCTTCCTTCATCTCCTCGCCAAAAAGGGGATGTCCGAGGTCCTTGGGACAGAAGACTTGATTAAAGTGAGTTAATAGTAAATCAGCAGTCATGCTTGTTCCTCCATTCATTTTCCAACTTATTCGCTTTCCATCATAATACACTATCGTCAAATTATAGTCAAAAACCAATATATATTAGATATATTGATATTTTTTATCTATAGGAATATTTTCTTGACTTTGTACTGACGGCGTTGTTATAAAATAAGGTCAAATCTTAAGTTATTTTACAAGGAGGAAATAAACATGTCATTCTACAGCGAACAAGATATTGCAGCAGCAATGACCGTCAAATTAGACGATGTATTACCTGAAAAAACGGTTTTCCAAGAAGGCATCCGTCGAGCACCCGATCGGGGCTTCCGTTTGACTCAAGCTCAAACCGAAATTGCTCTTAAAAATGCCCTTCGCTATATTCCAAAGAGATTTCATGAGGAAGTGATTCCAGAATTTCTGGAAGAGCTGAAAACTCGCGGACGGATTTATGGCTACCGCTGGCGTCCAAAAGAACGCATCTACGGCAAACCAATTGACGAGTACAAAGGAAACTGTACTGCGGCCAAAGCTATGCAGGTTATGATTGACAACAACTTGAGCTTTGAAATCGCCCTTTATCCTTATGAATTGGTTACCTACGGAGAAACTGGATCTGTCTGCGCTAACTGGATGCAGTACAACCTGATCAAGAAATACTTGGAAGTCATGACCGACCATCAAACCCTGGTCGTAGAATCTGGCCATCCACTTGGACTCTTCAAATCCAAACCAGAAGCACCTCGCGTTATCATCACTAATGGCCTCTTGGTCGGTGAATACGACAATATGAAGGACTGGGAAATTGCAGAAGAAATGGGCGTGACCAACTATGGTCAAATGACAGCTGGCGGCTGGATGTACATCGGCCCTCAAGGTATCGTCCATGGTACTTTCAACACCCTCCTCAATGCTGGACGTTTGAAGCTGGGTGTGGCTGACGACGGCGACCTGACTGGCAAACTCTTTATCTCTTCTGGTCTGGGTGGTATGAGTGGAGCTCAAGGGAAAGCAGCTGAAATTGCTAAAGCAGTAGCAATCATAGCTGAAGTAGACCAATCTCGGATTGAAACTCGCCACTCCCAAGGCTGGATTAGCCAATTGGCTGAAAGTCCGAAAGAAGCTATCGACTTGGCTCAAAAAGCTCTGGAAGCTGGCGAATCAACTTCTATTGCCTATCACGGTAACATCGTAGACCTTTTGGAATACGTCAACGAGAATAACATCCATGTTGATTTGCTGTCTGACCAAACTTCTTGCCACAATGTCTACGACGGCGGCTACTGTCCGGCTGGTATCAGCTTTGAAGAGCGGACTCGCCTCCTAGCTGAAGACAAGGAAACCTTTGCTAAGCTGGTTGACCAAACCTTGGAACGTCACTTCAAGGCAATCAAGACCCTGACTAGCAATGGTACCTACTTCTTTGACTACGGTAATGCCTTTATGAAGGCAGTCTATGACTCTGGCATCAAGGAAATTTCTAAGAATGGCTTTGACGACAAAGACGGCTTTATCTGGCCATCTTATGTAGAAGATATCATGGGCCCAATGCTCTTTGACTATGGTTATGGTCCTTTCCGTTGGGTATGTCTGAGCGGTAAGCACGAAGACCTAGTCGCTACTGACCATGCAGCTATGGAAGTAATCGACCCTAACCGCCGCTACCAAGACCGCGACAACTACAACTGGATCCGCGATGCAGAAAAGAACCAGCTGGTTGTTGGAACTCAGGCTCGAATTCTCTACCAAGACTGTATGGGCCGTGTCAATATCGCCCTCAAGTTCAATGAATTAGTCCGCGAAGGCAAGATTGGTCCTGTCATGATTGGCCGTGACCACCACGACGTATCTGGTACTGACTCTCCATTCCGTGAAACTTCTAATATCAAGGACGGTTCTAATGTTACCTGCGACATGGCTGTGCAATGTTACGCTGGTAACGCAGCTCGCGGTATGAGCCTGGTAGCTCTCCACAACGGTGGCGGAACTGGTATCGGTAAAGCAATCAACGGTGGCTTTGGCTTGGTATTAGACGGTAGTGAACGTATTGATGAAATCATCAAATCTGCTATCGCTTGGGATACAATCGGCGGAGTTGCACGTCGTAACTGGGCTCGCAATGAGCATGCTATTGAGACAGCCATCGAGTACAACCGCCTCCACCAAGGCACAGACCACATCACCATTCCATACTTAACTGACGAAGATTTGGTCAAAGAATCTGTTAAGAAATTGTTCGAATAGGAAAAACTTGTCCCCCAACTTCTGAACTGAGCTGGGTATCAACCTGGCTCAGCTGGAAGTTCCACTTTATTCACTTTATCATTTTAATAACATATATCACGAGGTAATATCTTATGGCAAAAATTGTTGAATGTATTCCTAACTTTTCTGAAGGCCGCAACCAAGCGGTCATTGACGGTCTAGTGGAAGTAGCTAAGAGCGTGCCAGGCGTAACACTTTTAGACCACTCTTCTGATGCCAGCCACAACCGTAGCGTCTTTACCTTGGTAGGTGATGATCAAAACATTCAGGAAGTTGCCTTTCGTTTGGTCAAATACGCTTCTGAAAATATTGACTTGACCAAGCACCAAGGTGAACACCCTCGTATGGGCGCAACTGATGTCCTGCCTTTTGTACCGATCAAAGACATCACAAGTGAGGAATGCGTAGAAATTGCGAAGACAGTATCTGAGCGGATTAACCGTGAGCTCGGTATCCCTATCTTCCTCTATGAAGATGCAGCGACTCGTCCAGAGCGTAAGAACTTGGCTAAGGTTCGTAAAGGACAGTTTGAAGGCATGCCTGAAAAACTCTTGGAAGCTGACTGGGCTCCAGACTATGGTGAAAGAAAGATTCACCCAACCGCAGGTGTTACTGCTGTCGGAGCGAGAATGCCGCTCATCGCCTACAACATCAACTTGGATACAGATAATCTGGAAATTGCCAACAATATTGCCAAAATCATCCGTGGATCAAGCGGTGGTTACAAGTACTGTAAAGCGATCGGCGTTATGCTGGAAGACCGCAACATTGCTCAGGTTTCTATCAACATGGTCAATCTGGAAAAATTCCCACTCTATCGTGTCTTTGAAACTGTTCGCTTTGAAGCCAAGCGTTACGGAGTTGGAATCCTCGGCTCAGAAGTCATCGGTCTGGCTCCAGCCAAGGCTTTGATTGACGCAGCAGAATACTATCTGCAAATCGAAGACTTTGACTACGGCAAGCAAGTTCTGGAAAACCATTTGCTAGGCTAGGAGGACAGAAACCTATGAAATTAGTAGATTTAAGTTTGACAGAATTTGCCCAAGTCCTAGGCTCAGACGCTCCTGCACCAGGAGGTGGCTCTGCCGCTGCTCTTTCAGCAGCGAACGGTATTTCCCTGACTAAGATGGTCTGTGAATTGACCCTTGGCAAGAAAAAATACGCAGAATTTGAAGCAGAAATTGCTCAAGTGCACGCAGAAAGCGCCCGCCTGCAAGAAAGCTTGCTCACAGCTATTGACAAGGACACTGAAGCCTTCAATCTAGTCTCCGCCGTCTTTGATATGCCTAAGGAAACAGAGGAAGATAAGGCTGCCCGTCGGGAAGCTATGCAGCAAGCCCTCAAGGAAGCTACAAAGTCACCTTATGGCATGATGGAAGACATCTTGGCTGCCCTGCAAACAACTCAAAAGGCTGTCGGCAAGTCCAATACCAACGCTGCCAGCGACCTGGGGGTAGCAGCTCTCAATCTTAAGGCTGGGCTGCAAGGTGCTTGGCTCAATGTCCTCATCAACCTCTCAGGTGTCAAGGATGAAGCATTCGTCGCAGACTACCGCAGCAAGGGTGAAGACCTCCTACAAAAAGGCTGCGCCCTAGCAGATGAAATTTATCAAGAAATTTTGAAAGTTGTCTAATAGATAAACGGAAGAGAAGTTCACTCTTTCCTGTGAATGGACTTCCTCTTCTTAAGAGGTAACAATATGGTTTTATCAGATATTGAAATTGCGAATTCGGTTCAAATGAAGCCCATCAAAGAAGTGGCAGAAAAGCTAGGCATTGCTGAAGACGCCTTGTCTCTTTATGGAAATTACAAGGCAAAAATCAGTGCCGGCCAACTGGAAGCCCTCAAAGACAAGCCAGACGGCAAACTGATTCTCGTGACAGCTATTTCTCCGACACCAGCCGGAGAAGGCAAGACCACGACTTCTGTCGGATTAGTCGATGCTCTAGCTGCTATCGGTAAAAAAGCCGTTATCGCTCTGCGGGAACCTTCACTCGGACCTGTCTTTGGTATCAAAGGCGGAGCTGCTGGTGGTGGTCACGCTCAGGTTGTACCCATGGAGGATATCAACCTCCACTTCACTGGTGACTTTCATGCTATCGGTGTTGCCAACAACCTGCTGGCGGCCCTCATTGACAACCACATCCACCATGGAAATGCCTTAGGCATCGACTCTCGCCGCATCACTTGGAAGCGGGCAGTTGATATGAATGACCGGCAGTTGCGCCACATTGTGGATGGCCTGCAGGGCAAGGTCAATGGTGTTCCACGTGAAGATGGGTTTGACATTACAGTTGCTTCTGAGGTTATGGCTATTCTCTGTTTGTCAGAAAATATCACTGACCTCAAGAACCGTTTGGAAAAGATTATCATTGGCTACAGCTTTGAAGGTAAGCCAGTAACTGCCAAGGACTTGAAAGCTGGTGGGGCTATGGCTGCTGTGCTCAAAGACGCTATCCATCCAAACTTGGTTCAAACTCTGGAACACACGCCAGCCTTGATTCACGGTGGACCTTTTGCCAACATTGCCCATGGCTGTAACAGTGTCCTAGCTACCAAGCTGGCTCTCAAATATGCCGACTATGCAGTCACAGAAGCTGGTTTCGGTGCTGACCTAGGTGCTGAAAAATTCATTGATATCAAGTGTCGTACATCTGGTCTTCGTCCAGCGGCTGTAGTTCTAGTTGCTACCATCCGCGCTCTCAAGATGCATGGTGGTGTGGCCAAGAGCGACCTGGCTGAAGAAAATATCCAAGCCGTTGTAGATGGTCTGCCAAATTTGGAAAAACATCTGGAAAACATTCAAGATGTTTATGGCTTGCCAGCAGTCGTTGCCATCAATAAATTCCCGCTGGACACTGAAGCAGAACTGCAAGCAGTTTATGACGCCTGCCAAAAACGCGGCGTTGACGTCGTTATTTCTGACGTCTGGGCCAATGGCGGAGCCGGCGGTAAAGAGTTGGCTGAAAAAGTCGTTGAACTGGCTGAAGGAGACAATCACTTCCAATTTGTATATAATGAAGAGGACTCCATTGAAACCAAGCTCAACAAAATTGTTACTAAGGTTTATGGAGGTAAGGGCGTTCGCCTGACTCCTGCCGCTAAGCGCGAGCTCAAACAGCTGGAAGAGCTGGGCTTCTCCAACTATCCTATCTGTATGGCTAAGACTCAGTACTCCTTCTCAGACGATGCTAAAAAACTTGGTGCGCCTAAAGACTTTGTTGTGACGATCAGCCAGCTCAAAGTTTCTGCCGGTGCAGGCTTTATCGTTGCTCTGACTGGTGCAATCATGACCATGCCAGGACTGCCTAAGGTGCCAGCCAGCGAAAAGATTGATGTTGACAAAGACGGCAATATCAGCGGTTTGTTCTAATAAATACCAAAAATGACACATATAACCCTTCTAAAATCAAACGATTTTCAAGTTTCCGATTGGTCAGGGGGAAAGACAAAACAACTTTATCTTTCCCCGCCAACTGGCCACTATGGCAAGCGGAACTTTGACTATCGACTCTCGACAGCAACTGTGGAGTTGGCTGAAAGTCAGTTTTCTGACCTCAGCGGCTTTCACCGCATTCTCATGAGCCTGGACCACACACTTCATCTCCACAATGCCAGCCGGCAGGAGGAAACGGTTCTAGCTCCCTTTACCCCCTATTTTTTCGAAGGGAGTGATTCTATCACAAGTCGTGGGACTTGTACCGACTTTAATTTAATTTACAGCGACCATTATCAGGGACAGATGCTTGCCATCTCAGATAGAGAAGAGCTTAGTCAAGATGAAGCAATTCAATTTATCTATGCCTTGAGTGATTTGATGGTGACAGGAACAGGCCTGCCATCGCTTAACCTAGAGACAGGGCAACTTCTGATAGTGGAAAAAGAGGCTCAGGAAACTGAGCTGCAAATAATGTTTTCGAGTAACCAGCCAAAGGGTGCTCCCCTTGCTATATGGGCTGGTTTGACCCATATCCCTACTAAGTAAAGATACAAGGATGTCCTATCATCGTTCTATCTTTACTTGGAAAGGATCCCACATCTCTAAAGGAGAAACATTATTATGAATGCGACTAAACTCACTACACAAGAACAAGAGCGAGAAAATGCGAAATTCAGCTTTTCTGGCGCTACTCTCTATGGTATCAATGCTGTTATCGGTTCAGGAATTTTCCTCCTGCCTCAAAAGATTTATAAAGGACTGGGTCCTGCTTCTCTAGCTGTCATGCTGGGAACTGCCCTCCTCGTTATTCTCTTAGCCGTCTGCTTAGCAGAAACTGCTGGTTATTTTAATAAAAACGGCGGAGCCTTCCAATATTCCAAAGCAGCCTTTGGGGACTTTGTCGGATTTAATGTTGGCTTCCTAGGCTGGGCGGTTACCATCATCGCTTGGTCAGCAATGGCAGCAGGATTTGCGAGACTTTTTGTCATTACTTTTAAATCCTTTGCCCCCTATGAACTTTTACTCAGTGTGAGCCTGATTATCCTACTCAGTCTGATGAATATCTCAGGTCTTAAGACCTCCAAAATGTTCACCTTGACCGCAACCGTAGCCAAGCTCATCCCAATTGTCGCTTTCAGTCTATGTGCAATTTTCTTCATCAAAGGAGGAATTGACAAAGGAAACTTCACTCCGTTTCTTCAGCTAGAACCTGGCGTAGATATCATGAAAGCCATCTCTAGTACAGCTATCTATATCTTCTACGGTTTCATCGGTTTTGAAACCATGTCTATCGTTGCTGGTGAAATGCGCAACCCAGAAAAGAATGTGCCTCGGGCTATTTTGGGCTCTATCAGTATTGTCTCTGTTCTCTATATGCTGATTATCGCAGGAACTATCGCCATGCTAGGTAGCCGAATCCTACAAACAGATGCCTCTGTGCAAGACGCCTTTGTCGAAATGATTGGCCCTGCTGGAGCATGGATTGTTTCTATCGGAGCGCTGATCTCTATTGCTGGACTTAACATCGGGGAATCTATCATGGTCCCACGTTATGGTGCAGCCATTGCAGATGAAGGCTTGTTACCTAAAAAAATCGCTGAAACCAACGCTAAAAACGCCCCTGTAATTGCCATTATTATCTCTGGACTTTTGGCCATTGCCCTGCTCTTTACAGGAACATTTGAAGTATTAGCGGCTCTCAGCGTAGTCTTCCGCTTCTTCCAATACATCCCAACTGCTCTAGCCGTATTGGTATTGAGAAAGAAATATCCAGATAAGAAAGTGGTCTTCCGCGTTCCATTTGGTCCTGTCATCCCAATTTTAGCGGTCCTAATCAGCCTCGTCATGATTTGGGGTGAAAATCCAATGAACTATGTCTATGGTCTCATCGGTGTCCTTGTCGCCAGCGCAGTCTACTATATCTACATAGTACTGATTTGTAAAAATAAAGTTCTTGAACAAAAAGGAGAATGAATCTTATGACACATGTAATCAATTTGGATGGCGAACACCTTACTTTAGAAGATGTCATTGCAGTAGCTCGTCATGGAGCTATCTGCGAAATCAACCAAGAAGCTAAGAAGGCTGTAGAAGCTTCCCGTAAAATCGTGGATGACATCGTCCGCGAAAAGCGGGTGGTCTACGGCGTTACGACTGGATTTGGCTCCCTCTGCAATGTCAGCATCTCGCCAGAAGATACGACTCAGCTGCAAGAAAACTTGATTCGCACCCATGCTTCAGGATTTGGCGATCCTCTTCCTGAAGATGCAGTCCGCGCGATCATGTTAATCCGGATTAATTCTCTGGTCAAGGGCTATTCTGGTATCCGTCTCTCTACTGTCGAAAAACTTCTGGAATTGCTTAATAAAGGTGTTGTTCCTTACATTCCAGAAAAAGGCTCTCTGGGAGCTTCTGGCGACTTAGCACCGCTGGCTCACATGGTTCTGCCTATGCTAGGACTGGGGCGCGCTTACTATCAAGGTGAATTACTCTCTGGACAAGAAGCTTTGGACAAGGCCGGCATCGAGAAAATTGCTCTAGCAGCCAAGGAAGGGCTGGCACTGATTAACGGAACGACTGTCCTGACAGGTATCGGAGCTCTGGCTACCTACGATGCCATCCAGCTACTTAAATTATCAGATGTCGCTGGTGCCCTTTCCATGGAGGTCCACAATGGTATTACCAGTCCATTTGAAGAAGACCTGCATACCATCCGTCCTCAAAGCGGACAGCTGGCTACAGCCCGCAATATCCGCAACCTTCTGGAAGGCAGTGGCAATACGACTGTAGCCACTCAACAGCGGGTCCAAGACCCATATACCCTGCGTTGTATTCCGCAGATTCATGGTGCCAGCAAAGACTCTATAGCTTATGTCAAGACCAAGGTTGAGATTGAAATCAACTCTGTTACAGACAACCCTATCATCACCAAGGAAGGGCATGTCATCTCAGGCGGTAACTTCCACGGAGAACCAATGGCTCAGCCATTTGACTTCCTCGGCATCGCTATTTCTGAAATCGGCAATGTATCCGAGCGTCGTGTAGAACGTCTAGTCAACAGCCAACTGAGCAAGCTTCCATCCTTCTTGGTCAAACATCCAGGACTCAACTCTGGCTTTATGATTACTCAGTATGCTTGTGCTTCGCTTGCTTCTGAGAACAAGGTCTTGTCTCATCCGGCCAGCGTAGACTCCATCCCATCTTGTGAAAACCAAGAAGACTTTGTCAGCATGGGAACTACTGCAGCACGCAAGGCAGCTGAAATTCTCAAGAATTCTCGCCGCATCGTGGCAACAGAAATCATGGCAGCCTGCCAAGCTCTGGATCTAAAACCAGAAAACCATGAACTTGGTAAAGGAACCAAGCCAGCCTACGACCTCTTCCGTCAGCATATCCGCTTTATCGAGTTTGACAAGGATATCGAAATCTATGAAGAACTCAACAAGGCTTCTGATCTGATTGAAAACGAAGAATTCCTAGCAGCCGTTGAAAAGGCTGTAGACTTGAGCATTCAGTTCTAAAGCTGATGACTCTGTAAAAAGTTAACCTAAGAAGCCCGCTCTCATGCAGCTGGGCTTCTTTTCCCGCCAAAAGTCATTGACAGGCCTAGCGGAAACTCTTATAATAAAGTCGCAAGTATCGTTATGGAAAAGGACAAAATTATGTTAGAAGATTACTATCAGCTAGACAACCGTTACTATCAGCGAGGTCCAGAGGACAATCTATATACTGCTAAGTGGGGCATGGTCATTGAGTTTCTGGACTTAAATGATCTTAGCTTAACTCCTTTTGAAGGGGTGAACTTTGCCCTGATTGGCTTCAAGAGCGACAAGGGTGTCTATATCAATAACGGCCGAGTGGGGGCTGTCGAAGGACCACAAGCTATCCGAACTCAGCTGGCCAAACTTCCTTGGCATCTAGGTAGAAACGTTCGAGTATTTGACGTTGGCGATATTGACGGGCCTAACCGCTCTCTGAAACAACTGCAGCAAAGCTTGGCACGAGCAGTCAAACGCCTGCGAGAGCTTAATCTCCGACCCATCGTTCTAGGCGGCGGCCACGAAACAGCCTACGGCAACTATCTGGGGCTCAAGTCGTCACTAAATCCTGACCAAAACTTAGCTGTGATCAATATGGATGCCCATTTTGACCTACGCCCCTACGATCAGACTGGGCCCAACTCCGGTACCGGTTTTCGTCAAATGTTCGATGACACCTTAGCTCAGAAACAGATCTTTAACTACCTCATCCTAGGAATTCAGGAGCACAATAACAATCTCTTTCTCTTTGACTTTGTCGCCAAGTCTAAGGCTATCCAGTTCCTGACTGGAATGGATATCTACCAAATGGGTCACAAGGAAGTCTGCAAGGTAGTTGATGCTTTTCTAGCCGATAAAGAGCAGGTTTATTTAACCATTGATATTGACTGCTTTGCAGCTGGCGCTGCTCCTGGTGTCAGTGCCATCCAGTCGCTCGGTGTGGATCCCAATCTGGCTGTGCTGGTCTTCCAGCACATCGCTGCTTCAGGCAAGCTAATTGGCTTTGACATCGTCGAAGTCTCTCCCCCTCACGATATAGATAACCATACGGCCAACCTAGCAGCCAGCTTTGTCTTTTACCTAACCCAAATCTGGGCACAAGTACATGACTAATGGGGATTTAAAAACTTCATTACAAACATCAAAAGAGGATGAACATTGCTTTCATCCTCTTTTATTTGTGCTCAATTCTTAAGACAAGGTTCGACGTAAGTTTTCTAATTCCTTTAGTTGATGACGATCCCGGTAGGGATTGAGCTGACTTTTGGCTGTTTCATAATAAGTTTCAAAGTCCTGAGCTAATAAATTTTCAAAACCAGCTTCCTGCAAGCTACCAGCTAGCTGGCGATACTTGATCACAGCCATCAGATAGTAGATCAAGCCCTTGTCCCGCGGATTGCCATAGCGACTAATGAGACTATCCTTTTTCCGCAGCAGATCAAGCACCGGCTGGTAATCCCCCTTCTCGCAGCCAATCAAGGCCAAATAAACTTCCAGCTGGGTCTCTTTCCAAGGAAAGCTGAGCGACTTCAGGGCTGCTTTCGCTTTCAGCAAAATTCGCTCCGCCTGTTCATAATCTTTTAGCTGATAGTAAGTCAGCCCCAAGCCTATATAGAAAGCAAAAATCGAAGGCTCTGCTGTTTTATTTTCCGTCAGCTCAATCGCCTCTTTCTGATGAGCCAGCGCTGTCGTGAAATTCCCACGAATCTGCTCAATCTCTGCCAGATAATCTAGAGCCGCCGCAATCTGAATCGAATACTTTGAGCGCAACGAAGCCGTCAAACTAAAGCAATCGATAGACTGGTAGAGATGGCGGAGCGACTGCTCCTCATCTCCAATCATGAGATGATAAAGCCCCTTAAGTCGAAGATTCATCGCAATAGCTTCGTGATTATTGGCCTGAACTGAAGCATCCAGAGCCAACTCCGTATAATAGCGCATCTCAGGAATATTCTCCGTCTGGATACAGTAGTAAATCATTTGCCGATAGCCTTCTAGGAGAAAATCCATCTGCTGCAGCTCTTTAGCAGAAGCAATCACCTGCTGGATGTTGTCCATTCCCTGCTGGTAATTTCCCGTCCGGATAGCATAACGCCCTTCCAGATAGAGAAAGCGGAGAAGCAATAGCTGAAAATCTTTGTGATTCTGGTGTTTTCTTTCTAAGCCTTCTATTTCCCGACGGATACAGTCAAACCGGTCTAAAACTACGGACTGATCGGTATCATCCGTCTTTTCGATAAAGCCAAACTCCCGCGAATAAATCGGAAAGAGCTCGTGATGAAACTGCAAGGTGGCCTCGAGATAATGCAACTCATACTCCAGAGACTTAATCGGTTGTTTAGACATCTTATAATGATAGGCAATGTCATTGAGCAGCTGAGCATGATAAAGAGAGGCTCCTAGCTGGTCTTCCATGCCTTGGGCAATCTGGTGATGTAGCATCCGCTTCTTGGCAAGCGGCAAGCGCTCATAAGCATAAATCCGCAAAAGCTCCTGGCTGAATCGTAAAACCAATTCATCCTGCTCTTCTTCTATTAAAAGCTGTTTTTGCCCAAATCCTTCAGCAATTTCGACTACTTCTTCCACAGATAGGCCTAGCAACTGAGCTAAGAGTGCTACCGAAGCAGGGGAACTAAAGCAAGCCAGATAGTCAACCAATTCCTCCTCCTGGCTGCTCAAATAGCCTAATTTCAGAGATAGTTTTGCTTTAATAGCTGAGGTCAATGGCTGGAATTTCTCACCCCGAAGAAGCTGTTCCGCATACTCCGACAGAAAGAAAGGAATGCCCTGACTGACCCGATAAATAGCCTCAAGCCGTTCTTCAGATATGGTTAACTGTCCAGTCTGGGCCTGTAAATAAGCCACACTTGCCTTAAAATCCAGCGGCTGCAGTTCAATGCAGTCTAGCTGGCTACGAAGCAATAAGCGATTGAAAAAACGTCCAAGATAAGGTGGCGTACTCAGATGCTTGGTCAGCACAAAGGCTACTGGATAATCCCTCAAATGGTTCATAACCTGCTCTAAAACAGCCACACTAGCCTCATCCATCCAGTGACAGTCCTCAACCAAGATCACCAGAGCCTTTTTCTTCGAAATCTTTTGCAAAATATCCAGCACAAACCGAGCCAGACGATCCGTATTCAGCTCAAGATCCGAAGCTTCACTTGCCATCATCGGAAAATAACTATCCAAAATAACCTGCCACTGGCTAGTCGAAAGGATCTGATGCTGAATGACTAAGTCGCCCAAGCCATCTAGCAGACTGCGCCAAGGCTGCAATCCAACCGTCATTTCTTCCTTGAAGCACTCTGCCATAACAATCTGGAAATACTTGGTCTGATTAGCCAGTACTTGTCGAGTCACTGTCCGTTTGCCGATGCCAGTACCACCGACTAAGAGCAGCGCACGAGGTTCTTGCCTCTCTAAAATCTTAGAAAAATAAGATTCCAAACGCTTGATTTCATCCACTCGACCAAAAAAGTGGTCCGTATTACGTAAAAATTGCTTGATCTTACGCTCACTGCGATCCTTGGCCATCACTTCATGATACAGCTGTTGAATTGCTTCATTCGGGCTAATCCCCAATTCCTTGTCCAAGAGATTGACCAATTTATAATAAGTCTCAATCACCTTACCAGGTCGATCATTCTCCTGATAGAGCTTCATCAGCAGATGATAATTCTTTTCATCAAACTCATCGATACTGATCATACGGCGCAGATTGTGCTCTGATTCTTCCAAATTCGATGGATCTTTTTCCAACTTTTGGTAGCAAGCCTGGATATAGATCTGCTCATATCGCGTCCGCATCTTGGACACCCAATAGTCAAAGGCTTCACTATCCTTGAGATAGAAGCCCTGCAAAAAATCACCCTGATAAAGCGACAGATGCTCCGCTGGATGGTCCTTGAAAATTTCTACATCACTTTCAATCGCACACTCGGGATTAAGCGACAGCACAGTCCGGTTGGGAGCAATAATCCATTCTCCACCTAGTAGCTTATTGGCTTGATAAATTGTGTTGCGCAGATTCTTTTTGGCAGTCTGATTATCCTTGTTTTCCCAGAGGATTCCTGCAATCTCCTCCCGATTGACTGTTCCATTGATATGGAGATAATAGAGCAGAGCATTGATTTTGGCAAAAGGAAAATAGAGCTTCTCCTGATTAAGAAAAATACTCGGACTTCCCAACAATTTCAACTTCAAACGATCTTCGGTCATGTAAACGCCTCCAAGAAAGCTTATAAAACTAATATAAACAAAATAAGACATTTTAGCAAGCAAGAAAAGAACGATTCTATCATTTATCAGCTTCTAAATGATCAAACTCTATAAACAAAAACCACTAAACAGCAAATGAATCTGATTAGTGGTTTCTTCATTCATCTTAAAAAGATTGAACGGATGGGGTATGGTTAAAAAGCGCATGGGTCGCCTTATAGATATGGTAAGCTGTTGCCGCGTTATTCATCGTATAGAGATGGATCCCTGCTACATCATGGGTCACCAAGTCGACAATTTGATCCACCGCATAGGCTAAACCAGCTGTCCGCAGGGATTCTGGATCATGTTCATATTTATCCAGAATCGCCTTGAATTTGCGCGGAAGATGAATATTCTCACACGTTTTCAAAAGACGAAGCGCTTGGTTTCGGTTAAGAATAGGCATGATCCCTGCATGAATCGGAACATCGATCCCAGCCAAGGTACACTTATCTTGGAAATCATAGAAACGTTCATTGTCAAAGAAGAGCTGAGTGACAAGACTAGAGCAGCCCGCATCAACCTTTTTCTTAAGATTTTGAATATCTGAGATCTGGCTTGGTGAGTCTGGGTGCCCCTCTGGATAGCAGGCACCGATGATGTCAAAATGTGGTGCTTCTGTCTTGATATACTCAATCAAGTCAGTCGCGTATCTAAAATCATCCTTAGGCGCCACATCTGGAAAAATATCGCCTCGCAAAGCCAAAATCTGATTAACCCCAACACGATCCAGAGCCTGCAAGATATTGGATACCATTTCCTTGGTTAGATAAACAGCTGGCAAATGGGCAATCGTTGGAATCTCAAGCTCATTGGAGATGAACTCAGCCAAACGAACCGTTGTCTCCTCAATATCAAATTTATTATTGCTGGCAGTCACACTGATAAAGTGGGGAGCCAGATCTTGCATCTCCCTCAACGCCTGAAAAATCTTATCATTGCCTACTGCCGGATTAGGAGGAAATACTTCAAATGAGAGACTAGGAGTTTGGCGATTCACCATAGAGATAAAATTCCTTTCAATCTACTAACTATCAGCCTATAACAAACCTGCAAACAGCTTTGTTGCAGGTTTATCAGAGCTGAGTTTAAATGTAGAAATAATATTAATTCAGTTTTTGTCTAGCTGCTTTAGCCGCTTCGACAAGGCGGATCAAGCTTTCTTTTGTTTCTGGGATACCACGTGTTTTCAAACCACAGTCAGGGTTGATCCAAACTTTCTTGCTTGGAACTTTAGCAAGGATGGCTTCGATTGTGTGGTCGATTTCGCCTTCGTTTGGCACACGAGGTGAGTGGATATCGTAAACTCCAGGTCCCACTTCTGTTTGGAAGTTTTTCGCTTTGAGTTCGTCCAAGATTTCAAGGTTTGAACGGCTGGCTTCAAAGGAAATAACGTCCGCATCCATGTTGTCGATAGCTGGGATGATATCTGTAAATTCTGAGTAACACATGTGAGTGTGGATTTGCGTATCAGGCGCTACTGTAGAGTGTACCAAGCGGAAGGCAGGGATTGCCCAGTCAAGGTAGTCTTCGTACCAGTCGCTACGACGGAGTGGCAATTTCTCACGAAGAGCAGCTTCGTCGATTTGGATGATTTTCACACCTGCAGCTTCAAGGTCAAGAACTTCATCCTTGATCGCAAGAGCGATTTGAAGAGTTGAGTCCTTGATAGAGATGTCTTCACGTGGGAAGGACCAATTCAGGATTGTAACAGGTCCAGTCAACATACCCTTAACAGGTTTGTCAGTACGGCTTTGCGCATAGCTAGACCATTTCACAGTGATTGGGTTAAGACGAGTGACATCGCCCCAGATGATTGGTGGTTTCACTCCACGCATACCGTATGATTGTACCCAACCATTCTTAGAGAAGAGATAACCTGACAAGTTTTGGCCGAAGTACTCAACCATGTCATTACGCTCGAACTCACCGTGCACCAGCACGTCAAATCCGACTTCTTCTTGCCATTTGATCCATTCGTTAATTTGCTCTGCCAAGAATTTGTCATAGTCTTCTGCTGACAACTCACCCTTACGGAAGGCCAAACGTTTGGCACGAACTTCTTTTGTTTGAGGGAAGGAACCGATGGTTGTTGTTGGAAGAGCTGGAAGTTTGAAAGCTTCTTCTTGGATGGCTTCACGTTCAGCAAAGGCTGGCAAACGAGTGTAGTCTGCGTCTGTCAATCCAGCGATACGCGCACGAAGTTCTGCATTTTCACCCACACGCTCAGTTGCAAAGAGTTCTTTGTTAGCTGCAAGAGCTTCTGCACCTTGACCATTGCGGATAGCATCCAAGTCACGAAGTTCTTCCAATTTTTCAACTGCAAAAGCAAAGTGGTTCAAGATAGCTGGCTCAAATTCTTCGTTAGCAGTTGTAAATGGCACATGAAGAAGGGAGCATGAGCTTGTCAATACGATGTTTTCAGCTGGAATTTGCTCAAGAACAGCCAAGCTCTTTTCGTAGTTGTTGCGCCAAATGTTTTTACCATTGACAATACCTGCATAAAGAGTCTTGTCAGCTGGGAATCCACCTTTAACAAGTTCAAGAGTTTTCTTACCTTCTACAAAGTCAAGACCGATCGCATCTACTGGCAAGTTCACAAGGTCAGTATAAACGTCACGAACGTCACCAAAATAAGTTTGAAGCAAAACTTCAAGACCTTTTTTGTCAGCCAAGAGTTTGTTGTAGAGATTCAAGAAGAGAGCTTTTTCTTCAGCAGTCAAGTCTTTGACAAGAGCCGCTTCATCCAGTTGGATACGAGTTGCACCAAGTTCAGCCAATTTTGCAAAAACTTCTTGGTAAGCAGCCACAAAGCTGTCTACGAAGTCTTCTGCTTTCACACCTTCTTCAAAGTCTGACAATTGAAGGAAAGTGAATGGACCTACAAGAACAGGACGAGTGTTGAGACCAAGTTCTTTCGCTTCTTGGAACTCATCAAAGATCTTGTGACCAGCCAATTTAACTTGAGTGTCTTTTTCAAATTTAGGAACAATATAGTGGTAGTTGGTGTTGAACCACTTCTTCATCGGAAGGGCACGCACATCCCCTTTTTCACCTTGGTAACCACGCGCCAAGGCAAAGTAGCGCTCAAGGTCAGTCAAGTCCAAGTTTTGAACAGAAGCAGGCACCACGTTGAAAAGGAAAGCTGCATCTAGGAAGTTGTCATAGTGAGAAAAGTCATTTGATGGGATTTCAGTGATGCCTTTTTCTTTGACAATGTTCCAGTGCTTCGCACGCAAGTCTTTCGCTGCTGCCAAAAGTTCGTCTGCTGAGGTTTCATTTCTAAAATATTTTTCAGTTGTAAATTTTAATTCGCGGAATTCACCCAAACGAGGGAAACCAATGATAGTCGTTGACATAAACGTCCTCCAAAAATTGTTGTTGAAACTATCTTAACAGAAAATCCGCCCTCTGTATAATTGGAATTTCCCAGAGTTTGATATAGTTTAAAACTATATCACTATTATATACAAAAGAAAAAGATTTGAGACACGTGTCTCAAATCCTTTTTTTGCTTGTTTTTAAGTTACATACTAGTTTATAGATTAAAACAGGCTATCGCTAATTCTTATAAACAACTATGACTTGTTATTAGAAAAGACTATAGGTTATCTAAATTTTGATCTTTTTGATTTCTCTTTTCGCTTTTTAATAAAATGAGCGAATCAATTGGAGTCCACTGCTAACTATACTAAACTTTAAGCATCTTTTCATCTTCTAAAAATTTCCTGACACTTAAGATACAAAGTAATAATTTTCTTTTAGTTCTCGGAAACGATCAAAACTGAGAATGCCCTCATTTTGTAATCTTCCTAGAATAATACTCGGGTGAATATTTATTTCTTCAGCAAATTGAAGGATGTCCGACTTATCAAAGTTTCCTTTTTCTACAAAAGTTTGATAGTCTTCAGGGTTTATCAAAAGATCTTTTGCAAACTGGTCTGCCTCTTCCTCAGAACGTCGGTATGAGTCACTGTTTCCGTCTTCAGATGAAAAATCGTTCTGTAAAATGTGTCCAATCTCATGGAAAAGTGAGAACCAGAAAATATCGGATGCCTTGTTTCGGTCTGTCAATAATAGCAAGGCACTACCATTGCTGAATTTTTTTGTAGCACCATTCAGATTAGCATTTGCCAAAGCAGGTAGACCGACTAGAACAACACCACAGTCTAGCAAGATGTCAGACAAGCGTTGAGGAAAGACCTCTGGATCTTGTCTTGTCAACTTTCTCAACGCCGGCAGGCTTCTCTCTAGCTTTCTGCGATTGAGTTTAATTGTCGTTTTATCACGCGCCTTTTTAGATGCCAACTCCAGCATGATATTGGAGTTTACTATACTTTTAGGCGTAAACTCACGTGTATTCCGATAACTCACTAGATGATTGAAAGTTAAGAGGTTTTCTAAACTCGCCACCCCTAGAATCTTGCGAAGCTCGACGATCTTTTCTTTCAAAGTATAGCGTTTGTCTGGAACGTAGCCTTCTTCCTTAAAATACTTGAAATCAATCATCTCACAGATGTCTTTCTCGCCACCTTCTTCTAGCTCTCTTTGTTCTGCAATCTCTGCAACCTTTACATCGTAAGTATTCTGAAGATTGAGCCAGGTTTGCATGGAAACTCCGCTTAGCTTGGCTAACTTATGAGCCATATCCTTACTAATAGACTCCTCAGCATTGACGATTTTGCTGACAGTCTTTGCAGAAACTCCCAAACGCTCCGCAAATTCCTTCTGCGTTACGTTATAATCTTCGATTAACTCACTGACATACTGACCTGGATGAAAAGCAATCAGGTCTTTGGATTCAATAATTTTATTACTCATAATGATTGCTGACCTCCTCTATTTTTAGGATTTCGATTTCAACGGGACTAGGAAATACCTTTTCTAGATCCTCATCACGAAATTCTACAATCAACCGATAGGAACTCCTTCGACCATCTATATCCAAAGCAAACTGCCCTTGTCTCTTTCCCCTGAGTTGGTGAAAGTGATACTTAGGAAAAGCTGTCACACTAGCCAAAGAATCCGCCGCTTCCAAAAAGTTAATTAACTGATGCAACTTTACAGCAAGCTTATCCGAAAAATCTTTTTTCGCTCGCCTCAGCTCTGTGCACTGCTTTTTAACAGTTTTATTTTTATAGATAAGCTTCATAAGTCCCTTTCTGTTTAAATTAAATTACCTTTTAGGTAATTTAATTGTATCATCTTTAGAAAATAAAAACCAGCCAAAAATTGATTTGGCAGGGATATTAAATCAGGTTGATGTATCTGACTGCTTTTCCATCACCCTTTAAATTTTTCCAAAAACTGTTTGAGTTCGGTATCTGCTTCTAGTGTGGTTCCGTAAAGTTGGTTCAGCATTTTAAGTAAAGAAGCTGTTTGGCTTTCGATTGCTTCGTTTGTCGTGTTAATCTTGCTGACGATGTCCGTCAGTGGTTCGACTTCTTCTTCCTCAAAGGTATCTACATAGCTTGCTAGATGGGCAAACTTGTCAATCTCCTCACGAGACTTGTAGGCTTCCAGAATCTTCTCAATATGAGTATCCACCATGATATTTTAGTTTTTCCTCTCATCAAACTCCTTAGAAGCATCGATAAAGTAGACATCACGATTGGTACGGTTCTTTTTGAGAACGATGACCGTCGTTGGAATGCTGGTGTTGAAGAAGATATTAGCTGAGAGAGTCTTATCCCATTTTTATTTTACCGCTTTCTTCAGAACTTCCCTTAATTCTTCATCAACGGCAAAAATATATAAACCATTTACACCACGCGTTAACAAAACATTTAGTTCATTTCGCAACAGTCTTTCTCCATAGTTTACTTTTTCACCATTTGCAAGTTTACGATTTTGAACAGCACCCTTATTTTTACTTTCAGAAATATCATAAATGATTTTGCCATCTCGATACTTCCCAGATGGTCCGATAATAACACCTACATAATTCAAATCAAATCCCTGAACTGTAAACGTAGAACCTATTTCATCAATTGTTTGAGGCTGCTCTATCCAAGACAATTTGGCATATTCCTTCTCTGGCTTTAATTGTTGATTCCAAGGAGCCTTCCAGTCACCGATTTCAACAAACCATTTTGGTCTCACTTGCTTCTTTTTTTCTTCAACAAAAGGCCAATCATATGTTGCAACTAATCTAGAAATACCTAGTTTTTGATCTTTATTCTTTAACTTAATAGCTTTTTGTAGTTCCAAAGGAGAATCAAAGATTCTAATATCATATTGTTTATCTTTTGTTAATTTCTTAATCTCACCTTCATCAATAATACTACGAATCCAATCAATAGTAGCAGGATTTGCGTTAATTCTCATTTGGTTACGCAATTCAATTAAATTTCCTGCAAGATTAGCCTCATGTTCCAATTCTAAAAATGTATTATCAGTCCATATTTGAGATTTATTCATAATCTGTTTATCATCATAAACCAGAACAACTACTTTTGATTGTGCTAGTAAATCTTTTAAATGATTTCCACCAAGATATGCTTGATTTTTCGCAGTAAGCAGTAGATGGCCTTCGTCAACTATAACCACTCCTGCTTTAATCTTCTCTTTTCTCAAGGCATTTAAAAATTGAGTAGGCTTCATCGCCACTTCCAAACTAGAGCCACTATTCCAATTTAGTTTTCTTTCAATTTCTTTATATACACTTAATTGATTATTATGATTTACAACAAGATTAATGTAATTATTATCCTTAATAAATGAAATATCTTCAGAATTTAATAAATCATCCACAAGCGAACTCATTAAAACTGTTTTCCCCGCTCCAGCTTCTCCTTTAACTAGAATGAGTGTTCCATCTTGATTTTTACTAATCGAGGCACTTATTTTATTAATAATAGTGTTTTTAGCTTCGATTTGTTCTTCGGTCAATTTATGAAACGGAGACGCTTTGAAAATTGCTGAATTTCGAACAATACTCTCAACAGGGAATAAATGTTTGTTGCTCTTTCTTAGCAAACGCCAAATTTTTGAAAAAATTGAATCTAACTCATTAGATGTATAATATTCATTTTGAGGATTTCCTCTTCTATTTTGTACTCTGGTAACATTGTCGACACTTGATAAATAAAGCATTAAACGATTTTCTATGTCTAGAGTTAACGACTTATTAAAATGATTGTGACCAATTACAAACATCTTCGTTGTCGAAGATGTTGCAAAATCTCTCCAATCATCTCTATTCTCTTTTTTTATATCGGCAATTAAGTGTTGACTAGTTCGCCGAATTATATCAGTTGTTTCTCCTATGTATACACTAAATTGATTCTTCTTCTCATCATTAACAATATAAACTACCGGATAATCAAATAAAAATTTTATATCGTTTTTGTGTTCACTAAATTTAAGTTGATTTCTAAGATTTACCAGAGAATCACTTGTATATTCTATCTCTCTTACAATTGGACTTTTTATTTTAACCATTATTTCTCCAACTCAGTATATTTTTTGTTATTACCCTTACTTAACTTAACAGGATATTTCCGATTATTATCAATTAATTTATCTTCAATAATCTGTTCTACATCCAATTGTAAATTATCAGCTAACATAAAACTATAAATTAGGACATCAGCAAGTTCCTCTTTAACTCTATCCAATGATTTACTGGTGACCTCCTCGGATTCCTTCCATTGGAACAACTCCAAAAGTTCACTAGCTTCCAGTGAAATAGAAATAGCTAAATCTTTTTCATTGTGAAACTTTCTCCAATCACGATCATCTCGAAATTGATTTATTTTCTCTATTATTGACTTCATGATTATTTCTCCAATATAAATCTACTAACATATATTATAACATGAAGCGGATTCATAAATAGAGTAAATGTAATAAAAAGAAGGAGTAAATCCTTCTCCTGTGAACTATTCAATTTTACTCACTTACTTGGTTAGAAGTTCTATCAATTCTTCATCACTAAGTGATTTATTATCACTGAACCTAATTGAACTATCATAATAGGCTTCATAGTATTCAGGTGATATTAACGTCTTATCTAAGATATAGCTTTTATCTTTATCCTTTTGATAATTTGCTACTATCTCTGATTCTCGTAATTCTTTTTTAGATTTTGGTGTACCATTAGCCCTTTGATGCTCTTCACTCAACTGCAAGTGTTGAAAGATAACTGATATATATCTGGAAGGATTTACTAGAAATCTTTTACTAGCGATAGACTTTGGAACTAAAATTAAAAGTTCCTCCACACCACTTTCATTAGGAACAAGTACATACTGGCTTTCAAAGGTAGCCCACTCATGACTTTCAACATCCCAATAATCAAATCGTTGTACTTCATCACTGATTTTTAAACCGTGTAATCTAGCTTGTTCTAAAGAATATAAAATCAATTCTTTTTTTAATAAGCTTACCAACAAATCTGACATCCTATCTTCTGAAAATTTCTTTACAAAAATAGGCATCGCTATAGGAGTCAGTAATTTTTCTTTGATTTTATCTACTGATTTATAGACATACCCAAAAAATTGATCAAGCATCTGCATTGAAACACCTGTCCCTTTGGAGTTATTAACAGAATATCCAAAGTGGATAGCATTACATTCTTTAGAGTGCGAAAACAATTGTAATGCGCCTGCTTTATTACCCAAAGTGTACATTTTATAGACTGTCTTTACAAAATCATTAACAATATTCCTAAAACTATCTGATAACAGCAATGGGTCTAAAAATAATTTAACATCCTTTGATGTGTCTACATCAACAAAATCCAATCCTACTTGGATAGACTTTCTATTTAATAATCTTGATATTCTAATAATATCTACCTCTTTCCTTAATTCTTTGTAGAAAAAAGAAAAATTATCAAAATGAGATTTACATTTCTTTTATGTAGTGTTAGAATAAAATATAATTTTTTTAAATAGTGCCTCTATCACCATTTTGAAATTCACTATTTTTAGCCAGTCGTCAGCGCCCACTGACGTCTTTTTTCTACAATCTATATTATAACAAACAAAGCTAAAAAATCAATATATTGTGCTATTTTTTGCAAACAAAACAGAAAAAACACAATATATTGTGGAGGTTTCTAGTTTACCCATATTCTCTCTATTCTCTATATTTAGTGCATTTCATTTCTCAATACTATATCAAAATATCCCCTAGAACATCTATTCTAGGGGATATTTCATGGTTATAGATTGATATTTACCTACCAACCTACTACTTCCGCTTTTTTTCAGATTTAGCTTTCTTATCACTTGTGGTCAAGCGTCGCTTGCTATCTCGGATTGTATTGAGTTCCTTGAGGAGTTTACCGAGTGTTCTTTCTTAGGATAGGTTTCTGCACTGGTTACGATATAGTGCATAAAGAGGTCGTAGACTATTGTTGGTTCAGTACGGACTTCCTTGACAGACTTATAAGCATGCGCCTGACTTTCCACTTTAGCATTTACTACTACCGTTTTCTATGACACTTCCTTTGAGAGGATCTTTTGGCAGGATCAGGAACAAAAACAGGCATCAAAATGAAGCCACTAAACTTCATTTTTCACCTACTTGTTCCCCCTTCGACTTCCTTCTCCTCCTTCTCCACAACAAACTCTCTAACCAAGCGGTAGATAACCGCGAAGATAGGCGTGAAGAAAATCATGCCGACCAAGCCAAAGAGGTTGCCTCCAATCAGGGCTGCGGCTAGGGTAAAGAGAGTTGGGAGGCCAACGGACTGGCCGACCACGCGCGGATAGATGATATTGCCCTCAATCAGCTGCACCAGCTGAAAGACTGCGATTGAAAGAAGGGCTTTCCAAGGGCTGTCGGTAAAGATAAAGATAGCTCCCAAGGCACAAGCTGAGAAAGGCCCTATGTAGGGAATGAAAGAGAGCACTCCAGCCAAAACCCCAGTCAAGGCCGCATAAGGCAAACCTGTCAGCGAGTAGGCGATAAAGACCAAAACACCAACAATGACGGCCTCTATCATCTGCCCCATCAGAAACTTATCATAGGTCTCAACAAGGACAGAACCGACATAGGATAGGCGTTTCACAGCCTTCTCAGGAAGCAGGACTTGCAAGAGACGACTAGTGATCGTCTGCAAATGCTCCTTGCTGCTCAAGAAGGCAAACATGAGAAAGATAGACATGATGACAGAGAAGAAATTGCCAAAGATAGCAGAGATATTGCCTGTCAGGCTACCCAGAAGAGAGATGGCTCGGTTGACAATGTCGCTGTTTTGCAGCTGCTTGGTCAAATCTTTCAGCTGGCTAGAAGAAAGCAAGCCAGACTGCTGCAGCCACTTGGCTAGCTGCGGCGCTACTTTGCCGATGGTCGCGCTCAGCTGATTGACCGCTGTGGTCAAAGTCGGCACGACAATAGAAACAATCCCCGTCATGATGAGAGCTAAAATCAGCACCTCCAAAACCAAGGCCAGACTGCGCTGCAACTTCTGAGGGACTCGGCATTTGTCCAAGAGGTCTTCCAGCTTTTTCATCGGTACATTAAAGATAAAGGCCAATACTCCGCCCAGTATAATAGGTGAAAATACTGACGTCAGGCTCTGCAGGCACGACCAAATGTTTCCGATATAGAGAACCAGAGCCAGAGTAAGCGCCGCAAAGACGATGAGTTTATAGGATTCATTGATTTTTTTCATAAGACTTCCTTTACAGTTTTGTCATTTCCTTATTTTATCATAATTTTCAAGGCCTTTCGAGCAGGAGAAACTTAGTCGCCACACTTGTCAATCAGCTTTGTCATCACTCTTAAATTTTGACAAATCTAGAAGATATAGAATTCCTGAGATGATAGATAGAAGTCCTGAAAAAGTAAACAGAAAAGAGATAAAGCCCATGATGGAGGCGCAGAATAGAAGCTCATGACTCGTCTTATTGACTCTTGGGTCGTTGCTATAATGATACATTCCAACTATAGAAAGCCCCAAAAGCAGCCAGCTGGTCAGTATAACAACCTTGCCCCAGCCAGGGTTTTCAACCAGTGTGGGAACCGAATAAATAATTTCCCAGTGCCATCTATTTAAAGAAGCGTAAATGATCTGAAGGCCTCCTAAAATGCCAACAATTCCATTTATCCACAGCAATTTGTTTGATTTCATAAGCATCTCGTTCTTTCTTTTTTTTAAATAGTATACCGAGCCACTTTCTAATCTGTCAACTATTACAAAAGAATGAGTGTCTCATCCGATAAATCCGTTTTCATTCAAATTATCTTATGATACAATAAACTCATGCACAAGAAAACAGTTATTGATTTTAAAGAACTGGGTCGGCGCTTGATTTTCAGCCAGCCCATCAAAGAGCTCAAAACACGCGAGTTGTCCGAAGTCAGAGCGATTCTGCAAGAAGTCGAGGACTGGCAGAAAAAGGGATTTTATGCAGTCGGCTATGTCAGCTACGAAGCGGCTCCTGCTTTTGAGGAAAAACTCCAGGTCCACAAAGCCCCTCTGCTGGGCGAGTACCTGATTTACTTTACCATTCATGATAGGGCTGATGAAGCCCCATTTCCTTTGGCATACGACGAGGTAGATATGCCAGCGCAATGGCAGAGCCTGACGACTGAGCAAGAGTACGAAAAGGCCATCGGGACCATTCACCATCATATCCGTCAGGGCGATACCTATCAGGTCAACTACACGGTGCAGCTAGGCGCAGAGCTTAATCCACAGGACAGTTGGGCTATTTACAACCGTCTGGTCGTTGAGCAAAACGCCGCTTACAATGCCTACGTAGAGCACGATCATCAAGCAGTCTTATCCATCAGTCCTGAGCTCTTTTTCGAGGAGCACCGAGGTGAGCTGACAACACGGCCGATGAAAGGGACTACCAATCGCGGTCTGACAGTCGCTGCGGACTTGGAACAGGCGGACTGGCTCCGCCAGGATCCTAAAAATCGAGCGGAAAATATGATGATCGTTGATCTGCTACGCAATGACATGAACCGCATTTCAGAGATTGGCAGCGAGCGAGTCGAGCAGCTGTGTCAGGTCGAGCAGTATTCCACTGTCTGGCAAATGACCTCCACCATCAAGAGCCAACTGCGGCCTGAGATTAGCCTAGGAGAAATTTTTGATGCCCTCTTTCCATGCGGCTCTATCACTGGTGCTCCAAAAATTTCGACCATGGCTATCATCAAGGCGACAGAAAAAGCCGCCCGCGGTGTTTACTGTGGCACTGTTGGTATCTGCCTGCCAGACCAGAGACGGATTTTCAATGTAGCTATCCGCACCATTCAGCTAGAAGCTGGCAAGGCTATCTACGGTGTCGGAGGTGGCATCACTTGGGATAGCACATGGGAATCCGAGTACATCGAAACCCAGCAAAAATCCGCTGTTCTTTATCGGAAAAATCCGCAATTTAACCTGATTACGACAGGGAAGATTGAGCAAGGCCGCCTGACCTTCCAAGACCAACATCTGAAGCGTCTACGAGAATCCGCCCGTTACTTTGCTTATCCATTTGATGAGGAAAAACTGAAGGCAGAGTTGAACCAAACCCTAGCAGAACTGGATCCAAGTACGGACTACCGCCTGCGGATCTCCATCGCCAAATCTGGAAAAGTGACCTGCCAGCTAGAAAAACTGCAAGCACTCCCAGAAGCTTTCTGCAAGGCCATTCTCGTCCCACAAAATGCCAACTTACAGCAGCCTTTCACCTACTTTAAAACTAGCTATCGGCCACACCTATCCCTAGGCCAGCAGGAGCAAATTTACTACAATGCCCAAGGGCAGCTGCTAGAAAGCTCCATCGGTAACCTAGTCCTCCAGTTGGAGGGCCACCTCTATACGCCACCAGTCGAGCTAGGGCTTTTGGACGGCATCTACCGCCAGCATCTCTTGGCAACAGGTCAGGCCACAGAAAAAATCCTCAGCCTAGACGACTTAAAATCAGCAGAAAAAATCTACGCCTGCAACGCACTGCGAGGCCTTTATGAATTGGAAATAGATGATTAGAGAGTGGGACAGAAATCGGTAATTCGTTAGAATTCAATTTCGTCGTCCCACCTCCGCACAGTTGAGTAGGGCTGTAAAAGCTGATGAAATCAGCGTAGTAGAGCCCACTCAACCACTGCGTCTTGCTCGACAATCCAAAGACAATTGAGAGGCTAGGACTATTGTTCCAGCCTCTTTTTCTATAGGCCTCAGTCCGCTTAAACACGAATTATCATTGCTATTTCAAGATTTTAGAAATATTTTAGAATTGCTTGATGAATACTTAATAAGTGTCCGATATACTGGATAGTGAGGAAAGGATTTCCAAAGATAATTCAAAAAGGAGAAGTAAAACCATGGAAAATATTTTAGTTTTACAAGGGGTCAGCAAAAAGTTCGGCCAGCAGCAGGCTCTAAGCGATGTCAATCTGACCATCAAAAAAGGAGATATTTACGGCCTCATCGGTAAAAACGGGGCTGGTAAGACCACTCTGATCAAAATCATGACCCAGCTGATGCATGCCAGCAACGGAACCGTGTCTCTCTTTGGTTCTAGCGACCAGGCCGAATGGACACAAGCCCTCAAGCGGGTCGGCTCGGTCATTGAAACGCCCGTTGCCCACAACCACTTGACCGCTTACGAAAATCTCAGCTACTACTGCAAACTCCGCCAGATACCTAATGCCGAGAAGGCCATACAAGAAACCTTGGAATACGTGAACTTAACAGATACTGGCAAGAAGGAATTCAGAGATTTTTCTCTCGGTATGAAGCAGCGTTTGGGAATTGCCATTGCCTTATTGTCTAAGCCAGATTTGATGATTCTAGACGAACCTATCAACGGACTAGACCCTGTCGGTATCAAGGAATTCCGCCAGCTTGTCCAAAAACTCAATGAAGAGCTGGGCATGACCTTTGTTATTTCCAGCCATATCCTATCCGAGCTCTATCTAGTCGCTACACGCTTTGGCATCATCGACCAAGGTCATATGATCAAGGAAATCTCCAAGGCTGAATTTGAAGAGCAAAGCGAAGATTATATCGTCTTGAAAACGGATCATTTGGAGGAAGCCAGCCAGCTGCTCCAAGATCAATTAGGCTACCGCATCAAGGTGGTCAATGCTCTCAATGAGATCCATGTCTTTACCCATTCGCACAACATCAACAATATCGTAAAAGAGCTAGCCACAGCTGACTTAGTCATTCAAGAAATCTACTATGCACGGCAAAATCTCGAAAATTTCTTTACAGATTTACTTGATCAACACCAGGGAGGTCTATCATGATTCAAACCATTCGCGCTGACTTTTACCGTCTCTTCCACTCCAAGGGCTTTTGGATTACTGAGTTCGTTTTACTAGCCAATATCCTGATCGGCGTCCTCTATAAGGTTACCAGCAGATTTGGAACATCCATCTCAACGGATGGACAAAACATCACTCAGCAAGTACCAGTAAAAATGACAGGTATCAATGCTCTTGCCCATTTCTCTGGAAATTCTGACAGTATTATATTTTTCACTCTCATTGTCGTCTGCCTCTTATTAGGTGTGGACTTGTCCCGCAAGCTTTATAAAAACAGCCTCGCTCACGGTATTTCACGGACAGAGTTCTTCCTATCTAAAACTTTGGTCTCCTTTGTTGTCGCCATCTTCCAATTCATTCTCTTGCTAGGGCTATCCTTCATCATCGCTAGCTCTATCAATGGAATTGGGACAGCTCCGGCAGGTTTCTTTGGCCAATTTTTGCTAACCATTCTCGTCCAACTCATTATAACCATCGCTTGGATTGGCATCGTGTCTTTCGTTCTCTATCTCAGCCATTCTATTGCTGCGGTCTTTATTACCTATTTTGTCGGAAGCGCCCTGCTCATCTTTCCAGTCTTGCTCTATCCTCATATAGAATGGTTCCGCTATTTAACCTTACAATTTGGAATAGAGATGGCTGCGGATCCTGCTGTAGTTTTGCGAGCTAGTTTAGTCGCGATTGCCATAGCAGTCTTCTTCCTAGGCAGTAGCCTCCTCATTTTCAAGAAAAAAGATCTCTAAAACCAAACAATCAGCTAATCTTCTGACTAGCTGATTCTTTTTTATAAGGCCACAATCAATTCAAACCAATCTCCCTCTGCTTGAATGGTCAAGTCACCACCTAAGATTTCGACCAGCTGCTGGGTGATATAAAGCCCCAGTCCAGACGATTCTTCACTACTGGAGAGGTTTTCAGAATAGAAGCGATTGGTCAGTTTATCCAGATGTAAGATAGGCTTCTGAACCTTATTTTTGACCTGAAAAATAACCTTTTGTTCTTCTTTTTTCAGACTGATGCTGGCTGTTTCTCGACCATGTTTGAGGACATTGCTGAGCATATTCTGGACGATTCGATCAAAGATGTCACTGTCCGTTTCCAGAAGCAGATTTTCAGATAAATCCACATCTAAATCAATCCCTGATCGCTGAAAGGCATCATAGTAGGCAAAGAGTTGCTGGGTGACCAGCTGGGATAGGTCTGCCCGCTGAAGGCTCGGTCGAATAGCTCCTTCCATCAAGCGACGGTATTCCATCAGAGCCTCCAAGCGTCTGGATACCATACCCAGATTATCTGCAATCTTTTGCAGCTGCTGGTCCATCTGGTCCTTATCAGCGTCCTTGAGTAACTGTTGCGTGTAGCCACTAGCAATGGTCAGTGGCGTTCGGATATCGTGAGCAATATTGCTGATAGCCATATCCAAGGTTTTCTTTTCCTGCTGGGTCACAAAGGACATCTTATCAATTTCCTGAAAAAGCTGCTCCACCTCGTCAGTCAGAGTCACTAGACTAGGAGATTGATCTCTCAAGGTCAAGCGAACCTGACTTCCTGTGCGACGCTTATCGCCTATCTGTTGAGTCAGACTACGAATCGTCAGATGATAGCGAACGAGAAAGACTAGTAAGAACAGGATTATCAATACACATGCAATCCACCACATAGCTAATCCTCCTTAAGCCGCACGCCCAGACCCCAAATGGTCTCGATATAGTCTGTCGAACGATCCAGCTGGGCTAATTTCTTACGAAGATTGCTGAGATGGGCATTGAGCGTATTATCGCCTGGCAGATAGGTCTCCTCCCAGACCGACTCATACAGCTCCTCTTTGGTAAAAATTTTTTTAGGATGAGCCAGCAAGGTCTGGAAAATCTGAAATTCCTTTTTCCCTAGCCGCATGGACTGGTCACCAGAAGCAATTTCAAAAGTATCTGGCAGAAGGCGGATGTTTTTGATTGAGGTCTCCCCAGCAGGCTTAGACTGGGGCTGCTGACTACCTCGCAGTTGGACAGTGACACGCGCCGCCACTTCGTCTAGATTAAAAGGCTTGACAATGTAGTCATTGGCACCGTCCAGCAGATACTGGCTCACGAGACTCTTTTCACCCAGGGCGGTCAGCATGACTACCGGCACCTGACTGGTCTTGCGAATTTCCCTCAGCACCTCATCGCCATTTTTTCCAGGCAGCATAATATCCAGCAGGACTAGATGAATCTCTTCTTCCGCAAAAATCCGCAATCCCTCAGTCCCAGAATAAGCTGAAAACACTACGTGCTCCTGCGTAAAGAGATTTTTCAAAATCTCATGAATATCATTGTTATCTTCAATTAGTAAAAGATTGGCCATCATCATTCTCCAATAGCTTGATAAAACTAGTGTAGCAAGGATGAGCCAGCAAGTCAATCAAATATAAACGATGCAAAAGAAAGAGAGTGGGACAGAAATCGGTAATTCGTTAGAATTCGATTTCGTCGTCCCACCTCCGCACAGTTGAGTAGGGCTGTAAAAGCTGATGAAATCAGCCTAGTAGAGCCCACTCAACCACTGCGTCTTGCTCGACCTTCCAAAGACAATTGAGAGGCTAGGACTTTTGTCCCAGCCTCCTTGATGTTATTTGACAGATGCTCCGTTAGTCGCGATAACTTCCTTGTACCAGTCAAAGGATTTTTTCTTGGAGCGCTTGAGTGTTCCCCTACCTTCATTGTCCCGGTCCACATAGATAAAGCCATAGCGCTTCTTCATCTCGCCAGTGCCCGCGGAGACTAGGTCGATACAGCCCCAGGTCGTGTAGCCCCACAGCACCACACCGTCTTCATTGATGGCTTCCCGCATGGCCTTGACATGGGCCGCCAGATAGTCAATCCGATAATCATCAGCCACATAGCCATTTTCATCAGGAGTATCCACTGCACCCAGACCATTTTCCACGATAAACATGGGCTTTTGATAGCGATCCCAGATGGTATTCAGCGTAATGCGCAAACCCAGAGGATCAATCTGCCAGCCCCACTCAGAAGCGTCCAAATAAGGGTTCTTGAGAGAAGCAAAGATATTGCCTGCGGTCAACTCATTGACCTTAGGGTCGCCCGAAGCTACCCGGCTAGAGTAGTAAGAGAAGGAAATGAAGTCCACCATATGCTCCTTGAGCAGCTGCAGGTCTTCTTCTGTCATTTCGACAGTGATACCTTCGCGCTCCCAAGCTTTCTTAGCATAGTTAGGATATTCGCCACGCGCCTGCACGTCGATGAAGAAATAGTTTTTCCTGTCTTCCTCCATACCAGCCCATACATCGCGTGGATGGCAGGTGTTAGGATAATTTTGCCCCGCCGCCAGCATACAGCCGACCTTGTTTTCCGGATCAATCTCATGAGCCAGTTTGGTGGCAATGGCTGACGCGACCAGCTCATGATGGGCTGCTTGGTATTTGACCTGCTCCTCATTTTCGCCTTCTTCAAAGCAGAGCCCCGCCCCCATAAATGGTGCATGGAGGATCATGTTAATCTCATTGAAGGTCAGCCAGTACTTGACCAAGCCCTTGTAGCGGGTAAAGAGAGTGCGGCAAAGACGCTCGTAAAATTCCAGCATCTTACGGCTCCGCCACCCACCATATTGCTCAATCAAGTGCATAGGGCAGTCAAAGTGAGTAATGGTCACCAGAGGCTCAATACCGTACTTGTGGCATTCCTTAAAGAGGTCTTCGTAAAATTTCAGGCCAGCTTCATTGGGCTCCAGCTCATCCCCCTTAGGGAAAATCCGGCTCCAAGCAATGGACAGACGATAGGTCTTAAAGCCCATCTCGCCAAAGAGGGCAATGTCCTCCTTAAAGCGATGGTACATGTCAATAGCTTCCTTGGCTGGGTAGAAATAGCCTTCCTCAAAGTCAAACATCTTTTTCTTACCCGTGATGATAGCCAGACGGTCCTCACCAATCGGCACCACATCTACATTGGCCAGCCCACGACCATCCGCATCATAAGCGCCTTCGCACTGGTTGGCAGCTGTCGCTCCGCCCCACAAAAAACCATCAGGAAAAGTCAGTTTTTCAGTCATATCTCTACTCGCTTTCTTATTTTACCACTTCATTCACTTATATTATACCGCAATCTCAATAGCTTTACTTGTGAAATACTGCGGAATAGTGATACTATCCTATGTTTCTCCCTGTCTGTTTTCTAATCTTACTCTTTCTAGGCTTCCTATCATTTACCCAGATAATAAGCCTCAGCCCTCCTCCAAAAAGACATATGAAGCAAAACAAGCAAAAAGACCGGATTGCTCCGATCTTTTCAAGTTTCTCTCTATAAAAATCAATGAATAAACAAGGCATCGAACCGCAGGCAGTACTGGAGTACGGCAAGGTGAAGATAACGCAGTTTATTCTTTGATTTTCCACGAGAGGAATTATTTGATTGCGCGTGATTGCAAACCTTCTTCTTCCAAGAAGAGGCGGAATGGTACAAGCTCTTCAGCTTCGTATTTTTCCTTGAAGGCTTTGATTGCTTCTTCTGAGTGTTGTTTTGGATCCAATTCAAGTACTTCTACTGGAAGTGGACGGTGTTGAGTGATGCGAGCATCGATGACAACAGTTTTACCTTCTTTGTTCAATTTAACAGCTTCTGCGACAACTGCATCGATGTCTTCGATACGGTCTACTGTAAATCCAACAGCTCCTTGAGCTTCAGCGATTTTCGCATAGTCAGCATTAGGGAAGTCACAACCAAACAAGTGTTTGTTTGTGTCTTCGTATTTGTCCTTGATGAAGGCATATTTACCATTTGAGAAGACAACGTTGATAACTGGAAGGTCGTATTGAACGTTTGTGATCACGTCTGGGTAGCACATGTTGAATGCACCGTCACCCATGATGTTCCATACTTGGCGATCTGGATTGTCTTTCTTAGCAGCGATACCACCAGGAAGGGCAATACCCATTGTCGCAAAGAGTGGAGATGTACGCCACATGTTCTTAGGTGTCATGTGAAGGTGACGAGTAGATGTTTGAGTAGTGTCACCTACGTCGATTGAATAGATAGCGTCTTGATCAGCATGTTTGTTGATTGCATTGTAAACTTGATACAATTGCAATTCACCCTCAGTTTTACCTTCGAGTTTGTTCATGTAATCACGCCAGTTTTGGTTATTCTTAACGTTTGCACGCCACCATGGAGTAGACTCAACTGGGTTTACTTTATCAAGGATAGCTTTAGCTGCTTGACCTGCATCTCCAAGGATTGAAGCGTCAAGGGCGTGACGTTTACCAAGTTTGTAAGGGTCGATATCCACTTGGATGAATTTTTCAGTGTTTTTGAATGCTTCGTAAACTTCAGCAAATGGGAAGTTTGAACCAAGGAAAAGAACTGTGTCTGCTTCAAAGACAACTTCGTTGGCTGGTTTCCAACCAACACGGTAAGCAGAACCTGTCAAACCTTCGTAGTTCCATTCGAAAGCTTCAAAGTTTTTACCAGTTGTGATGATTGGTGCTTTGATTTTACGTGACAATTCAGTGATCACTTCACCAGCTTTGACACCACCGTAACCAGCGTAGATCACAGGGCGTTCCGCATTGTTCAAGATTTCAACCGCTTTGTCGATTTCAACTTCGTTCAAAGCAGGAGCGATAAATGAACGCTCATAAGAACCTGAACCGTAGTATGAATTTTCATCGATTTCTTGGAAACCGAAGTTTACTGGGATTTCAACAACAGCTGGACCTTTTTTAGAAACTGCAGCACGGCAAGCTTCGTCAATTACTTTTGGCAATTGCTCAGCGTAAGCTACACGTTTGTTGTAGACAGCGATACCGTTATACATTGGGTTTTGGTTCAATTCTTGGAAGGCATCCATGTTGAGTTCGTTGACTGGACGTGATCCAAGGATAGCAAGGAATGGAGTGTTGTCCATAGCTGCATCGTAAACACCGTTAATCAAGTGAGTTGCACCTGGACCACCTGAACCAACTGCAACCCCGATTGAGCCACCGAATTTAGCTTGCATGACCGCTGCAAGAGCACCAGTTTCTTCGTGGCGAACTTGCAAAAAGCGGATATCTTTGTCTTCAGCCAAAGCATCCATGAGTGAGCTGAGTGTTCCTGATGGGATACCGTAGATGGTGTCTACGCCCCATGTTTTCAATACGTTGAGCATTGCTGCAGATGCAGTAATTTTCCCTTGAGTCATAATAACTCTCCTTCAAAATTAAATTATTTATTGAAAACTTTCAGATAGGTTAATGAAAACGTTTCAATAAACTTACTCTACAAATTTATCACTTTTTCCAACTCTTGTATAAGAATATGCTCAGGATTGCTTTAGAACTATTACATAACAATTATGAGATTTTTCTGACTTTTGAAATGTATATTATAATAGATTTCGGAAAAAGGTGAAAGTGGCTCTCGCTAACCTTTGAAACTGTGCAAAATTTTAATTCAGAGTAAATTAGAAATTTAAGGGCTAAACATGCTATAATATTGCTAGGTAAACGAAAATATTCCAAAATAGTAGGTGAAAAGATGATCAGAGAAGCCAGTCCCAACGACCTAGATGAATTGCTCCATTTGTACCTCTCCTTGCACGAGACGGCCATTCCAGAAAAAAACCCAAGCTTACAAAAAGTCTGGCAGCGGATGGTAGAAGATCCAGACCACCATATCATTGTCAAAGTGCTTGACGGAAAGATTGTTTCTTCTTGTATTTGTGTCGTCATTCCCAATCTCACGAGAGGACTACGTCCCTACGCCCTGATCGAAAATGTCGTTACTCATCATGACTTTAGAGGCAAGGGTTACGCTAGTGGATGCCTTGATTTTGCTAAGAAATTAGCGACCGAAGCCAATTGCTACAAAATGATGCTGCTGACGGGCTCCAAGAAAGAAAGTACCTGGGAATTTTATAAACGGGCTGGCTACAACCACCAAGATAAGACGGCCTTTATCCAGTGGCTAGACTAAAGCAAGCAAAAATCTTTAATAAATATAGAATAGATAAAGTCGAAATCAACCTCTGCTTCCAATTGTCGAAGAAAGTGATCTTTGGGAACCAATTCGTCTATCGTATAGAAGCCATATTGGCAGCGATTATAATCTGGTTTTTCTTTGTGAAACATAGCGAGCACCTCATAACTTTTCTTATCATTATTATACGACTTTACAAAAAAGTCCTTAGAAACTTCTGTTCTGAGGATTTTGTCTTCAATCTGAAGCCAGCGTTTTACTACGCTGGCTTTTGCAATACTGATATTGCTTATTTCAACTATCATTTTTTTTATTTGTAATCATTCTAAAATGTGATATAATAACGGTGAATTGGAAATAGGTAAACTATTTTCATCATTCTTTCAAAAAATATTCTATTAAGAAATATGTAAAGACAGATTAGAAAGTGGGAAATCACTATGTCCTCTTATAAAAAAGTCTCTCTTTCTGAGATCAATCAATCTATTGAGACTCCAAATAACAATCATTTTTGGCAAAATCTAAAAGCATTCTTAGGACCTGGTGCACTTGTGGCAGTTGGCTACATGGATCCTGGAAATTGGATCACCAGTGTGGTTGGTGGCGCCTCCTACAAGTACAGCCTTTTATTTGTTATTTTAATTTCATCCATCATTGCTATGCAGCTACAACAGATGGCTGGGAAGCTCGGTATCGTGACTAGGATGGACCTAGCGCAGGCCACAGCTCATCATGCTCCCAAGTGGCTTCGCTATAGTTTGTGGGTGATTTTAGAATTAGCTTTAATGGCGACAGACTTGGCTGAGGTTCTAGGTTCAGCGATTGCCTTAAATCTTTTGTTTAAAATACCGATTATGATTGCTATCCTCTTAACCGTTTTAGATGTGTTTCTTTTGTTGTTGTTGATGAAATTTGGTTTCAAAAAAATTGAAGCTATTGTTACGACCCTTATTTTAACCATATTAGCCATCTTTACCTATCTTGTGGCCTTATCCAATCCAAGTATCCAGGGGATCATTGGTGGTTATTTGCCAACTTCAACTTTATTTGAAACACCGTTACCGGGTCATGAAAGTCAATTGACCTTGGCTCTAGGGATTGTGGGAGCGACAGTCATGCCCCATAATCTCTATCTCCATTCCTCTCTATCCCAAACAAGGAAAATCAATCACAAAGATAAGAAAGATATTCGAAAAGCAGTTCGCTTTATGACCTGGGATTCAAATCTTCAGTTGTCCTTAGCATTTATTGTCAATTCCTTACTTCTCATTTTAGGAGCATCTCTCTTTTTTGGTCATGCGTCTGAAATTTCGGCATTCTCTCAAATGTACAATGCTTTACAAGATTCGACAATAGCAGGAGCGATAGCCAGTTCAACTCTGTCCACTTTATTTGCTCTAGCCCTCTTAGCAAGTGGTCAAAATTCGACCATTACAGGCACTTTGACAGGACAGATTGTCATGGAAGGTTTCTTACATCTAAGATTACCTCAGTGGCTTATCCGTATCGGTACCCGTATTTTTGCCTTGCTACCTGTGATTATAGTCGCCGTTTTATTTGGGTATCAAGAAAAAACCCTGGATCAGTTATTGGTCTATTCACAGGTCTTTCTTTCAATCGCTCTTCCGTTTTCAATTTTTCCCTTGATTTATCTAACCTCTAAGAAGTCACTGATGGGAGAATTTACTAATGCCAAGTGGAACACAATCCTAGGTTATGCAATTTCAATTATCTTAACCATTCTTAATATCAAGCTTCTTTTCGATATTTTTTAAGAGTGGTTTTGAAGTCAAGTCTCGGCATCGGCGTGAAGATTGGTAAAGAGAAAGTAGTCGTAGTTGATTCATAAAAAGAAACAAAAAAGAACAGTTGAAACTGTTCTTTCAGATTGAAGACAAAGCCCTTAGCAACTTCTGTTCTAAGAACTTTGTCTTCAGTCTGAAACGAGTGTGATAACAAAGTCACACTCGTTTTGAAATGTCAGTTTTAACTGTTTGATTAAGCTGGTCAAGAAAAAGATTTTCTCAGAGATACGGTTGCAGAGCCTTGGACAGCATCGCATAGCCAGCAATAGTCAAGTGCAAGCCATCCGTCGTAAAATCCTCCCGCAGCTGACCGCCCTCATCCAAGAAATTGTCATAAAGGTCAATAAAATGGACATTGGTATAAATGCTTGCTAGGTCTTGGTAGGCACGATTGAGGGCTTGGATTTTCTCATTCGTTCGGATATAAACCGTCCCTTTGTACTGCTCCTGCTCATTCACAGGCAGGACGGATAGCAACTGGATCTGAGCCAGAGGATAGTCACGGGAAATCTCCTGAACAACTGCTTCCAGATTGGCCAGCGTTTCAGTCTGAGGCATCTCCTTACCAATGTCGTTGGTTCCAATCAGGAGAAAGACCTTGTCCAGAGCCTGCCCAAAGAGATGGGCATCCAAGTTTTCTAAAAGCAAATCAGTCTTGTAGCCACGAATGCCACGATTGACTAAGGTTTTAGGACTTTGCAATAGCTCATGCAGTGGGAAATATTCCACAATCGAATCACCGATAAAAATAATCGCTGGCTCTTTTACTGCAAGCTGATTCAGATCCCGATAATTTTTCTGGATCTTTGCCTGCTCATTTAAAAGCCACTGTTCTAATAGTTGAACTGCCATTTAGACTCCTTTTTCTAAGTATTGCTCAATCACCTGCAAAACACCGGCCTCTGAATTGGCTGGTGCCAAGCGACTGGCAATGCGCTTAATCTTCTCATCCCCATTTTCCATAGCATAGGAGAAATCCGCTAGTTCCAGCATTTCTAAGTCATTTTCGCTGTCGCCAAAAGCCATGATTTCCTTGCTTTTGATTTGCCACCGATCCATGAGCTGACGAAGCCCCCAAGCCTTGTGAAGACCTTCTTGGATAATGTCAATCGCACCATAGCCACTGGTCACGGCACTCAATCTTCCAGCAAATGCTGTATTGATCTGCCGCGTAATCTCTTCCGCTTGCGCTTCATCTACCATAACGCTCATCTTTAGTACTTCTTCAAACGGATGATTTTGCAGATTGGGTACGAAATTCATTCGTTTGTAGAAATGAACCGCCATTTCCTCTGTCATAATCTTGCTAATCATCGGAAAATCAGTGCCGTCCTGAACAAAGCCACCTTTAGTGGAAGTGACCACCAGATGCACCTCTCGTTCTTGACCCTGAAAAAAAGCCAGCGTGTCCGCAATCAAATCAGGCTGCCAGAAAGTGCCCAGCAACATTTCATTCTTTTCAAAGATTCTAGCTCCGTTAGCGACAATCAGGGTTATACGCTCTGTCAAATCGCCCAACAATAAGCGCATTCGTTGGATTTCATTGCCCGTCGCAATGACAAACTTGATGTTCCGCTCCTCCAGCTGGTCTAAAACTGCTGTCAGGCGTGGTAAATCCAACTCTCCTCGCGGATCCAAAAGGGTGCCGTCCATATCCGTAGCGATCATTTTAATTGGCATCTTCCCACCTCATTTCTATAATCTCAGATATTTATTTTTCACTTTATTCCATAAATATTTGAGATAATCTTTTCCTTTTAACTTTTCGACTAATGATTTTTCAAAGTTTTTTACTTGGGCATCAACTTGACTTTTAGCGCTTTTCCCCGCAATTGCATAGCAACCCTTAGCCGTATGGTAACCAGCCAGACCTCGATTATTCTGAGGGGCTTTGAAGGCTTGCCCGCTATTCCGAATCGCCAGCCTGCGAAACTGGGGATCCCACTGGGCTGGACTTTTGACATCATAGTAATAATGGGAACTATGATTGAAAAGCGAGGGTTTCTCCCCGTAATTAAAACTAGCTCCATTGACTAGCCCATTTTGACTGCTACTTTCTGGATCTAGGATATTGAGAAATTGCCCTTCCCTATCCAGAATGAACTCGGTATGGAAACGATGGAGAATCTTGATATTGGCCTGATAGGGCTGCTGGTCTGGGTAGGTCACCTTGCCCTTATTGACAAAGGCTTTATTGTGCAGCCGTGAAGATTCCCAGAGCTGGCAATCCAGATCAGGATGCGCCTGAAAATAGGCTAGGAGAGCCTGGCCATCTATCATCCCCGGCTTACGAAAATGCTCTCTAATCCACTGGGCCTGCTGACTGGAAATGACGTAGCGAAACTGGTGCAACTGACCTTTTAACCTTTGATTGCCACTGTCTGCAATAAAGTCTGCTGGAGAAAAAGCCTGCCGAATCGTTTGAGAAAACTGGCGCCAAAAGGGAGCGTGTGGCGATAAGTCCGGATGTATACGTGAGAGCAAGCGGGTGATTTCTGCTGCTTCCCCGCTCAATTCGTCAGGCATGTCCATATAGAACATAGCTAGCTTCAACAATTTCTCAGCTTGCTGAGGCTGGACTGCTCGGCATTCAAAAGACCATAGCTTCTGAAAGAAGGGACTGCCAAATATAAGGGCCTCCTCAAAAAGACCTTGGCGAGCTGATTCATGTGGCAATGACGCCATTTCTGCTAGAAAAACTTTATCAAGAGCAGCTTGAGACCAGCCGAGCGCTTGTAATTCTAGGCAGTATTGCTTGATTTCTACTTCCATCACCATCCACATCCATCATATGAAATTTCTTTAGCACCGTTTGGGGCTTCGCTAGCAGGTTCATGCAGCCTTGAGACCTCTCCTATTTATCTCTAAATATGCCAAAATTTCATGTAAAAGTCAACGTACAATGGAACTTTCGGCCTCAAATTGTATTCTTTCAGCATTTTTTGCTATACTAGTCTTAGGAAAACAACGAGGACAAAAGATGACGCCAAATAAAGAAGACTATTTAAAATGTATTTACGAGATTGGCACGCGCCAGGGAAAAATCACCAATAAAGAAATCGCCCAGCACATGCAGGTTTCTCCGCCAGCCGTGACGGAGATGATGAAGAAAATGCTGGCTGAAGAACTCCTAATCAAGGACAAAAAGGCCGGCTATCTGCTGACCGACCTAGGCCTGCAGCTGGTCTCTGACCTCTACCGCAAGCACCGATTGATTGAGGTGTTCTTGGTTCAAAAGCTAGGCTATACCACGGACGAAATCCATCAGGAAGCCGAAATTCTGGAACATACCGTTTCTGAACGCTTTGTCGCAGGCTTGGAAAAAATGCTGGATTTCCCAGAGACCTGCCCTCATGGTGGCACAATTCCAGCCAAACACCAACTGCTGAAAGAAAAATACCATCAAACTCTGGCCTCCGCTCAGGAGCCTGGTAGCTACCTCATCCGCCGTGTCCACGACGACTTTGAGCTTTTGGCTTATCTGGAAAAGCACAATCTAAACATAGACCAAGAAATCAATTTCCTCCAGTATGACGACTACAGCCAGCTCTATCAACTAGAAGTAGACGGCCGAGCAATCCAAGTTAGCCCTATGATTGCCCAGCAGATTTATGTGGAAAAACTATAAACAGAACCCAGTTCAGACTTTTTAGTCTAAACTGGTTTTTTTATTGACAAAGATAAGATGTCAGAATATAATAAGTGTACTTACAAAATATTTAGAGGAAAAGCTAATGGAAAAATCGCAATTTAACTCCATCTACAAGGATGAATACAAAAAATCAACCGGTCTGCTCTTTATCCGTGCCTACCACAAGTGGCATGGGCTGATAAAAAACAAACTGAGAACGATTGATTTGACCCATCCCCAGTTTGTCGTTCTGACCACTCTTGCAGCGCTTCTGCGTCAGCAAGAATGGGTGAATCAGACCGATATTGCCCGATTTTCTGACATGGATGTCATGACCGTATCCCAAATCATCCGCCTCTTGGTCAAGAAAAGGTTGATCATGCGGGAAGTCCATCCCAAGGACAGCCGTGCCAACATCATACTCCTAACGGATATGGGGCTGCAAAAGGTCAACCAAGCTCTTCCTCTAGTAGAAAGCATTGATCAGGCATTCTTTGGAAAATTAGAAAATAAAACGGAAGTATTCAATCAACTCTTAATGAAACTGGAGGCAGAAAATGACTAGATTTTGGGTAGGCGTCGTATCAAAAGAACACGTCCTAAGAGGTGTAGAGGGAGGCTTTTGCCAAGTCTGCCACGGAAAGAAAGCACCGCTGAACCGAATGAAAAAAGGAGATTACCTTTTGTACTACAGCTCCAAGTATCAGCTGAATGGTCAGGAAAAGCTGCAGGCCTTTACAGCAGTTGGCAAGATTCTAGATGATACAGCCTATCAAGTAGAAATGTTTGAAGGTTTCTTCCCTTTTCGACGTGACGTCAGCTACTACCAGCCTGTCAAAGACTGCCACATCGAGCAAGTACGGACACATCCCGAATGGCGTCAATATGCTTCTCAGATAAGATACGGACATTTCGAAGTTTCAAAAGAATTTTTTCTCTATGTCTTTGAACAGATGAAGGAAGGATAGGAGGCTGGGACATCCCGACCTCCTATTCTTCGTATCCGATATCATATGCTCTATAATTGTTTTAGCAGGAATTATGGAGTTTTTAGGAAAAATCCTATCTACCTTACTGAAAAGTATAAATCAAATCAAATCATATCACAAACCGCCTAGAAAGACCAAGGCTTTTCTGATCAAAATAATACTCTAGACACTTCCACTTCATCACGTTTTTTAAAAGAAAGAAAAGATCCCATTTACCCTCTTGCAAACCTTTTCACTTTTTGCTAGAATGATGTCAAAAAATTAAGAAGGACAAATTATGCCACAAAATCTCTTTAAAGAATTGGCTCAACTGGAGCAAGTGGAAGCTCTGGCTCTCGGAGGCTCACGGGCCGGCCAACATTTTGACCAAGACTCAGACTATGATGTCTATGTCTACCTGAGCGCTCCTCTCGCGCCAGCCATCCGCCAAGAAATCCTCAGCAAGTACTGCTCCTATATGGAAATCGGCAATCAATTTTGGGAACTGGAAGACGACTGCGTCCTCAATAATGGTATCGAGATTGAGCTGATTTACCGCTCGCTGGACGACTTTGACCAAGACTTGCAGACCGTCGTTTTAGAGCACCAAGCCCAGAATTCTTACACTACCTGTATGTGGTACAATCTGATCCACAGCAAGATTCTCTACGATCGAGACGGCCGCTATGCTGCTCTCCAGAGCAAGTACAGCCTGCCCTATCCAGCTGAACTGAAAAAGAATATCATCAGTAAGCAGCTCCTACTTCTCGACCAAGCTATGCCAGCTTTTTCAAGACAGATCAAAAAAGCGATCAAGCGTCAAGATCTGCTCAGCATCAATCACCGCAGCAGTGAGTTTTTCGCTTCTTACTTTGATGTGATCTTCGCTCTCAATGAGCAGCTCCATCCAGGCGAAAAGCGCATGCTCCAGTATGCCAAAGAAAATTGCTCCCGCCTGCCTCAGGATTTTGAAGCCAATATCCAAGACTACTTCCAACATCTCTACCAGCCAGACCAGCAACAGAAAGCGGTCCTAGCCTTGGATAGCCTCCTAAACAATCTTAAGCACTTGATTGAAGCATCTATCTAGAATTTCAACAGATAAAAAGCTCATGAAGCCAGTTTTTCAGCTGGTTCATGAGCTTTTTACTATTTTCGTCAAGTGAGTTGAGGCTTATTTGTTAAAGATTGACTGTCTGAAGTCGTCTGTCTCACGAAGATAGGCATTGTAAATCTTCTTCTTGAGCAGGTTGACCCAGCTAGCTTCAACACGATTTGTCGCATTGGTAATGTTGCGCACATCCTCTGCGACTGCTTCATCCATCAGCTTCTGCATCTCTGCATACGAGCGAATGGTTACTTGCTTGGTACTGTTAGGATTTCTGAGTTCGTACTCGATGGTGATTGGTTTGAGCTTGGTTAGCTGGTCAATCCGCTCTTGGTACATGGCCTTCTTAAAGGCCGCCCATGAAGCATACTCACCCTTGAATACATTTTCCAAGACTTTCTGGTCAGTCACGAGACCAACATCTCTCCTGAGCCAGCCATCCCAAGTTGTCTTGCCTTCTGCAGCAGCCTCTTCGGAGAATTTCCCTGAAACATAAGGGACAAAACCTTCATGGTAGCCCTTGGCTGCCAGTAACTCATAGGCTGTGCGGCGGAACATAACGTCTCCCGGCGCCCCATTTGGATTGCTCAAGGCTGAGTAGATTGGCGAGAAGAGGCTGAGACTGAGGTAGCCATTACGCGGATACTGTCCGCTATCCTTATTCTCTCGACGGGTGATGACATCATTGTCAATCAGAGATTCAAAGCTGGTTAGTTGCTTGATTTCCTCAGCAGTAAAGCTGCGCGTCTGGTTACCAGCATGGGTCTGCTTACCATATTTATCCGTAATATAGTAATTCTCCATCTTTCTGAACCACTGGAGCTTGGCTGCATCGCTCTGCTTGACCATCGAAGTCCCTTCTAAGTAATCCAACGTGTAAATCATGTCAAACATGCCATGGACATAGTGCTGCAAATCTGCCGCATTTTGGACACGTTCCTTGAAGTTGTAGGTATGCACCCGTGTCTTAGAGTCCTTGTCCGTCTTGAAGAGGGTATTGAGGGTAATGGTTGGTTCATTTGGACTTGGTGTAGACTGCAAGAGACCACGCGCATAGAGCTCAGCCCCCAGTCCTTCACGGCGGCCATTGCCTTCAAAGTAGATAGAACCGTCGGAGTTATGGGTCATCTCATGCGTGTAGACAGAGTTCCCATAGTCTTCTAACAAGCGAGCAGCATCAAAGTGGGTGACACTGCCCGTAGCATAGGCATTGTATCCCTTGCTTGGATACCACTTGCCGGCTGGTCCAAAGAATTCCTGCATAGCTAGTGATTTCTTGTCATTAGCTGGAGCCCAATATCTTTTACCATCCTTGTCAACCAATGAGAATCCATCGTAAACCAGAACAGAACGGAAGAGCTTGTCCTTGCTTTCAGGGCTTAGGATCTTATACCAGAAGTCATAGTGATCACGCTGCCATTCAGCTGACTTTCTAACTCGGTCTTCGACATATTCAGCTAGCTCTGCATCTGTTCGCACCCTGTTATTGGCATCAAGGCGATAGCGATCATAAGCTCCCATGGAGACGGTGGACATATTGGAGATGACATAGACACCCTTCTCAGTCATGGTCAAGAGTGGCAGGAGCATGCCCTTATGTTCCCAATTATCAGCAGTAATCTTGTCATAAACGCCAACAGAATACTTACTCTTGCCCTCGGCTGCATCCTGAAGCTGTCTAGCTTCTGCCACATCCGACTTGGCCTCAACGATATAGGCTTTTGTATTATTCTTGAGCCATTCGTTATTGGTCTTGTCTGGAAGGAAGAGCTGGCGATAGCTTTCCAGATAGTTAAAGAGGCCGCGCTTACCAGTCGCTTCAGAGAGCGAGTTATCGTAAGCCAGATGATTGTTCTTAGCCTTGAGATTTTCAAAACCAGACTGACCGAGTGCAATGATGGTGTCTAGCGTCGAAGTCCTATGATTGCCAAAGAAATCAAACTTATAAGCCGACAAATCCTTGACATTGGTCTTGTCATAGTTGATATTATACCAACGGTTGAGATAGGTCAGACCAAGCAGGAAGGCTTCCTTATTGGCTGTAATCTTCTGAGCTACATAGTCAGCCACGACATCGCCTTCAGTATTGATGGACTTGTCCATAGCTAGAACTTTGCGTAACTCTTCTGCCAACTTGGTCTTGACTTGCTCAAAGGCTGTGTCCAGATAGAGCTCATCCAGAGAAGCATCCGCATTCACGCCTAAAACAGTTCGCATGGCTGGTGAGTCAAGGACAACCTTGCTCAACTCTGGCAGCACTTGATTGAGAACTCTGCTATAGTCTGATAGGAAGGCTTCTGGTGTATAAAGGAGGTCTAAGCCGTTTACAGTGTATTCTGCGATAGCTTGATGTTTGAAGTCTCCTTTATAGGTCAGATTTAGATAGTCAACCGTCTTATCCTCAAAGTGCAGCATTAGGCGGTTAATCGCAGTCTTGTTGCTATGGATATCGGTGATCATCTGATCACCCTTCATCGGAACCACATCCAGCAAATACTCTCTAGTAAGCTTGTGATTATCTGGAAGTTTATTTCCATAAGCAACGATGGTCTCCTTATTGTAGAATGGAAGGAGTTTTTCCATATTGGCATAGGCTATCAGACGGTCTGCACGAGCATTCTTTTCCTTGCTATAGTCAACCGTATGGAGATTGAGATTGCTGTCCTCTAGCGTGGTCGTGATGTCTAGGCTAGCCAGTTTCTCCTCAGCCTCGTCCAAGCTTAGAGTAGACGTGACAAACTGATCATTGCCTAGAGTTTCGTTTCCTTCAACCGCATAGGCTTCTTTAATGCGATCATTCTTGTAGTCTTGGTCGCCAGAAATGCTGTAAACATTTGTACCGCTGACATTGCTGATAACATTATCAATCAAGCCATTGAAGTAATTGGAGCCGACTACTCCACCGATTTGACCGTTCTTCGTAGAATTTTGGATCTTTCCAGTCACATAAGAACGGCTGATACGGGCATTGTCTTCCAAGCGACCGACCAGACCGCCAAAGCGCTGTTCGTTTGTTCGAGCACCTGCCAGAATGGTCACATCTGCCCTGCTCTGACTCAGCAAGGAATTTCCTCCCTTGAGGTTGGCAACCAAACCGCCGACATTATAGGCCTTGTACTGCTTGTCATTGGCTTGGATAGTTCCTGTAAAGGAGCTATTGGTGATTTGGCTATTGCTTGCAACAACGACCAAACCAGCTACCTGGGAAGCATTGCCCACTACCGACACTCTACCTTGGGCAGAAACATCCGTGATTTGCGCATTATCTGCACTACGGGCCAAAGCAGCAGAGTCATAGGTCCCGACAATATTGACCTCTTTCAGGTCCAAATTAGAAATAGAGGAACCGCTCTTGAGGTTTTCAAACAAAGGCTTGGCTAGATTATAAATCGCATACTGCTTGCCATTGTGACTACCAGTCAGACTGCCTGTGAAGTTTCCTCGGAGATAGACATAATCAGTAGGGGCCAGACTGACCTCGCTCGCATCCAAATCAGCTCCTAGAACAAAGTTGCCAGCCATATTTTTCTTCATGGCGTCTACCAAACCAGCAAAGCTCGTGTAGACATTTTGCTGACTAGGCACTGCCCTGCTGATATAAAAGTCATAACCAGACTTGTAGCCTGTGTCACCCTCTTGCACCAGCTCAGGCAGAGAGACCCTAACCTTGTAGACAGCCTTGCCATCCTTCTGGCCTTCTGCCATGCTATGAACCGGCAGGAGCATGTCCTTGGATTCACTCGATTTGACTTTGACAAAGTAGGTAGACAGGTCCGTAGGTATAGCAGTCATGGAAACGACACGCTTGAACTGGTCCTTTTCTTTTCTGTAAAACTCAGCCGAATCAATATCACGGAAGGAAATCTTCTTGTATTGCAACTCAAAGTTGCGGCTATCTTTTTCAAGGTCAGTCATGCTGCCCGTATCCAGCTCATAAGTCAGCTTGGTTTTCAGCGTATAGCCTGTGTAGTAGTCCAAGTCATCAATCTTCAGACTTCCTGCCACATTGTCAATCGGAAGCGAGTGGACAAGCTGGTCTCCCTTGTACAATTCAGCTGTCGCTGAGCGCAAGGATTTTGTCTTGTCTTCCAAGCTATATTGAACCGTGACCGACTTGTCCTCTGGATTTTCTGTCAGACTTAAGATCGAAACTGTCGGCTTGACCTTAGGCACACCATTTAGAGCCGTCCTGCTTGCTGTCAGGCTGGCAAAGGCTTGATTGACCTGCACTTGTGTGGCAGTTTGATCATTCAGAATTCCTTCTGCCTTGGTCAATTCGTTCGTATAGGCTGCTTTCTTATCTGCATCCGCATTCTTATATTGGACTGTCGTCTGCACAGTTCTGCCCAAATCATGTTCATTCCGCAAACGCGCTTTGTCCACTTCAAGACCCTGTAACTGAGCCTTGGCTTGATTGATTTGGTCCACCAGCTGGTTGACTTCCGCTTGGCCGGCTTGTGACTGATTGAGAAGCGCATGGCCTGCCGCCAAAGCGGTATCATAGGCTGCTTGGTGACTTTGACTATCATTGAAATAGCGAGCCTGAGCCTTGATTTTCTCTGCTTCTGTCAGTAGATTGTGAAGCGAAATCAGATCGAACTCTCTCAAGGCTTCCACTTGCGGGGCATCACTTGGTACCATGTGCGGTTTTATTGTGCCGACTTTGACAAGCTGAGCAACTGCTGCCCGCGTTTCCTCATTGGACAGCTCTTGACGGGAAAGTTCTTGGCCGTTAGAAGTATAAACTCTAGTCTTGATGGTACGTTCGCCCTGCACTCCTGGAGTGACGATGTGGCGGGCACCTTGTACAAGCTCATCCGTCTCTTCTTCACGTGTGGTAAAATCGATTTTCTCTACTCGCGTTTCATCCTTATAAGTCAGCGGATATTCTGGTAAAGCGGGCTCTTGCGGCGCAGTGCTCGGTACCATATGTGGCTTGGCCGTGCCGACTTTGACAACTTGTGTGACTGGAGCTAAAGTTTCCTCGTTGGACAATTCTTGGCGGGCAAGTTCTTGACCATTGGAAGTATAAACTCGAGTCTTGATCGTACGTTCACCCTGAACACCTGGAATGACGATGTGGCGGGCACCTTGTACAAGCTCATCTGTTTCTTCTTCACGTGTGATAAAGTCAATTTTCTCTACTCGCGTTTCATCCCTATAAGTTAGCGGATATTCTGGAAGGGCAGATGTTTGCGGAGCAGTGCTCGGTACCATATGTGGCTTGGCGGTGCCAACTTTGACAACTTGCGTAACTGGGGCTAGCGTCTCCTCATTGAACAATTCTTGACGATCAATTTCCTGACCGTTGGAACTATAGATACGAGTCTTGATGGTCCGTTCGCCCTGAACACCTGGAGTGACGATGTGACGAGCGCCTTGGACAAGTTCATCCGTTTCTTCCTCTCGCGTGGTGAAGTCGATTTTCTCTACTCGCGTTTCATCCTTATAAGTCAGCGGGTACTCTGGTAGGGCAGATGCTTGCGGCGCAGTACTAGGTACCATATGTGGCTTGGCTGTGCCAATTTTGACAACTTGTGTGACTGGAGCTAGCGTTTCTTCGTTGGACAACTCTTGGCGGGCAAGTTCTTGACCATTGGAAGTATAAACTCGAGTCTCGATGGTACGTTCGCCATGAACACCTGGAATGACGATGTGGCGGGCACCTTGTACAAGCTCATCTGTTTCTTCTTCACGTGTGGTAAAGTCAATTTTCTCTACTCGCGTTTCATCTTTATAAGTCAGCGGATATTCTGGTAAAGCGGGCTCTTGCGGCGCAGTGCTCGGTACCATGTATGGATTGGCAGTGCCAATTTTGACAACTTGCGGAACTGGGGCTAGAGTTTCCTCATTGGACAGCTCTTGACGGGCAATCTCTTGTCCGTTGGAAGTATAGATACGAGTCTTGATGGTACGTTCGCCCTGCACTCCTGGAGTGACGATTTGACGAGCGCTTTGGACAAGTTCATCTGTTTCTTCTTCTCGCGTAGTGAAATCGATTTTCTCTACTCGCGTTTCATCCTTATAGGTCAGCGGATATTCTGGTAAAGCAGACTCTTGCGGAGCGGTGCTCGGTACCATGTGTGGCTTGGCTGTGCCAATTTTGACAACCTGCGTGACGGGGGCTAGCGTCTCCTCGTTGGACAATTCTTGGCGGGAAATTTCCTGACCATTAGAAGTATAAACTCTAGTCTTGATGGTACGTTTGCCCTGCACACCTGGAGTGACGATTTGGCGAGCGCCTTGGACAAGTTCATCTGTTTCTTCTTCACGTGTGGTAAAGTCAATTTTCTCTACTCGCGTTTCATCCTTATAAATCAGCGGATACTCTGGAAGGGCAGATTCTTGCGGAGCAGTGCTCGGTACCATATGTGGCTTGGCCGTGCCGATTTTGACAAGCTGCGTGACTGGAGCTAGAGTTTCCTCGTTGGACAGCTCTTGACGGGCAATCTCTTGTCCGTTGGAACTATAGATACGAGTCTTGATCGTACGTTCACCCTGAACACCTGGCGTGACGATTTGACGAGCGTCCTGAGGTAACTCATCAGTATACTGTTCCTCAATGTTAAAAGCAATCTTCTCCACACGAGTTTCATCCTTTGCAACCAACTCTAACTCAGGAATTTCATGGACTGGAGCGGTATCAGGGACTGTGCCATAATCAGTTAACTCGGGTTTCTCGTGCACGGGAGCGCTAGCAGGTGCTGTACCATAGTCAGTTAACTCGGGGACTTCGTGCACGGGGGCACTAACGGGAACTGTACCATAATCAGTTAATTCTGGTTTCTCGTGCAAGGGAGCAGTATCGGGAACGGTGCCATAGCCAGACAACTCGGGAACCTCGTGGACAGGAGCGGTATCAGGGACCGCACCATACGCAGTGAACTCAGGGACTTCATGCACGGGAGCAGTATCGGGAACGGTGCCATAGCTAGTTAACTCGGGCTTCTCGTGCACAGGAGCGGTATCGGATACCGTACCATAACCAGTGAACTCAGGCTTCTCGTGCACGGGGGCACTAGCGGGAACCGTACCATAACCAGGCAACTCGGGAAGCTCATGAACCGGGGCGCTAGCAGGGACGGTGCCATAACTAGTAAGCTCGGGAACCTCGTGCACAGGAGCGGTATCGGGGACCGTGCCATAATCAGTGAGCTCAGGTTTCTCGTGCAAGGGAGCGCTAGCAGGAACGGTGCCATAGCCAGGCAACTCGGGGACCTCATGAACCGGAGCGCTATCTGGGACTGTGCCATAGCCAGTTAACTCAGGGACCTCGTGTACAGGAGCACTGTCAGGGACCGTACCATAACTAGTGAGCTCGGGAACCTCGTGAACTGGAGCGGTAGCTGGAACAACGCCATAGCTAGTTAACTCAGACTTCTCATACACGGGAGCGCTATTCGGAACGGTGCCATAGCCAGTTAACTCGGGTTTCTCATGGACTGGAGCAGTATCGGGAACGGTGCCATAACCAGTTAACTCAGGAACTTCATGAACGGGAGCGCTATCTGGAACTGTACCATAATCAGTTAATTCAGGAACCTCGTGCACGGGAGCAGTGTCGGGAACGGTGCCATAGCCAGTTAACTCGGGAACTTCGTGTACAGGAGCAGTATCAGGAACGGTGCCATAATTAGTGAGCTCAGGTTTCTCATGGACTGGAGCACTAGCGGGAACCGTGCCATAGTCAGTTAACTCGGGGACTTCATGCACGGGGGCGCTAGCAGGGACTGTGCCATAACTAGTAAGCTCGGGAACCTCTTGCACAGGAGCTGTATCGGGAACCGTGCCATAATTAGTGAACTCAGGAACTTCATGCACGGGAGCGCTATCCGGAATCGTGCCATAGCCAGACAACTCGGGGACTTCATGCACGGGGGCAGTAGTGGGAACTGTACCATAGGTAGCCATCTCGGGAACTTCGTGTACAGGAGCACTATCTGGAACGATGCCATAACTAGTGAGCTCGGGTTTCTCATGTACGGGAGCAGTATCTGGGACCGTGCCATAGTCAGTTAACTCGGGTACCTCGTGCACGGGAGCAGAATTGGGAACGGTGCCATAATTAGTGAGCTCTGGAACTTCATGGATTGGAGCCTCTTTAGGAACTGCCTTGTTTGCTGCAGTCCCGACTAAAACAACTTCTGAAACAGGCTCAGTGGTTACTTGATCGGAAATCTGCTTGCTCTCTACGACTTTTCCCTCAACACTATAGTGGCGTGTTACGATCTTGCGAGTCCCTGGAATGCCCGCGCGAATCACTCGGGATTGTCCTTCGGCTAAGTCATCTGAATACTGATATTCCGTTTTATAGGGAATTTCTTGGGTCTGGGTCCTTGCTTGACTTGTAAATTGCAGCTCTGGTCGCTCATGAACTGGCGTTTGACGAGCAAACTGTCCTTCTTTAGCAGCAATTTCCTCCCTTTCCTTCTCGGAAAGATAGGCTCCTTCAGCTAGCAGGGGCTCTTTCGGAACTTCAGTATGCTTAGGGCGACTTGCTAACTCTTTCAACTCCTGATCAGGCTGACTAGCTGAGGCTTCCTTTTGAAGGGCTGGCAGCTGAGAGTTTCCTCTTTGAGCTAGTTGATGCTGCGCTTCTTTTTTAAGGTAACCAATATACTGGTAGCCAGCAATTTTCAATGGTTCTGGCAACTGATCGCCAACGGCCAAAGTCAGACTTTGATTATAGGCGGCCAAATCCGTACTGCTGATTGCCAAAACAGAAGCTGGCAAAAGCACAGAACCCAAGCCTGTCACAAGCAAAATAGAGGACAGGTATCTCTTGCCATTTTTCCCTCGCGCCAGCACTAAAACAACCAAAGCCAGTCCTGTAGCCGCAAAAGCCGCTCCCAAGAAACCTGACTCCCCTGTCTTAGGGAGCTTCCCTGACAAGCTTTCCTGACTTGTCGGACGGTAAACCAAATAATAAGCGTCCGAATTTTCCTCCGCAAATTTGGGTAGTTCCTTTACAATAGCAGCTTTTTCAGCCTCAGTCAGATCGCTCTCCACTACATAGTGATACTGAACAAGGGTAGAATGATTGGCAGACACTTCTGCTGCCTCAACAGAGCTGACAGCTCCTCCCATTGTCGTACACAAAAAGAAGCTTCCGATAGTAGCGGAAACTAGACCTACAGACAGCTTTCTAAAAGAATAGCGCTGGTATATGTCACCAGTGACTCTTTTTTTCATAAAATTCCCTTTTCTTCATATAATAAACTAATAAAAATTTTACTGGATTTTACTCAAAATTGCAATCCCTTAGCCTGATAAAATACTTTTCTTTCAGCGGTCGATAGGGAGAGAAAATTCCTACATTCCAATTCAAAATTGAAGCAAGCAACAACTCCATCAAGGACATCAAGCAAACGTTTTTTTTCCTTGAAGCTTTATCAATTTTAAAACTGGAATTCACGTCGCTCTCCATAACAAAAAGGAGAGAACCCAGCTGGTCCTCTCCAGATAGTAGATAATCCGGCCTCACCATAGTTGACAAAAAGCCTGCAAAAGCTTTACCTCGAACCACTCGAGTTAAGAAAACACAATTCCTTCACCGATTTTTAGTGTCAAGCAGAATGGTCACTGGGCCATCATTTACCAATTCCACCTGCATATCTGCTCCGAACACGCCCGTCTTGACTGGCACTTGCTTAGCTAACAGCTGGTTAAACTTGTCATAAAAGGAACTAGCCATATCCGGCTTGGCTGCACCTGTAAAGGCTGGCCGATTTCCCTTTTTGGTATCTGCATGGAGGGTGAATTGGGAAATGGAAAGAATCTCCCCTCCGATATCCTGAACAGAAAGATTCATCTTATCCTCAGCATCGGAAAAAATCCGCATATTGACAATCTTCCTGACCGCGTAGTCCATATCTTCCTGACTATCATCAGGCCCGACACCTACCAAGAGCAGGAGACCTTGTTCAATGCTGCTATGCAGCTGCTGGTCAATACTAACCTGAGCACGTTTGACACGCTGAATGACAATTTTCATATCTTTTCCTTTATTTCTGACTACTATCTACTCTGACAGGATCGCACTTAGCCATTGGTTCGTTTGACCGAATACACCTCTGGCACACTCTTAATCTTATCCACCACCGTCGTCAGCATGGACAGATTAGCAATGCCAAAAGAAACATGGATATTAGCAAATTTCATATCCTTAGTTGGCTGGGCATTAACCGTTGAGATATTTTTGGTGGTATTGGACAGCACCTGCAACACATCGTTAAGGAGGCCAGACCGATTGAGACCATAAATATCAATGTGAGCCGTGTACTCTTTAGTCGAATTATTTTCTTCCCATTCCACATCAAGCAAGCGTTGCTCATAATTTTCCTGAGCCTTGAGATTCATACAGTCTTGCCGGTGGATGGCCACGCCGCGTCCTTTGGTAATGTAACCCACAATGTCGTCACCAGGCACAGGATTACAGCACTTAGCAATCCGAATGAGGAGACCAGACGCTCCCTGAATGACCACACCGCCTTCGTGCTTGACCTTAAGGGTGTCTTTTTTATTTTCAACCTTAACTTCACCACCCTTGACCAATTCCTCCGCCTCTGCTTTGGCCTTGGCCCGCTCTTCCTCACGGCGCTCTTTTTCCGTCAAGCGGTTGAAAATACTAATGGCACCGATCTCACCGAAACCAATTGCCGCAAAAAGCGCTTCTTCGGTCTTATAGCTGGTCTTTTGCAGCACATCTTCCATGTGCTTCTTGTCCATGTACTTATTGGCTACATAACCATTCTCCTGAAATTGAGCCTGCAAGAGCTCCCGTCCTTTAGAAATAGACAGCTCCTTGTCTTGATTTTTAAAGAACTGACGGATTTTATTTCTGGCCTTGCTGGTCTTGACAAGATTAAGCCAGTCACGACTAGGTCCAAAGGAATTGGCATTGGTGATGATTTCCACCTGATCCCCAGTCTTCAGCTTGGTATTGAGCGGCACCATGCGGCCATTAACCTTGGCTCCTGTCGCCTTCTCCCCAACCTTAGTATGGATCTCATAGGCAAAATCAATGGGTCCTGAGTCCTTAGGCAAAGAACGTACTGCTCCATCCGGTGTGAAGACATAGATTTCCTCAGCCAGGTAGCTTTCCTTAACCGAATCAACAAATTCCTTAGCATCACCAGACTGATTCTGCAATTCCATCAATTCCTTGATCCAATTCATCCCGATGGCAGATTCCTTGCCGTCAACCTGACCCTTAATTCCTTTTTTATAGGCCCAGTGAGCAGCGACCCCGTATTCTGCGACTTCGTGCATTTCCTTGGTTCGAATCTGGAACTCAATCGGACCTTTAGGACCATAAACGGTCGTATGGATAGACTGGTAACCGTTGGCCTTGCGATTAGCAATATAATCCTTGAAACGCCCCGGCATGGGTTTCCAAAGCTCATGGATATAGCCCAGCATGGCATAAACATCACTATGGGTGCTCAAAATGCAACGAATAGCAATCAGATCATAGATCTCATCAAACCGCTTCTTCTTGTCCTGCATTTTGCGGTAGATGGAGTAAATATGCTTGGGACGACCATAAATCTTCCCATGCAGATTGCGCTCACCTGCGTAGGTTTCAATCTTGTGGACAACTTCCTCTACCAGAGCTTCCCGCTCTCGGCGCTTCTCCTTCATCATGTGGGAAATTTTATAAAACTCCGTCGGATTGAGATAACGGAAAGATAAGTCTTCCAATTCCCATTTGACACTGGAAATCCCCAAACGATGGGCCAGAGGAGCATAGATTTCCATCGTTTCCTGCGAGATTCGCTCCTGCTTGTCTGGCCGTAAATGATTCAGAGTACGCATATTATGCAGACGGTCAGCCAACTTGACCAAGATCACTCGAAGGTCTTCAGACATGGCCATGAGCATCTTGCGGTGATTTTCCGCCAACTGTTCTTCGTGAGACTTGTATTTGACTTTCCCAAGCTTGGTCACACCATCCACAATCACACGCACATCATGGCCGAATTCCCGCTCCAGATCGTCCAAGGTCGCCGCCGTATCCTCTACGACATCATGCAAAAAACCACAGGCTACTGAAACAGCATCCAACTTGAGCTTGGCTAAAATTCCCGCCACCTGAATCGGATGGACGATATAGGGCTCTCCCGACTGACGAGTTTGCCCGCTATGGCATTCCATCGCATAGATCAACGCTTTTTGAACAAAAGCCACATCCTCTGCAGCTAAATATTTTTTGGTTAGGGCTACAACCTGATTCCCCGTTAAATTTTCTTCTTTTGGCATGCATTCTCTCCGCTTTCTTGCCTACTATTTTAACATTTTTAAATCAATATGAAAACCAAGAGGACTAGAATAAAAGTAAGGTGGCAGAATAGAACTGCGTTTTCAAAGTTTTAGCTTGTCAACCTTGTTTCCGAGCTAAGATTTAAAAACTTTCCTAGAGTTATAAACAGTTCCAGCCCCACGAGGTTGCTCGATAATCCATGGCTATTGAGCAAGCAGCTGCAACCTCAAGGATCTCTTTCTAATAAAAAGCGAGGTCGAGACACTTTTGTCTCAACCTCCGTGATGAAAATGATGTACTTTCTCCATATGAGCTATATCTTTTAGAAACTCATAATAGGCATAGATGAGGTAACCAGCAGAGGCCACACCCAAAATAGCTATTGATACTTCAAATAAGGTAGACAAAGACATGATAAACCTCCTCTCCTTATTTCAAACTGCAATGTGCAAAGCGACCATCAGCGGCTGTTTCGTTTCCGATTTTTTCCTTTCTAGCCTGCCTATGGATTCACCTTTATTATACCAAATTTAAGATAGGAAAACAATAAAAATCCCTTTATAAAAATACTTTTTTCAGGCCTGATGAAGCAAATGACCTGCGTCAGTTGTCTATTTCTCCACCTGCCCTTTAATCAAAAAAAGCTAGGAGCACTTTCCTAACTTTCTTCTCTTTTGTCATGAACACTCGAGACCAGAAAACCACTTTTAAAAAGGGAGTTCCTCCTCTTCCAGCACCAAATCTGCTAGGTCTGCTCCAGTATTATTTTCACGGAGAGCTCTCTGGGCTCGGCTCTCTAAAAGCTGAAAACCACTGCAAAGAACTTCTGTCACATAATGAGTGGTTCCATCCTTTTCATAGCGGCGACTCCGCAATTCTCCATCCAGAGAAATCAAACTCCCCTTACTAGCATAACTTGCCAAGGTTTCAGCCAAGCGCCCCCAGACAACAAGGTTAATAAAATCCGCTTCACGCTCTCCGTTTTGGCTCTTGTACCGGCGATTCACCGCCACTGTCGCACGCGCGACCGACTTATCATTTGCTGTCTTGTGTAGCTCTGGTGTAGCCGTCAACCGGCCAATGATGATGACTTTATTATACATATTTTCTTCCTCCTACTTATCTATTCGCAGGGAATCAAAAAAAAGTTACAGAAATTTGTAACTTTTCTCAGAAATTTTTTACTTTTTATGAACCATGAAACCTGTCGCCTGTTGATTGGCCATAATGCTCATATCTGTAATCTGAACACGACGGGGCTGACTGGTCACATAAACAACCGTGTCTGCGATATCCTGAGCTTGCAAGGCCTCAATTCCCTGATAGACCGTCGCCGCCCTCTCTTTATCACCGTGGAAACGTACTCTAGAAAAATCTGTTTCGACAATTCCAGGCTGAATAGTTGTCACCTTGATGTCCGTTGCGATGGTATCAATTCGCAGTCCATCTGAAAAAGTCTTAACTGCTGCCTTGGTGGCTGAATAGACAGCTGCACCTGCATAGGCATAGATTCCTGCGGTTGATCCCATGTTGATAATATGACCTTGATTGGCTGCTACCATAGAAGGCAAGAAACAGCGAGTGACTGCCATCAAACCTTTGACATTGGTATCCAACATGGTCAGCATATCCAATTCTTCATAGTCTTGATAGGGAGCCAAGCCAAGAGCTAGTCCAGCGTTATTGACCAAAATATCAATCTGCCTTATCGTTTCCAAAATATCGGAGCAGACAGTCTTGACCATAGCCATATCCGTGACATCAAGTGGAAAAGTCCAAACTGTTTGATTTGGATAGGTTACTGCAAACTCTGATTTGAGGGCTTCCAGTCTGTCTGTCCGTCGCCCTGTTAGAACGACATTCTCCCCCTGCTCCAGATAAGCTCGCGCAATGGCTTCACCGATTCCAGATGTCGCTCCTGTAATCACTACATTTTTTGCCATCTTATCCCCCTCTATCTGGTCTATCAAATACTGACAATTTCCTAGGCAGTCCAGTGTTTGGCTGGGTCAAATGGAGTTCCGACAACTTGGTCTTCTGATAATTCAATAACCCCACGTTTTTGCGGCGCATTTGGCAACTGGAGCTCCCGTGGGCTGCACATCATACCAAAACTCTTTTCGCCGCGGAGTTCTCCTGGAAAGATGAGATTGCCCTTCGGCATCATAGCACCAGGCAAGGCCACGATTGTCTTGAGGCCGACACGAGCATTTGGAGCACCAGCCACGATTTGAACCGTCTTATCGGCTGCCACCTGCACTTGACAAATGTTGAGGTGGTCACTGTCAGGGTGGGCTACCATCTCAAGGATTTCCCCCACAACAAACTTAGGATCACGGTCGTTAACCAGCTCAGCTGGGAAGCCTTCTTTGGTCAATTCTTGATTGAGAGTCGCAACCTGCTCATCCGTCAGCTGAACTTGTCCGCGCTCTGCAATTTCAAAAAGGTCTGACAGTTCAAAAATGTTCCATGCCACTGTCAGTCCATTATCTTCGCGGTAAACACGCGCAACATTTCCCTTGCGCTCAGCAGCCAACTTAGCTCCCTGATCATCAGCAGCGATGACCATCAGAACATCTCCAACATGCTCTTTGTTGTATGTAAAAATCATTTCTTCCTCCAAAAATACTTTAAATCTTCTTACAAATTTGCTAAAAAATCATTGATTTGACTCTTGGTCTTGCGGTCGCGATTGACATAGCGACCAATCTCTCGACCATCTTCCACGACAACCAGACTAGGAATTCCGTAAACGTCCCATTTTTGGGCCACAGCCATATACTGATCCCGATCCACCTCGACAAAGGTAAAGTCAGGATTTTCAGCTTCTATCTCTGGCAGAAAAGGCTTGATGAAGCGACAATCTCCACACCAATCTGCTGTGAAAAAGAAGACAGTCTTCCCCTTATGATCCACATAAGAAGCCAGCTCCTCCATACTTTGCGGCCGAATCATCACTCTTCCTCGTAGGTCAGCTGACCATTCTCATAGACGAAGGTGAAATGGCGGTCGTCTTCTAGGACAACCCCTCCAACTGTACGGCTGTCGCTTGATTCATAAAGTGCTACATAGACCGTTGCAATCGGTCCTCGGCTGGCAAAAAATTCCCGCACGACCTGAACAATTTCTTCTCTATTACGCAGCCTTTTCTGCTCCTGCACAAGCTTGGCAGCTCCAAAGGCCACGGCTCCCGCTCCCAAAAGAGCGGTTGTCGTTAAAATGATTTTTTTAGCTTTCATGTAGAATATTTTAACACAAAAGCGCAGAGGCGACAAACAATATTACAGATTTCTCAGCTTCTTTTAGTTCATCCTGTTCTTCCCTCTAAAAAAGTGATAAAATAGAATCAGAAAGAAGGTAAACTTATGTCTGATTTATTTTCAAAAATCAAGGAAGTGACTGAGCTCTCAGCAATCTCCGGTCACGAGGCACCTGTCCGCAGCTATCTGCGCGAAAAAATCACTCCTCACGTTGATGAGGTCGTTACTGACGGCCTAGGCGGTATCTTCGGGGTTCGGCATTCTCAAGCTGAAAATGCTCCCCGCGTTCTGGTTGCGGCTCACATGGACGAGGTTGGCTTCATGGTCAGCGAGATCAAGCCCGACGGGACTTTCCGTGTAGTGGAAATCGGCGGCTGGAATCCGTTGGTCGTGAGCAGCCAACGCTTCAAACTCTTCACCCGCGAAGGCCGAGAAATCCCTGTCATCTCAGGCTCTGTCCCTCCTCATCTGACACGCGGTTCTGGCGGACCAGTTATGCCACAGGTTGCGGACATTGTCTTTGACGGCGGCTTTGCGGACAAGGCAGAAGCTGAAAGCTACGGCATCCGTCCAGGAGACACGATCGTGCCAGACAGCTCTGCCATTCTCACAGCTAACGGTAAAAATGTCATCTCTAAAGCCTGGGACAACCGCTACGGCGTCCTTATGGTCAGCGAATTGGCCCAAGCCTTATCTGGTCAAGAACTAGGGAACCAACTCTATGTCGGTGCCAATGTCCAAGAAGAGGTTGGCCTGCGTGGTGCCCATGCTTCAACGACAAAATTTGCTCCTGAGGTCTTCCTAGCTGTGGACTGCTCCCCAGCTGGTGACATCTACGGCGGCCAAGGTGCCATCGGTGATGGAACGTTGATTCGCTTCTTTGATCCCGGTCATCTCATGCTGCCAGCCATGAAGGACTTCCTCTTGACAACTGCTGAGGAAGCTGGCATCAAGTATCAATACTACTGCGGCAAGGGCGGAACGGATGCTGGTGCTGCCCATCTCCAAAGCGGTGGCGTACCATCTACCACCATTGGTGTCTGCGCCCGCTACATTCATTCCCACCAAACTCTCTATGCCATGGACGATTTCCTGCAAGCCCAAGCCTTCCTGCAAGCGCTGGTCAAAAAGCTGGATCGCTCAACCGTGGACACGATTACCAACTACTGATTTCGAGAAGCAGCCCGTTCTTCATTCGGGCTGCTATCTATTTTATATAATATACTCTCTTTTAATTTTCCAACTTGAAGAAATTTTGTTATAATGCTTACCAGAGGTGAAACTATACATGAAAAAAATTGCTTTTGATTCAGAAAAATACTTAAACCTACAGCGCGACCATATCTTGGAGCGCATTAATCAATTTGAGGGCAAATTGTACATGGAATTCGGCGGTAAAATGCTGGAAGACTTCCATGCTGCCCGCGTCCTGCCAGGTTATGAGCCGGACAATAAAATTAGACTGCTCAAAGAGCTCAAGGACCAAGTCGAGATTGTCATTGCTATCAATGCCAACAATATTGAGCACTCGAAAGCGCGTGGAGACTTGGGCATTTCCTATGACCAAGAAGTTCTGCGCCTAATCGATACCTTTAATGAGCTGGATATTTATGTGGGCTCAGTGGTCATCACCCAGTATGCCGGCCAGCCAGCAGCCGATCTCTTCCGAGCTCAGCTAGAAAAGAATGGAATTGACTCCTATATCCACTATCCAATCAAGGGCTATCCTACTGATATGGACCATATCATCTCGCCCGAAGGCATGGGCAAAAACGACTATATCAAAACCAGCCGTAATCTGGTCGTAGTGACCGCACCTGGTCCTGGTTCTGGTAAATTGGCTACTTGCTTGTCCAACATGTACCACGACCAAATCAATGGCATCAAGTCAGGCTATGCCAAATTTGAAACCTTCCCAGTTTGGAATCTGCCCCTGCACCATCCAGTCAATTTAGCTTATGAGGCAGCGACAGCAGACCTGGACGATGTCAACATGATTGATCCTTTCCACCTGCAAACCTACGGCGAAACCACTGTCAACTACAACCGTGATATCGAAATTTTCCCAGTCCTTAAGCGTATGCTGGAGCGCATCCTAGGCAAATCACCTTATGCTTCTCCAACAGACATGGGCGTCAACATGGTCGGCTTTGCCATTGTAGACAATGACGCTGCTATAGAGGCTTCTCAACAGGAAATCATCCGCCGCTACTACCAGACGATTCTAGACTTCAAGGCGGAGCGCGTTTCAGAATCTGCTATCAAGAAAATCGAACTCTTGATGAATGACTTGGGCATCACACCGCTGGATCGTAAAGTAACCGTTGCTGCGCGTGCCAAGGCTGAAAGCACTGGTGAGCCAGCTCTGGCTCTGGAATTGCCAAATGGCGAAATCGTAACCGGTAAGACCTCTGAGCTCTTTGGCCCTACGGCTGCTGTATTGATTAATGCCATTAAGAAATTAGCCAATATTGCCAAAGAGACCAAGCTGATTGAGCCCGAGTACGTTAAACCAATCCAAGGTCTGAAAATCAATCATTTGGGCAGCCGTAATCCGCGCCTTCACTCAAATGAAATCTTAATGGCCCTGGCAATCACAGCCATGGAAAATCAAGACGCTGCACAAGCCATGCAAGAGCTTGGAAATCTCAAGGGCAGCGAAGCTCATTCAACCGTAATGCTGACAGATGAAGACAAAAATGTTCTGCGCAAACTCGGCATCCATGTAACTATGGATCCTGTTCATCAGTATGATCGACTTTATAGAAAATAAAAACAAGCTCTGTTAAAAGCTTGTTGAGAAAGCTGGCCCTGCCAGCTTTTTTTGTTAATAGCGCTTGGATAGGAGAAAACGCAAGAGATAGTAAAGTCCCAAAACTAGGATAATGGTCAAAGTCAGAAACTGATTGAGATTCAAAATGATAGGAAAAATCATAGACAGAAGGCTCAGTCCTGCCGCCAGCAGCAAAAGGATATCAAAGAGCAGAGTGCGAGTCTTTTCGTCAATCATCCGATTGCGTTCATCCGTCACCTGAATGTAGAGCCTATTAAAGGCTTCCTCCCGTTTCAAGGCAAGATTATAACGCAGAACCATCAAAGAAATCCCTAGCAGCAGACCAACCATGATGCCTTCCTGTAAATCATCCAGAGAATGAATGTAGCTCCATCCCAACCCCAGCCAGAGGACTAAAATCAGGATGCGACCCATGATCACTTTCCTTTGAAGTTTTTTTCGAAATTCTTGTTTCGTTAGTATTCCATATCAACCTCCTATTTTTCATACGCTTGAAAAATTTTCAAGATCACCACAATCAATATAATCCCCACAGAAGGCATCCCATGGAGCCAAGATCTGCTTCTCGACAGTTTCTTGAGTCACAGTGTTTTCAATCAAGACAGATTTTATTTTTCCTTCTACTGAAAAATTTTGTTTTTCATTGGACAAATTAGCCACGACTAGGAAGCGACGGTCACCGTCCTTACGGATATAAGCAAAGACCTTATCAGCCGTATCGAGTAATTCAAAATCAGCACGAATCAACCAGCTGTTTTCCTTACGGATCTGGATGAGTTTCTGATAGGTATAGAAAATAGAATCTGGGTTTGCCAGTGCTTCTTGAACGTTGATTTCTTGATGGTTTGGATTCACTGCCAACCAAGGTTGACCTGTTGAGAAACCAGCGTTTTTGCTCTCATCCCATTGCATTGGGGTACGGGCATTGTCACGTCCAATAACACGGATACTGTCCATGATTTCTTCCATCGGAACGCCTTTTTCAAGAGCCTCACGCGCATAGTTGAGGGATTCAATATCTTCTACTTGATCCAGTGTTTCAAACGGATAGTTGGTCATCCCAATTTCCTCACCTTGGTAGATATAAGGAGTTCCTCTCATGAGATGAAGCAAGATGGCAAAGGCTTTGGCAGATTTTTCTCGGTATTCTTGGTCATTTCCCCAGATAGAGACAATACGAGGAAGGTCATGGTTGTTCCAGAAGAGGGAATTCCAGCCATCCTCAACTCCTAACTCTGTCTGCCATTTGTTGAAGATTTCTTTCAACTTACTGATATTCAGCTCTTTTTGATAGTGCCACTTAGGTTGCCCTTCCTGATACTGAAGACAAATATGTTCAAATTGGAAAACCATAGACAATTCTTGACCCTTCGGATCAGAGTAGAGCTTGGCAATTTCTGGTGTTGCCCCCCATGTTTCCCCTACTGTCAAGAGATCCTTATCCCCAAAAGTCGCCTGATTCATCTCTTTGAGATAGGGATGGAGCATGGGACCGTTATTGACTACCTTCTCATCAGGAATCTTGCCAATCATGTCGATGACATCCATACGGAAACCGCCAATGCCTTTATCAATCCAAAAGTTCATCATCTCATAAATTTTCTGGCGAAGTTTTTCATTTTCCCAGTTGAGATCAGGCTGTTTCTTGCTGAAAAAGTGGAGATAGTATTGACCCGACTTTTCATCGTATTCCCAAGCAGATCCACTAAAGATGGAATCCAAATCGTTGGGCTCATCCCGCCAGATATAGTAGTCTCGCTCAGGGCTGTCAGGATTTTCACAGGCCTCTACAAACCAGGCATGCTCATCCGAGGTATGATTGACCACCAAGTCCATGATGATACGAATATCACGCTTCTTAGCTTCTGCGATCAGTTCATCCATATCCTCCATGGTCCCGAAAATACCAGCAATCGCTTGATAATCAGCAATATCATAACCATTATCATCCATAGGACTGTCATAAACGGGAGAAAGCCAAATCGCTGTAATCCCTAGCTTAGCTAGATAGTCTAACTTACTCGTAATTCCTGGCAAATCACCAATTCCATCTCCATTACTATCCATAAAACTCTTAGGATAGACTTGATAGACTACGGCATTATGCCACCATTTTTCTTGCATCTGTTTACCTCATTATTTTAATAATCTATAGTCTATGATAGCGCTTTTTAAAACTTCTTGCAAGCGTTTGCTTAATCTTTTTAATTTCTTTTTTAGCTCCGTAGTTTCCTAACTTCCAATTTTTTATTATAATAGAGGTCAGAGGTAAAAAAATGAAAAAACAAGCTTTTAGTTCTGAACAATATTTGAATCTACAACGCGACCACATTTTGGAGCGCATTAACCAATTTGACGGCAAGCTTTACCTAGAGTTTGGCGGCAAAATGTTAGAAGATTTCCACGCTGCTCGTGTACTTCCTGGTTATGAGCCTGATAATAAAATCAAGCTCTTGCAAGAATTGAAAGAGCAGGTTGAGGTTGTTATCGCCATTAATGCTAGCAATATCGAGCATTCCAAAGCACGAGGTGACTTGGGCATTTCCTATGACCAAGAAGTTCTTCGTTTGATTGATAAATTCAATGAATTGGGGATTTTTGTTGGCTCCGTTGTTATCACGCAATACGCTGGTCAACCTGCTGCAGATGCCTTCCGCAACCAGCTTGAGAAAAATGGAATTGATTCTTATCTTCATTATCCAATCAAAGGCTACCCAACGGATATGGATCACATCATTTCTCCAGAAGGAATGGGGAAAAACGACTACATCAAAACCAGTCGCAAGTTAATCGTCGTAACGGCTCCTGGACCTGGTTCTGGGAAATTGGCAACCTGTGTATCCAATATGTACCACGACCAAATCAACGGTATCAAGTCTGGCTACGCTAAATTTGAAACTTTCCCAGTCTGGAACCTGCCCCTTCATCATCCAGTCAACTTGGCCTACGAGGCTGCTACAGCAGACCTAGATGATGTCAACATGATTGACCCCTTCCACCTTCAAACCTACGGAGAAACCACTGTCAACTACAACCGTGATATCGAAATTTTCCCAGTGCTCAAGCGCATGTTAGAACGTATTCTAGGTGAATCTCCATACGCTTCACCGACAGACATGGGTGTCAACATGGTTGGTTTTGCTATTACAGATAATGAAGCCGCTATCGAAGCATCTAAGCAAGAAATCATCCGTCGTTACTATCAAACCGTTCTTGATTTCAAAGCTGAAAAAGTTGGAGAAACTGCTGTCAAGAAGATTGAACTTCTCATGAACGACCTCGGTATCACACCTGCAGACCGTAAAGTTGCTGTCGCAGCACGTCAAAAGGCTGAAGAAACTGGCGGACCTGCCCTAGCTCTCGAATTACCATCTGGTGACATTGTCACTGGCAAAAACTCAGAACTCTTTGGCCCAACAGCCGCTGCCTTGATCAATGCCATCAAGAAATCCGCTACGATTGACAAGGAAGTGAAACTAATTGAGCCTGAAGTTGTCAAACCAATTCAAGGTCTTAAAATCAATCATCTAGGTAGTCGCAATCCGCGCCTGCACTCAAATGAAATCCTGATTGCTCTTGCCATCACAGCTATGGAAAATCCTGATGCTGCTCGTGCCATGGAAGAACTTGGCAACCTCAAAGGAAGCGAAGCCCACTCAACCATCATCTTGACAGACGAAGACAAGAACGTCCTTCGTAAACTAGGTATCAACGTGACCTTTGACCCTTACTACCAATACGATCGCTTGTATCGCAAATAAATGAACAAGGCTGGGCAAAAACTCAATCTGAGGGAAAATCCAGTAAATCTTTACACGATAAAAGATAAAACGCATAATATCAAGGGTTTTTGAACACTTGGTATTATGCGTTTTATGATTTTTTCCAACCTCACTTATTTCAATGAAATTGTCAACTCAACACAGGCTCCCCCTTGGTCTGGATTGAGCAGGGTCAGACGACCACCGTGCAAGAGAGCTACCTGCTTAGAAAAGGCTAAGCCGATACCATGATGGGGATTAGCTGAATTGCGGCTTTGATCACTCTGGTAAAAGAGCCGTTCTGCTCCCAGCAACATCTCCTCTGAAAATGAAGGGCCGTTGTTCCAGATCGCAAAAACCAACTGGTCCTGTTGTAATGATACCGTTAGCTTGACTTCCTTTTGATCCTGGTCTGCATGTTCAAGCGCATTCAGTAAAATATTGAGCAAAGCCCGTTTGAGATAGTCCAAATGAATCGACAAAATCAGACTAAGATCACAATCTTCTTGGAGATAAAAATGATGGCTTTCCTGTTTGCTGAACAGTGCCCAGTCGTCCTGTAACTCAGCCAAAAAGGTCTCTAAGGAAAGCTGACTGAACTGATTAGCATCAATCTGAAAAGTCTTAGCGTAATCAATCAAAGAGCCACAATACTCTTCCATCTTGTGACTAGCCTGCAAAATCTCAGCAGCATAGTCTGCCTGTGGCTGGTCCAACTGCGTCAACTCCAAGAGCTCAGCATTCCCCTTAATCACAGTTAGGGGCGTTTTCAAATCGTGCGATGTCGCTGATAGCTGTAAAATCAACTCCTGATTATGCTGCTGCTCTTTTTCTAGAAGACGAGCATTTTCTTGGTGGCTGCTCCGTAAATCGCTATAAACTTCTAACATTTCCTCGATCCGAAAAAGCTGGCTTTGATTTTCTTCTAAAAGCTTCTCGCTCGTTAACATTTTTATTTCCCTGTCGATTTTTCGGAGCAATTTCAAAATATTATAAAAAGTAATCAGCAACAAGCTCCCTGCCCAAAAGAACAAGGTAAAAAGAACGTGATCACTTCCTTGCGTAAATTCATAGCCTATAAGCACAAAAATCAAAACATGGAAAAAGACGATTTTTAAACTGCTTGTCCAGACTAGGCTTTTGAAATTTCGGGTTCTAATTGCCATCTATAGCCTACTCCTCTCACTGTTGCGATTGCTTGCAGCCCTTCTTGTTTGCATTTTTGACGAATTTGATATACGTATTCTGAGATGGAGCGAAGCTGTGTTTCTGAGCTTTCTGGGTAAAGCAAGGTATGCAGGCGTTCAGCTGAAAAGGTCTGTTTGGGATTGCTAGCTAATAAATGCAGTAACTTAAACTCTCGCTCTGAAAATTTCAGGACTTTACCAAAACGGGCAACTTCATAGCGCTCTGGATAAAATTGACAAGAAGCAATTTCAGAATAGCGCTCCTCACGCCTTTCTTCACGCCGAAGATGAGCTCTGACACGCGCCAGCAATTCTTTAGTCCCAAAAGGCTTAACAATATAGTCATCTGCTCCGCGAAAGAGCCCTTCCACCTTGTCCGCCTCCAACTCCTTAGCCGTCAGAAAGATGATTGGACATGAAAGATGAGGACGAATGTAGGAACACAGCTCAAAACCATTAACAGGCTCCATCATCACATCCAGTAGAATCAAGTCATATCCGACAAAATGCGTCAGTTCTAGGTCTTCTATCCGATCAAGTGTCTTCACATCATAAGCATCGAGCTCTAGGACGTTTTTCACCAGCTTCAAAATGCTTTGGTCGTCATCAACCACCAAAATACGATACTGTCTCATATTTTCCATTATAGCATACCTCTAGCGAACATCTCGTTTCAAGGTTAAGAATATAGCAGAGCTCCAAATCAAAGCTAGCCAGAATAGCTGTATCCCCAGCCCTGATAGATCTATTGAATGCTGAAGTCCTTCATACTCAAAAAGATTTAGCGTAGCCAGATCGGGCAGGTATTTTGCTTCTTTGATGAAAGTTGCCAATAAACGACTGAGGCCAATCAAGAGAGGAAAGAGCACCGACACCGGCACAACCCAAGATTGAAATAGCAAAGCGAGGCCGGCAGTTAAAAAAGCCAGAAAAAGATTGCTGAGAAGACCAAAAGAGCTGTAATAGAGGAATTTCCCTAGTAAGGACCAGCTAAAGCTTAGGTCAAAACGAGCCAGCATAACAAGGAAACAGCTGCCTACCATGACACTGTAGAGAACTATGAGCAGCAAGACCAGAAAAAGGAATTTCCCAGCCAACCAAGCCTTTCTATTTGATACGGTTAGAAAATTCGTTCGCATCCCAGACTTGACAAACTCCTGGGCAAAATAGAGGGAAGTAAAGATGACGATGACAGGCTGCGCCAGATAGAGGGCATGCAAAGCCTCGCTCAGAGCCTTTGTCTGGCCAACTGCTGTCTGACTATAGTCAAGATTCATCAGAAAAAAAGGAACGACTACCAGAGCCACCAAGGCGGCACCAAGAGCGAGATAGTAAGAACGGAACTTAATCCATTCACTTCTAAGCAGAGCTTTTATCATCAGTAGCGCCCTCCTAAATCCGTCTTCAAAAAGCGCAGAGAAGTCATGCCGCCGATGATTAGTATCCATGCGCCAAGTATCAACAGCCCTTGCAAGGGATTGGTGACATATTGGGAAGTTGGCGTTGCAGCAAATAACTCTCCTGCTGGCTGTGGCAAATAAGCTCCCCAACTCGTGTGAGCAGCTAGGTAGTTTCCTAAATTATAGATTTGGGGTACGAGAAAAAGCAGAGGAACTAGCATGGTCCGAGCCAATAAACCTAACAAAAATGAAAGGATTCCTAATAAGGTTAGAGATAAGGTTTTCCACAAAATCAAACTCCAAGCTGCCTGATTGAGCAAAATCGGATCAAGCCCTTCCTTTCCTAAAGCCAGATGCATGACCATATAACTAAAGTAGATTGATAAAAAGCTACTGGCAAGAGAAAAGCAAGCAAAGGTCATGAGTTTCCCCACAAGCAACTTCAGGCGGTTATTACAGGTCAAAAGACTGGTTCTCAAGCTATGAGACTGAAATTCCATAGCTCCCAAAATTCCAGCTAAGATGACCAAAACCATGCCTGCCATAGAGGCACCATTGAGGCCTAGATATTCCAGCGGGTCAATGGCTTCTGCCAGACCGGGAACCGTCTCAGGTGTGGCATCCAAGCCGACAGATAAATACTGTCGCCCCTCCAGCCAGGATACAGCAGGCACCAATAGCAGCATGAAGGCCATACTCACTTTAAAAGCCTTGGTTGAGCAAATTTTCAACCATTCTGAATGCAATAAAGACATCGTTTCTTTCATTTTAAACCTCCTCTGTCAAATCAAAGAAGAGATCTTCTAGGCTGTCTGAATCTTGCAACACCTCTTCCAATTGTCCCTGCTTAATAATGCGCCCATGATGAATCAAGACAACATCATCTGTCACCATTTGCACCTCTGATAGGATATGAGAAGATAGAAGTACCGTTTTCCCTAAATCAGCCTGCTGACGGATGAACTTTCTAAACCACTTGATCCCACTTGGATCTAGTCCATTAGTCGGCTCATCTAATATAAGAAACTGAGGATCACCCAGCAAAGCTGCTGCCAAACCCAAGCGTTGACCTTCCCCTAGAGACAGGCTTGACAAGAGGTCCTTCCTCTTATGAGCGATTCCAGTCATCTCCAAAACCTCATCAATCCGAGACTTGGGAATGGCATTACTCGCCGCAATAATCCTCAAGTGGTCATAGACCTTTCGATTTGGCAGACCGCCAATGCCGTCAAAGGCTGCACCTACCGTTCTGAGCGGATAAGTCATTGACTGATAGGTTTGCCCATCAAAAGTCGCAGTTCCAGACGTCGCCCGATCCAATCCCAAGAGAATCCTCAAGGTCGAACTTTTACCAGCACCATTCGGGCCCAGAAAAGCTGTAATCCGACCACTTCTAGCTGTAAAAGAAATATCTTTTAAAATCTGCTTACTGCCATGTTTTTTGCAGACACCTTCTATTTTCACCATATGTTCCATACTGAACTCCTTTTGTTTTTTCTTTAGTATACAGGGGCAAGTTCAGAGAAAGTTCAGACAATAAAAAAACTTGCCTCGCGACAAGTTTCTTTTCTCATTTTTCAACTGCATCCCAGAGCTGGCGGATGCTTTTTTTCTGCACGGGATCGACAAAGTGTGGCGCGATTTCCACCAGAGATTGCAAGACAAAAGCTCGCTCAGCCACATAAGGATGAGGAACAATCAAATCTGGACTGTATATCTCTTCTTGTCCTATGTAAAGGATATCCAGATCAATCACACGCGGTCCCCATTTGATCTCCCGCACGCGCCCTAAATCCGCTTCGATAGCTAAGAGCGTCTGCATCAGCTCCTCTGGATTGAGCCAGGTTTCAACTTCAACAACTTGATTGAGAAACGGATCCTGCTCAACGCCACCCCAAGGCTCTGTCTGGATACGGCTTGATGCCTGCAAAACTCTTATATTTTGCTCTGCTATTTTTTCCAAAGCCGCATCTAGATTGGCAGCTGGGCTGCCCTGATTGCTGCCCAGAGCGATAAAGACCTTCCGCTTTTGGTGCACTAGCTTGACTGAGCAGGTCTCTAAAGGCAACGGCACTGGTGCCCAAGGCTTTTTGACCTCCAAGCTGACCTTCTGTACTAAAGGGTGAGTCAGAAAAATCCGATCAATCAGCTTGTAAGCCAGCGTCTCAATCAAGTCTTCCTTGCTTTCCTGACACCAGTGGGTCAAATCCTGAGCTAATTCTCCATAGTGGATAGAAGCTGTCAGGTCGCCTGTTTTTGCAGCCCGAGTCATATCATAGTCCAAAATCAGATCCAGCACAAAACGCTGGCCCAATTCCTTCTCTGCTCCAAACAGACCGTGATAGGCATACACTTCCAAATCCTTAATGCGCAGCTGATCCATTCTCTTATCCTTTCTGATTCAAGTTTCTGCATTTCGTCCTTAATAAAACTATTTGGCCTTTCCTAACATGCTTCACCACTGATAAGATCAATGCCCCATCAATTTGTAAGCTTCATTTTTTAGGTCCTTATCCGTCGCTAAAACGCCACGCGCCGCTGTAGTAACTGTTGCAGTGCCAGGCTTTCTGACTCCACGCATATTCATACACATATGCTCAGCTTCCACCCAGACCAGGGCCCCTTGAGCACCCAGATAATCCATCAAGGCCTCAGCAATCTCTACGGTCAATCGCTCTTGAATCTGCGGTTTCTTGGCATAGACCTCTACTGTTCGGGCCAACTTGGACAGGCCTGCTACCCGCCCATTAGGCACATAGGCGATGTGAACCTTCCCGTAAAATGGCAGGAAGTGATGCTCACACATGGAATGAAAGAAAATATCCTTCTCCACTACCATATTATTGTCAATGATTTCAAAAGACTTGGCCAGATGCTCCTCAGCAGTCTCGCCTAGCCCAGCAAAGATTTCTTGGTACATTTTAGCAATGCGCTGTGGCGTCTCCAGCAAACCTTCGCGGCTTCCGTCTTCTCCAACCGCCTCAATAATCTGGGCAACAGCTGCTTCAATTTTCTTCGTGTCCATATTCACTCCTAGATTCTTTTTCTTTGTCAATGATATAGGCCCTGACCTGAGCCAAAAAATAAAGGGAGCCCGTAATCAGCAAGAGCTCATCGGTCCCATGCTCAGCTTTCAAATAAGCCTCTAAAAATCCCTGCCAATCAGCATAGTTCAATCCCTGCTCGCAAGCCAGCGCCTCCATTTTCTCTTTGGAAAAGCTCCGTGGATCTGCAAAATTGGTCAAAATTAGCTGACTCTTAGGCACCTGCTTGAGCTGACCCACCATTTCCTCCAGAGACTTGGTCTGGATACAGCTGAAAAGGATTTTCTTATCCAAGTCTGGATAATGCTGGCTCAAGGTCCTCGCCAACCTCTCCATGGCATGTAGATTGTGGGCGCCATCAAGCAAAATACGAGGCTGGTGCGAAATCTGCTCCATCCGACCCGGCCAACTGGTCGCCACTAAAGCCGCGCCAACTTGCTCTTTTGTTAACAGCGGTAGCTGCTTGCTCTGACAATAGAGGTCACAGAGCTCAATCGCCAAACCAGCATTATCTACCTGATGCTGCCCCAGCAGAGGCGTCAGGTAAGGCTCCGCCTCCCGATAGGCATTGGAAAAGCTAAAATGCTCTCCTGATTCAGTCCCGCCCAAGCTCTGCACTTGATAAGACTGCCCATAAACATAGTTAGGCGCTTGCTTTTGATGAGCCTTATCCTCAATGACCACTAGAGCTTCTGGCTCAATCCGTCCAGTCACCAAGGGCACATTTGGCTTGATAATTCCCGCCTTCTGCTCGGCAATTGCTGCCAGAGAATGCCCCAGCAGAGCCACATGATCTAGGCCAATAGTCGTAATGGCTGTCAGATCAGGTCGGCAGACATTGGTACTGTCCAAGAGGCCGCCCATGCCGACCTCCATAATGGCCACATCGACCCGCTCCTGAGCCAAATAATCATAGGCCAAAGCCGTCATGATTTCAAACTCAGTCACTCCCTGCAAAACCTCATCATTCGCTTGCTCTTCAAAGAGAGCTCGATAAGTCTCTAGAAGGCGCGACAAATCTTGATTGGGAATAGACCGACCATTGATGGCGATTTGTTCATTGTAGCTGATCAGATAGGGAGAGGTAAAGGTTCCTACACGCAGGCCTTGCATTTCCAAGAGTTGACGCAGGTGGGCAATGGTTGAGCCCTTCCCGTTGGTCCCCCCTATATGAATCACTGACAGCTGCAAATGAGGATTTCCCCGCAGCGCCAGCATCCGCTCCATCCGCTCCAAGCCAAAATTAGGACTATCCGTCCGATAGGCTTCCAGCCAGCTTAAATCTGGCAATTCTTCTTTTGTCATAGTCACTTATACTGCCGTAAATTTAGATCTTCCATTTTCTGAGCCAGTCGAATGGCATCGCCAATCTCGGCTGCCATCCGGTGGACTCCCACATCATGCACTCGGACAGCCTCAACGCCTTGACTAGCTGCAATGCTGGTCAAATGAGCTGAGGCCAGGTCTCTGTTTTGAAAGCCAGCTTCCGTCTCTGGGTCGGTCTCAAAACCATTTTCCTCCAAGATATTGACCAAAAAGCGTTTGCGAGAGACACCCAGAAAAATGGGAAAGCCAGCCCGATGAATGCTATTCAGTTCCTGTAAGAGCAAGAGATTTTCCCGCTTGGTCAAACCAAAACCAATCCCTGGATCCAGCATGATTTGCTCCTTCTCCAACCCAGCTTTCTCAGCTCTTGCCAGTGTTTTTTCAAAAAATGCCCACATGAGCGCCTGAATATCCAGCTGCTCAAAATTTGCTAATTCTGACTCCGTAAAAGCAGGCCCAAAGCCAAAAGTCGGAAAGATTTTCGAGCTAGCATGTTGGGGCCGAGCCATGACTGGGTTGAACATGGCAATAACTGGTGCTCCAGCCTTGGCAGCCACAACTGCCATTCTCTCATCACCCAAGAGTCCTGTGATGTCATTGATGATATTGGCTCCAGCGGCCAAAGCTGCTTCTGCAACTGGTGCCTTCCAAGTATCCACAGAAATGAGGATATCACTCTCCCGACGAAGAGCCTTAATGACCGGCACCACTCGCTCTATCTCGGACTCTATTTCCACAAAATGGCTGCCCGGACGAGTCGACTCTCCACCGATATCCAGCAGGTGAGCTCCCTGAGCTATCATCTTGCGCGCCTGCTCCAGAGCCTTTTCCACCGTATCATATCTGCCCCCATCCGAAAAGGAATCTGGAGTAACATTGAGAATCCCGCAAAGGGCCGTCTTGCCATCTGGTGCAAGCTGTCTTAGATTCATCGTATTTCCTTTCCTCTTGCCACTTCTGCCTTTCAACAAAAAAGGCACACTCATCTAGTGTACCGCAAAGCCAACAGCAGATGCAGCATCAGTTTTACAAACTGCACTTGATCTTACAAGCAGCCCTCTCAGGCTCTTGTGTCATCTATCATTTTACCACAATTCCACTATTTAAGAAAACACTTTTTACAAACAGAAGGGCAAAAGGAGGATTAGAATCAGATTTCGCAGAAGATGAGCCAGCAGGGACAATTCCAGAGATCCAACCCAAGCTTTCAAGACTTGGACAAAAGCCATGCCTAAACTTAGATAAATTAGAAAACAAGATGATTCTCCGGGATTTCTCAGGAAAGCAAAGAGAGTGATTCCCAAAGCAAAAGCCAAACTTTTCCCATATTTCATCTGCCTATTTTGGTCAACCTGCGGCGACAAAGCCAGCAAGTCCATGCCAAGTAGCAGCAAGGAGGAAGCCAAAAAACTGTCTGAAACTAGCTGCTGCAAGGGTGCTTGCACCAAACCCGCCTGACCGCAAAGAAGAACAAGGCCTGCTGCATTGCTTGCAATCATCAAAAAGTAGAGGTGGCGCAAGTGTGGAAATCGCTTGGAAGCACGCAGCTCTATCTTAAAATCCCGCCACTCACGAGAAAAGTAAGAGGCGTACCCAAAAAGAATGATCAAAAACAGAGAGATAAGGAACAGACTAGGCCTTGATAAAACCAAGCGGTTGCTCATTGGCTGAACCAAAAGCAACAAACCCGATTGAAGTAGCATAACTACTAATAAGATTTGGATAGATTTTTGAAATTTGAGACGCATATTTTTCACTCCCTAAAGCTAAGATACAATTCTCATTATAAAGCAAAAGATTTGCCCTGTTGGCTCGCTGCCCTAAAAAGTCACTTTTTATCCCTGAAATGTCAAAAAAGAGATCAAGCTGACCTCTTCATCCATTAATCACCTATGCTTAGCCTTGTGCGGCAATCATCACTAGAATAGCAATAGCATTCCGCAACATATGGGCTAAAATTCCCATTTCCAAACGCTTAGTCTGGTGAACCACCAAAGCTAGAACGCCCCCCATACCAGCATAAAGGATAAAACTACCAATATTGGTCGGACCGTGGAAAAAACCAAAAAGGATAGAACCAACCACCAAACCAATCAACTCATGCTGGGGAAATAGCTTTTTAGGAATCAAACCACGGAAAAGAATTTCTTCCAAAATTGGCGCTGAAAAAATAGCTCCCACAACAAGCAAAATAACGGGCGTACTCTGAAACAAGTTCTGCAAAGCAGTTTGATTAGCGGTCATTCCTGAAAGTTGCCCCTCTAGAACCATAATAATCGCAGCAAAAATACTAACTCCGAAAGTTATCAGATAGGATAATACCAGCCAAATCACTGATTTTAAATTAAAAAAGCTAAAATCAAGGGTCAGTAAGCCTTCTTTTTTGGCCATTCGCAGAGCATAAAAAATAATCAGAAAATAAACCATCAGGACAAGCAAGGTGTAGCCTATTGAAAAACTTTGATCTCGACCTTTGTAAAACTGGATCAGCACAAAAGGAACTTGAGTCTGTACGGCTAAAAACAAAGCCAGTAAACTATATTCTACTTTTTGCAAAAAAATTTTCATTTTTTCCTCCTTTTACTTAGTATAGCGAATTTTTCCCTTCCTGTACAGCTAAGAGCCATGTAAAATCAAAAAATGTGCCATCATACTCACTAGGAAGCTCCTTCCCTCAGCTTTTGATTCAGTCTAGTAACAAAAAAGAGCTCTAAATTTCGATTCTTATTATACCTTTACCAATGCAGTACACCTAGCAAAAAAGAGAG
>NZ_JAPVZU010000010.1:0-79124 GCF_041432545.1 Streptococcus sp. 27098_8_113 | reverse complement strand
ATTAAGTATTCCCAATACAATTAAATTCATTCAAACATACTCAAACTAATATAATACACAATCCAATCAATCACATAAAGAAATTTACTTCAGCTTTCTATTAGAGGTTAAAAAGAAATTACTTTATCTCTCATTCATAAGTGGAAACAAGTAGCACTCTTCCCCTTCTTTTCGTTTCTCCAAACCTTTAACAGCCAATTGAAGGAGATCTGATGCAAATGATTGAATAGAGTCTTGCTCTGTCTGTGTTAACTCGATCTGCGAATACTTTCTGCGCAGCCTTTTATAGTTACGCCCCTCTAATTTGAAGAAATCACAATCTTTAAGATAAGCGATCACTTCCTCAAGATTAGCCAACAATCCCAAATGAAAAGCTGCTGGTGCAAAGGTCCTATCGAAAGGCTGAGCACAAGTGCTCCTAAATTCTATCGTTCCCCGCGTTGTCAAATCTTGGTACTGGTAGCTTCTGTGATTACAAAAATCATCTGCTTGGGGGATTACTAGACTTTCCTTGCCACTTAAATTGTATCCCTTGATTTGCTCCTGCTTTAGATACTCTCCAGCTACGATAGGAGGAAAATAATAGGTGTCACCCTCTCGCTCAACATTGAAAATGGCTGTATGATTTAAATAATTGAAAAAATCTTCCTCATCTTTGAAATCATGGGGATTAACACCGACATTTTCTACTAACAAGCCATGCATGGACTCTTCCCAGAAGCGGTCTCTCGAGATTCTAGTGTTAAAATCTTCTGTAAGTAATTCTGAATTGGCAAAAAGATAAGCTTTGGCAGCCTCGATTTGATTAAAGGTGTTAATTACCTGTATGAAATTTGCCCGTGAAACATCTAACTGTACCTGGCTCCCACAGATATAGCTACCATAATCAGGATGGCGATGGAAGAAATCTCCTCCAATTTTCTCACTCAAAGCTAGATATTGCATTAACATTTGATAGCGGGGATATTTAACAGGACCATTATCATTCTCCTTCCAGAATGGATGTAAACCATGTCCCTGAAGCTCATGATGACTTTCGCGCAAAATCTTTTGAATGGTGTCTAGGTAATGATTAAAGCGTCTTTCGACTTCTTGAATCGTTTTCGCTTTTTCAAATGCAAATTCCAAAATATTATAAGACACTTCAAAAAGTATCCGATCTTCGCTATCTGAAGCTTTTAACTGGATAGGATTGCCCTCTGAATCCCTTCTTTCTACGATAAAGCCATAGTCTGAATTCAGCCTTACTAACAGCTCCTTTGTTACACGAGTATCTGTCGCTCCTCCCTGAAGATTCACAATTGGAAATTCTAACTCAATCCCAATGTATAAGTCTGGATTCTCTTTTATATTGGCTAAATAACGTTCTTTCAAAATAGCAATCGAATCTTGCATTTCTTCTCCTTCCCTCAACAAAGTTTTTCTTTTCCCATTCAAAAACGCCTGCTTACGAAATTGTTTTTCACTAAAAGCAATTTCGTAAACAAGCGTCTACCCTTTCATCATGATGATGAGTGTTCCCGCTAGGAAAAATCCTAGCGGTAGACCAGAGCTAGACTAAGAGTATAAGAACTCCATCATCATAACACTCAACAAAATTGATAAAAATTATACTAATTCAATAATTGCCATTGGCGCAGCATCCCCACGGCGTGGTTCAGTCTTAAGAATACGAGTGTATCCACCATTGCGCTCAGCATAGCGAGGTGCCAATTCAGAGAATAATTTTTGAAGAGCTGTAGTTGTAGTGTACTTGTTAGTCTCTTCATTGTAGTTTTCTGATGCAATTTCGTTACGTACAAAAGCTGCTGCTTGACGACGAGCATGCAAGTCACCACGTTTACCAAGAGTAATCATTTTTTCAACTGTTTTACGGATTTCTTTAGCACGAGCTTCAGTTGTTACGATTGATTCATTGATAATCAAGTCAGTAGTCAAATCACGAAGCATTGCTTTACGTTGTGAGCTAGTGCGTCCTAGTTTACGGTAAGCCATGTATTCCTCCTTTATTTATCATTTCTTAACCCAAGACCAAGGTCAGCAAGTTTAACTTTAACTTCTTCAAGACTCTTGCGGCCCAAGTTACGAACTTTCATCATTTCAGGCTCAGATTTTTCTGTCAAATCAAAGACAGTATTAATTCCTGCGCGTTTCAGACAGTTGTATGAACGAACTGATAGATCCAATTCTTCAATTGTACGTTCCAAAATGCGATCATCTGAAGATTTCTCTGCTTCCTTCATCACATCAGTTGAAATAGCAACTTCTGTTAAATCTGTAAAGAGGTTCAGATGCTCTGTCAGGATACGAGCTGATAGTCCCAAAGCGTCTTCGGGAATAATCGTTCCATTCGTTAAAATTTCAAGGGTAAGTTTATCAAAACCATCGTTGCTACCAACACGAGCTGGTTCAACCTGGTAATTTACTTTTGTCACAGGCGTATAGATAGAATCTACCGCAAGTGTGCCTACTGGTGCATCATCTTTTTTATTTTCGTCAGCTGGCACATATCCACGACCGCTATTCACAGCCATTTTCGCTTTAAAGCGAGCACCTTCACTGATTGTAAAGAGATAATGATCAGGGTTTACAATTTCGATATCACTGTCTGTCAAAATGTCTCCAGCAGTTACTTCTGCAGGACCTTCAACATCCAATTCAATCATCTTTTCGTCTTGGACGTAAGATTTTACAGCAATCCCCTTGATGTTCAGAATGATCTGCATAACATCTTCACGGACCCCAGAAATCGTATCAAATTCGTGCAATACTCCTTCAATGTTGATAGAAGTCACTGCTGCACCTGGAAGTGAGGCGAGAAGTACACGACGAAGCGAATTCCCAAGTGTTGTACCGTAACCGCGTTCTAGCGGCTCAACTACAAACTTGCCATAATTTTTATTTTCATCAATTTTTGTTATATTTGGTTTTTCAAACTCAATCATTTAGTTAACTCCCTCTTAAACGAAAAGCAGTGTAATTGTTTATGATTATACACGGCGACGTTTTGGAGGACGAGCACCATTGTGTGGCACAGGAGTCACATCACGAATAGCAGTTACTTCCAGACCAGCTGCAGCAAGTGCACGAATAGCTGACTCACGACCAGAACCTGGACCTTTAACTGTAACTTCAACTGATTTAAGACCGTGTTCTTGTGCAGACTTAGCAGCCGCTTCAGATGCCATTTGGGCAGCAAATGGTGTAGATTTACGAGAACCTTTGAAACCAAGAGCACCAGCAGATGACCAAGCAATCGCATTACCATGCACATCAGTAATCATAACAATAGTGTTATTAAATGTAGCGTGAATATGTGCAATACCAGATTCGATATTTTTCTTCACACGACGTTTACGTGTTGGTTTAGCCAAGACTTTTACCTCCTATATTATTTTTTCTTACCTGCAATCGCAACGGCTTTACCTTTACGAGTACGAGCATTGTTTTTAGTGTTTTGTCCACGGACAGGAAGTCCACGACGATGACGGATACCACGGTATGAACCGATTTCCATCAAACGTTTGATGTTAAGGTTTACTTCACGACGAAGGTCACCTTCAACCTTGATTGCATCCACTTCGCGACGGATAGCGTCTTCTTGATCTGATGTCAAATCTTTGACACGGATATCTTCTGAGATTCCAGCAGCAGCCAAAATTTTCTTAGAAGTTGGAAGTCCGATACCATACACGTAAGTAAGTGAAACGACTACACGTTTGTCATTTGGAATGTCAACTCCAGCAATACGAGCCATGTTTTCTCCTTTCTATCTTATCCTTGACGTTGTTTGTGTTTTGGATTTGCTGGGCAAATTACCATAACACGGCCATTACGACGAATAACTTTACAGTATTCGCAAATTGGTTTGACCGATGGTCTTACTTTCATTTCTTATCCCTCCAAGTTTTTCGATTATTTAAAGCGGTAAGTGATCCGTCCACGTGTCAAATCATAAGGACTCATCTCGACAGTAACACGATCTCCCGCTAAAATACGAATATAGTTTTTACGAATTTTACCAGAAACTGTTGCTAAAATCTGATGTCCATTTTCAAGTTCAACCGTAAACATTGCGTTCGGCATCGTATCAACTACTTTGCCTTCGACTTCAATCACATCGTCTTTTGCCACGCAAAAGCACCTCCCTAAATTTCGATAGATTCCTCTGAGCACAGAGGTAACAATTATAAGTCAGACTAACTCATTGTATCACTACTTGTCAAATATTGCAAGCGGGAAAAACGCTTTTATTTTAAATTTGACAAGACTTTTTCGATATCTGAGAAAACTGCCTCAATCTCTTGATTGCCCTGAATGTCGTGAACGAGTCCTTGAGCACGGTAATGATCAATAATTGGTTGGCCTTGAGCGATATTAACATCCAAACGACGTTTTACTGTTTCAGGTTTGTCGTCTTCACGTTGATAGTAATCTTCTTCTTTGTAATCCACTGGTGGGTTGAAAACTTTGTGGAAGGTTTCCCCTGTTTCGCGGTGGATAATCCGTCCACTCAAACGTTCTAACAAACTATCTGGATTTACTTCGATATTGATAACTGCGTCAAGTTGGATATCCAGATCCGCAAGGATTTTATCCAAAGCATGTGCTTGATCAATTGTCCGTGGATAACCGTCCAACAAGAAACCAGTTTCTTTAATATCATCTTGTGCTAAGCGCTCTTTCACAATTCCATTTGTCACTTCATCTGGCACCAACTCGCCTTTAGAAATGTAGGACTTCGCTAAAACACCCATTTCTGTTTCATTGGCCATAGCAGCACGGAACATATCCCCGGTTGAAATATGTGCCACGTGGAATTGTTCCACAATTTTGGCTGCTTGTGTTCCCTTGCCTGCGCCTGGCAAGCCCATAATCAAAAGATTCATGTTTTGTCTCCTTTTTTGTTTTTAAAGCAATCTATTAAAACACTTAATAAACTTTTTTAAAAACAAAATAGAAGGTTGACTAAGTCAACCTATTTCTATTCTGTTGTAGTATCCATAAATCCGACATACTTACGCTTCAGAAGGTAACCTTCCAACTGCTTCATTCCTTCAATACCAGTCGAAATGATGATAAGAAGACTAGTTCCTCCAAGAGCAACTGCATCGGTCAGACCGAAAAGATCTTTGGCTAGGATCGGAATGATTGTGATAATTCCTAGGAATAGTGAGCCAACTGTCGCCAAACGGCGAAGCAATTTAGACATATATTCTTCCGTTCCCTTACCTGGACGAACACCTGGGATGTAGGCTCCACTCTTTTGTAAATTCTCTGCTGTCTTTTCAGGATTAATTTGTACAAATGTATAAAAGAAAGTAAAGAGAATAATCAAGAGAGCATAGGTAAACATACCACTGATGGTTGTAGTCGCCAGAAGCGCCTGTGCCGTCCGAACCCATGATGCGTTATAGCCCATAGCACTTACAAATTGGAAGATAGCTGCTGGAGCAGCTGTAATCGAACTTGCAAAGATAACTGGGATAACACCAGCAGGATTCACTTTTAACGGTAGGTAGGAACTTGAAGGGGCACCTTGAGCAATCTTCGTATATTGAATTGGAATTTTGTACTCAGCTTGTTGCACAAAGGTTGTGAAATAGATAATCACCAAAACTGCAACAATTAAAATCCCAACGAAAATCAAAGACGAATTGAGTCGATCGCTCGGGATATTAACAAAGTAATCTTCATAGATTCCTTTGATCATACCAGGAATACCAGATACAATCCCTGCAAAGATAATCATGGATACACCATTACCATAACCCTTATCTGTGATTTGCTCTCCTAACCAGGTCACAATAACTGAACCTGTCGTGAGGAGGGCACCAATCAAAAGATAGGTTTGCCAATTTGGATTCGCTACTAGTTTGGTTCTTGACAAAGTCGCAAATCCAGCTGTAATCCCGATGGATTGGACAAAGGCCAATACCAGAGAAATATAGCGAGTTGCTTGATTAAGCTTTCTCCGTCCGACTTCCCCTTGCTTGCCCCACTCTACAAATTTTGGAAGCAAGTCCATTTGTAAGAGCTGAACCACGATTGAAGCCGTGATATAGGGACTAACCCCAAGGGCAAAAACAGAGAAGTTACGCATGGCATTCCCTGAAACCAAGCTAAGCATGTTTAAGAAAGGTAAATCGCTTAAACTATTCAATGCTTTCGCATTAATTCCTGGAACGGTTATAGTTGTACCAATACGGAAAACTAAGATAATGAACAGTGTGAACAAAATCTTAGACCGTACTTGTTTTATTTTAAGTGCGTCTTTTAATAGCTTGAAAAACATAGGTCACCTCTCTTAGATGACTTCGACTGAACCACCTTTAGCAGTGATAGCTTCTTCAGCTGATTTAGAGAATTTAGCTGCTTTAACAGTCAACTTCTTAGTCAATTCTCCGTTACCAAGAATCTTAACACCAGATTTTTCAGCTTTTACAATACCTGCTTCGATGAGAACAACTGGAGTTACTTCTGCACCATCTTCAAAGACATTTAATTGGTCAAGGTTAACAATCGCGTATTCTTTACGGTTTACATTCAAGAAACCACGTTTTGGTACACGACGGAACAATGGAGTTTGTCCACCTTCAAAACCAAGACGAACACCGCCACCGCTACGTGCTTTTTGACCTTTTTGACCGCGACCAGAAGTTTTACCGTTACCTGATGAAGTACCGCGACCAACACGGTTGCGAACTTTACGTGAACCTGCAGCAGGTTGTAATTCATGAAGTTTCATTAATTTTTTCTCCTCTTTTGTAAAATGCTAGCGCTCGTACCAGAGAAAAGGTGTCTCTGATACAAACTCGCCTATACATATATTTAGTTTTAGGGGCTGAGAAAATTCTCAAATCCCCTAATGTATCTTAATAAAAGTTTTTCAGCTAAGGCTTACTTAACTTCTTCAACAGTTACCAAGTGAGATACAGCAGTGATCATACCGCGTACCGCTGGATTGTCTTCTTTGATAACTGAGCTGTTCAATTTGCCAAGTCCAAGTGCTACAACAGTTTTACGTTGTGACGGGATGCGTCCGATTGGAGACTTAGTCAAAGTAATTTTAATTTGAGCCATGAGTTCCCCTTTCTTAAGCCAAGTCAGAAACTGAAATACCACGAAGGGCAGCAACTTCTTCAGCGCGTTTCAATTGTTTCAAGCCTTCAACAGTTGCGCGAACGATGTTGATTGGAGTGTTTGAACCAAGTGATTTAGATGTAACATCTGCCACACCTGCCAATTCGATGACGGCACGAACAGCACCACCAGCAGCAACTCCAGAACCTTCAACAGCTGGCTTAAGCAATACTTTCGCTCCACCAAATTCTGAAAGAACTTCGTGAGGAATAGTTGTACCAACCATTGGAACTTCGATCAAGTTTTTCTTCGCATCTTCAACTGCTTTACGGATAGCTTCTGGTACTTCTTGAGCTTTACCAGTACCGAAACCAACACGACCGTTGCGGTCACCAACTACTACAAGAGCTGCAAAACGAAGACGACGTCCACCTTTAACAACTTTAGTAACACGGTTGACTGCAACTAAGCGTTCTTCAAGTTCAACTGCATTGTCTTTAAATGCCATTTTCTAGTGTCCTCCCTATTAGAATTTCAATCCGTTTTCACGAGCTGCATCAGCCAAAGCTTTTACACGTCCGTGATAGAGATATCCACCGCGGTCAAACACCACTTCAGAAATACCTTTAGCAACTGCACGTTCTGCAACGAGTTTACCTACAACAACGGCTTGTTCAGTTTTAGTTCCTTTTGAAACTTCTTTGTCAAGAGTTGAAGCGCTTGCGAGCGTTACACCCGCTACGTCATCAATCACTTGAGCGTAGATGCCTGTATTAGAACGGAATACGTTCAAACGTGGGCGATCAGCAGTTCCAGAGAGTTTTCCGCGAACGCGACGGTGGCGTTTTTGGCGGATTTTATTTTTATCTGGTTTCGTAATCACAATTTTCACCTCTTATTATTATTGACGTGCCTTAGCACAAAATCGGAAAATAAATTGGCTGGCTGAAATGATCAGCCAATCAATATTATTTACCAGTTTTACCTTCTTTGCGGCGAACGAATTCACCAACGTAACGGATACCTTTGCCTTTATATGGTTCTGGTGCACGAAGGCTACGTACATAAGCAGCTGTTTGTCCAACTGCTTCTTTTGAAATCCCGCTAACAACGATTGTTGTTGGGTTTGGAAGTTCAAAAGTAATTCCTTCTGGAGCTTCAACTTCGTCTGGGTGAGATTTACCAACAGCCAAGACAAGTTTTGTGCCTTGAAGTTGTGCACGGTAACCAACCCCACGCATTTCAAGTTCTTTCTTGAATCCTTCTGATACGCCAACAACCATGTTGTTCAGAAGGGCACGAGTAGTTCCGTGGATTGTTTTCATTTCTTTTGAATCGTTTGGACGGTGAAGAGTTACTTCAGTTCCTTCCACACGGATTTCAATATCTTTTGAGAACTCACGAGTCAGTTCTCCTTTAGGTCCTTTTACAGTTACAACGTTGTCATTGTTAGTGATTTCAACACCAGCAGGCAACACGATAACTTTATTACCAATACGTGACATGTTTATTTTCTCCTGTTAAATTGTCAGGCCGTAAGCGACCAGTTTTCACGGGGCTTAAATCGATTTCTCGATTTAAAGGAACATTTAGGTTTCAATTCCAAAGTGAATCTATGCTTCGTATCGCAAGCATAACTTTGAGTTAGGCAAGAAACAATAACGAAGAGCTACAAAGAAATTGAAAGCTAAATATTACCAAACGTAAGCGATAACTTCTCCACCAACGTTCTTTTGGCGTGCTTCTTTATCAGTCAGCAGACCTTCAGATGTTGAAAGGATAGCAATTCCAAGTCCATTCAAGACTTTTGGAAGGTCTTCGCGTTTCTTGTAAACACGTAGACCTGGTTTTGAAACACGTTTCAAACCAGTGATAACTTTTTCACCATTTTGTCCGTATTTAAGGAAGACACGGATGATGCCTTGTTTGTCATCTTCAATAATTTCAACGTTTTTTACAAAACCTTCACGCTTCAGGATTTCAGCAATCCCTTTTTTGATGTTTGATGCAGGTACTTCAAGTACTTCGTGGTTCGCTTGATTAGCGTTACGGATACGAGTCAAAAAGTCTGCAATTGGGTCAGTCATAACCATTTTATATTTCTCCTCTTACTAGTAGTTTGCAAGCTGCACTTGCTAGTTAATGATTGAGCTAGGCTCAGAATATGTTTCTAGGTTTCAATTCCTAAGTGAGTCTAGGCATCGGCTTGTAGGCATAACTTAAGTTAGGCAAAAGCCGATAACGAAGAATCGTGACGGAATTGGAAGCTAGAATTACCAAGATGCTTTGGTAACGCCAGGGATTTGTCCTTTGTATGCTAATTCACGGAAGCAAACACGGCAAAGTTTAAACTTGCGGTAAACTGAATGTGGACGGCCACATTTTTCACAACGAGTGTAAGCTTGCGTAGAGAACTTCGCTGGGCGTTTGTTCTTAGCAATCATTGATTTTTTAGCCATTTGTTTTACCTCCTATATTATTTTGCAAAAGGCATTCCAAGGCCTGTAAGCAATGCACGTGACTCTTCGTCAGTGTTAGCAGTTGTTACGATAACGATATCAAGACCGCGAGTCTTATCAACGTCATCAAAGTTGATTTCTGGGAAGATCAATTGTTCTTTCACACCAAGTGTGTAGTTTCCGCGTCCATCAAATGATTTTGTTGGAACACCATGGAAGTCACGTACACGTGGAAGTGATACAGTAACCAATTTATCCAAGAACTCATACATACGTTCGCCACGAAGGGTTACTTTAGCACCGATCGCTACACCTTCACGAAGACGGAAGCCGGCGATTGATTTTTTAGCTTTAGTGATAAGTGGTTTTTGACCTGAGATAAGAGCCAATTCTTCAGCAGCTTTTTCAAGGTTTTTAGCGTTTGATACAGCGTCACCGACACCCATGTTCAAAACGATTTTATCCACTTTTGGCACAGCCATAACAGATGAGTAGTTGAACTTTTCAGTCAAAGCAGGTACTACTTCATTAAGATATTTTTCTTTTAAACGATTTGCCATTATACTTCTCCTTTCCTTCGTGATTAGTCAAGCACTTCGCCTGATTTCTTGTTGTAACGAACTTTTTTGCCGTCTTCAAACTTGTAACCAACGCGTCCTGCAACACCATTTTTGTCAAGAACTTGAACGTTTGACGCATGGATTGGTGCTTCTTTTTCTACGATAGCACCTTGAGGGTTTTCACTATTTGGTTTTTGGTGTTTCTTAACAAGATTAACACCTTCAACAACTACTTTGTTTACTTTTGGAAGAGCTGCAACAACAAGTGCTTCAATACCCTTGTCCTTACCAGCAATTACGCGAACTTTGTCGCCTTTTTTCACAAACATTATTAGGTTTCTCCTTTAATTTCTTACGCCCATGAGGGCACCCTAGAAAACTTCCAGGGGACTTGTTTGATTTTTAGATTAAAGTACTTCTGGAGCCAATGATACGATCTTCATGAAGCCGCCGTCACGCAATTCGCGAGCAACTGGGCCGAAGATACGAGTTCCGCGAGGAGTTTTGTCTTCACGGATGATGACTGCAGCGTTTTCGTCGAATTTGATGTATGAACCATCTTTACGACGAGCACCTGATTTAGTACGAACGATAACCGCTTTTACAACGTCACCTTTTTTAACCGCACCACCAGGAGTAGCTTGTTTTACAGATGCAACGATGACATCACCGATGTTGGCGAACTTACGTCCTGAACCACCAAGAACTTTGATTGTCAGGATTTCGCGAGCACCGCTGTTGTCAGCAACTTTCAAACGAGTTTCTGTTTGAATCATTTAAGTTTTCTCCTTTCTGGTTTGATTAGATGATAACCGCTTCTTCAACAACTTCTACAAGACGGAAGCGTTTTGTAGCTGAAAGCGGACGAGTTTCCATGATACGAACGATATCGCCTTCTTTGGCAACATTGTTTTCATCATGTGCTTTGTACTTCTTAGAGTAGTTAATACGCTTACCATAGACTGGGTGGTTACGTTTTGTTTCAACTACAACTGTGATTGTCTTATCCATCTTGTCAGAAACGACGCGTCCGACGAGGGTTTTACGTTGATTACGTTCCATTTTAGAATTTCTCCTTTCCCAAGTCTATTATTTAACTTCTGATTGAACAGTTTTGATACGTGCGATTTGTTTTTTCACTTCTTTCAAACGCGCTGTCTGCTCCAATTGACCAGTAGCAGCTTGGAAACGAAGGTCAAACAATTCTTTCTTCAATTCATTTTCACGCTTCGCGAGTTCTTCTTGAGAAAGACCACGAAGTTCTTTAACAAAATCTTGAATTTCTTTAAGTTTCATGCTTTCTCCTTATTCTGCTTCACGCTTTACGAATTTACATTTAACTGGCAATTTGTGGCTTGCAAGACGAAGAGCTTCACGAGCGATTTCTTCCGATACGCCAGCGATTTCAAACATCACTTTACCACGTTTAACTGGTGCTACCCAACCTTCTGGAGCCCCTTTACCAGATCCCATCCGTACACCGATTGCTTTTGCAGTGTATGATTTGTGTGGGAAGATTTTGATCCAAACTTTACCACCACGTTTCATGTAACGAGTCATAGCGATACGGGCAGCTTCGATTTGACGGTTAGTGATCCAGTGGCTAGTAGTTGCTTGAAGACCATATTCTCCAAAAGTTACTTCTTTACCACCTTTAGCTTCACCACGCATTTTTCCGCGGAATTCGCGACGGTGTTTAACACGTTTAGGTACTAACATTGGTTATTTACCTCCTTTAGTGTTTTTACGAGCTGGAAGAACTTCTCCACGGTAGATCCATACTTTAACACCAAGTTTACCGTAAGTAGTATCAGCTTCTTCCCAAGCGTAATCGATATCCGCACGAAGGGTGTGAAGTGGAACAGTTCCTTCAGAGTATCCTTCGCTACGAGCGATATCTGCACCGTTCAAACGACCTGATACTTGAGTTTTGATTCCTTTAGCTCCTGCACGCATTGCACGTTGGATTGCTTGTTTTTGAGCACGACGGAAAGCAACACGTTGCTCCAATTGACGAGCAATTCCTTCACCAACAAGGTGAGCATCCAAATCTGGAGATTTGATCTCAATGATGTTGATGTGTACTTGTTTTCCAGTTAATTTGTTAAGTTTTGCACGAAGTGCATCAACGTTAGCTCCACCTTTACCGATAACCATACCTGGTTTAGCAGTGTGAAGTGAAACGTTAACTTTGTTTACTGCGCGCTCGATTTCAATAGTTGAAACAGCTGCGTCAGCCAATTCTTTTTGAACGAATTTACGGATTGCAAGATCTTCATGAAGGTAATCCGCGTATTCTTTTTCAGCATACCATTTGGCATCCCAATCACGGATGATGCCGACACGCATACCAATTGGATGTACTTTTTGACCCACGATGTTACCTCCTTATTTTTCTGCAACAACCACAGTGATGTGGCTTGTGCGTTTGTTGATTGGTGAAGCTGAACCTTTAGCACGTGGACGGAAACGTTTCATAGTTGGTCCTTCGTTTGCGAAAGCTTCAGATACCACCAAGTTAGCTTTTTCCAAACCAAAGTTGTTTTCAGCATTAGCGATTGCAGAGATCAATACTTTTTCGATAATGCTAGCAGCTTTGTTTGGAGTGAATTTCAAGATTGCGATTGCGTCAGCGACGTTTTTACCACGGATATTGTCAAGAACTAGACGAGTTTTACGAGGTGAAACACGCACTGTACGAGCCATTGCTTTAGCTGAAGTAATTTCTGCCATTTATGTTCTCCTTATTTTCTACGTGTTTTCTTGTCGTCTGCAGCGTGACCCTTGTAAGTACGAGTTGGTGCAAATTCACCAAGCTTGTGACCTACCATGTCTTCTTGGATGTAAACAGGTACGTGTTTACGTCCGTCATAGACTGCGATTGTGTAACCGATGAAACTTGGGAAGATCGTTGAACGACGTGACCAAGTTTTTATAACTTTTTTCTTTTCGTCATTAGCTTGAGCTTCAACTTTTTTCATCAAATGCTCATCGACGAAAGGTCCTTTTTTAAGACTGCGTCCCATTTTTATATTTTCTCCTTTAAAATAAGTACCACAGCGGCCTGCGCTGCTAAGCAGCGCTACCGAGCTGGCGGATAGATTGTTTTAGATTATTTCTCGTTGCGACGACGAACGATAAGTTTGTCAGATTTCGCTTTCTTGTTACGAGTTTTAAGACCAAGAGCAGGTTTGCCCCATGGAGTAGATGGCGCTTTACGACCAACTGGTGCTTTACCTTCACCACCACCGTGTGGGTGATCGTTAGGGTTCATTACAGAACCGCGAACTGTTGGACGGATACCTTTCCAACGGCTACGACCTGCTTTACCAAGGTTAACCAAGCCATGTTGTTCGTTTCCGACAACACCAACTGTAGCACGGCAAGTGCCAAGGATCATACGAACTTCGCCTGATTGAAGACGAACAAGAGTGTATTTACCTTCTTGACCCAATACTTGAGCAGAAGCTCCAGCAGCACGAACCAATTCACCACCACGACCTGGTTTCAATTCAATGTTGTGAACCAAAGTACCAACCGGGATGTTAGCAAGTGGAAGTGCGTTACCGACTTTGATATCTGCTTCAGGACCTGAAACGATACGTTGACCCACTTCAAGACCTTTAGGAGCGATGATGTATGCCTTCACACCGTCAGTATAGTGAACCAAAGCGATGTTTGCTGAACGGTTTGGATCGTACTCGATAGTTTTAACTACTGCTTCAACAGCATCTTTGTTACGTTTGAAGTCAATCAAACGGTAGTGACGTTTGTGGCCGCCACCTTGGTGACGAACAGTGATACGTCCGTTGTTGTTACGACCAGCTTTGCTCTTAAGTGAAACGAGCAAAGATTTTTCTGGAGTGCTAGTAGTGATTTCAGCGAAATCCAAAGAAGTCATATTACGGCGACCGTTTGTTGTTGGTTTATAAACACGAATTCCCACGATATTTCCTCCTTAGATTATTCTGCTTCAGCAGCTCCGAACAACTCGATTGCTTTAGAATCTGCTGTCAGAGTGATGATAGCTTTTTTAGTTTTGTTAGTAAAACCAGTGTAACGTCCAACGCGTTTTGCTTTAGGTTTTACGTTGATAGTGTTGACATTAGCAACTTTAACTCCTTCAAAAGCAGCTTCAACAGCTTGCTTGATCAAAAGTTTGTGAGCGCGAGTGTCTACTTCAAATACGTATTTGCCTGCTTCAAGCTGAGCCATTGAGCTTTCAGTGATCACAGGTTTTTTGATAACGTCATACAAATTCATTATGCAAGAACCTCCTCGATTTTAGAGATAGCTGCTTGAGTAACAAGAAGTTTGTCGCTGTTTGCGATATCAAGAACACTTGCTGTTGTTGCTGTTGCAACTTTAACGTTTGGAAGGTTGCGTGCTGAAAGTGCAGCAAATTCATTTCCTTCTTCAAGAATAACAAGTACTTTTGTGTCGATGCTCAATGCTGCAAGCACTTTTGCAAACTCAGCAGTTTTTGGAGCTGTAAATGAAAGGCTGTCTACAGCTACGAATTTGTTTTCAGCAACTTTTTCAGAGTAAACTGATTTCAATGCCAATCTACGAACTTTTTGTGGAAGTTTGTAGGCATATGAACGAGGAGTTGGACCGAAGACGATACCACCACCACGCCATTGTGGAGAGCGGATAGAACCTTGACGAGCACGTCCAGTTCCTTTTTGACGCCATGGTTTGCGTCCGCCGCCTGATACTGCAGAACGGTTTTTAACAGCGTGAGTTCCTTGACGGAGGCTAGCGCGTTGGCTGATGATCACGTCGAAGACAACTGATTCGTTTGGTTCGATACCAAAGATTGCGTCGTTAAGAACTACTTCACCAGCTTCTTTACCAGTTTGGTCAAATAATTTTACGTTTGCCATTGTGACTGATTTCCCCTTTCTTTATTATTTACCAGCTTTAACTGCTGATTTGATAGTGATAAGAGATTTCTTAGCACCAGGTACGTTTCCTTTGATCAAGATAACGTTTTTCTCTGGAACAACTTGTACGATTTCAAGGTTTTGAATCGTTACACGGTTGCCACCCATACGGCCAGCCAAGTGTTTGTTTTTGAAAACACGGTTTGGCGCAACTGGTCCCATTGAACCAGGACGACGGTGGTAACGTGAACCGTGAGCCATCGGACCACGAGATTGGCCGTGGCGTTTGATTACACCTTGGAAACCTTTACCTTTTGAAGTTCCTGTTACATCAACAACATCACCAGCTTCGAATGTGTCAACTGTGATTTCCGCACCAACTTCCAAGCCTTCAATGTTTTTGAATTCACGAATGAAGCGCTTAGGAGCCGTGTTAGCTTTCGCTACATGTCCTTTAGCAGGTTTGTTGCTCAATACGTCACGAAGGTCGTCAAAACCAACTTGAACTGCGTTGTAACCGTCTGTTTCAACTGTTTTTACTTGAAGAACAACGTTTGGAGCTGCTTCAACAACAGTTACAGGGATTAATTCGCCAGCTTCAGTGAAGATTTGAGTCATTCCCACTTTTTTCCCTAAGATTCCTTTTGTCATGAGAAAATGTTTCCTTTTCTATTTTTTTGTCTAAAAAGTTTTTAACGAGCGTTTTTTATGCTCAAGATACCAAGCTTTAGATTAAAGTTTGATTTCTACGTTCACACCACTTGGAAGGTCCAACTTCATCAAAGCGTCAACTGTTTTTTGAGTTGGGTTGATGATGTCGATCAAGCGTTTGTGAGTACGCATTTCAAATTGTTCGCGAGAATCTTTGTATTTGTGAGTCGCACGAATGATTGTGTAGAGGCTACGTTCAGTTGGAAGTGGGATTGGACCCGCAACTTCAGCACCTGTACGTGCAGCAGTTTCTACGATTTTTGCAGCCGCTGTGTCAAGTGTACGATGTTCGTAAGCTTTCAAACGGATGCGGATTTTTTTGTTTGCCATCTTTTTCTCCTTTTTTCGTCTATTTAAGATAATAGGCTAGCTCCACAAGAAAACCGACAGGTGATTGCGTGGCAATGCAACCGAGCGTGTCGCAACCTCTTGCATCAAAGCTACACGCTGTTTTTTTACAGCACCATAGTATCTTAACACAAAGAACCAAGCATTGCAAGGGATTTGAGTAATTTTTTAAATCTTTTTTACTAGCCTAAGTTCTTGGAGTAAGTTCTGATCCTCTTATGTAACTAGAACTCAGTTTGACAACTTACCCATTGTTGGGGGTAGCGATAAAGATAGATACTGTCTGATCTGGATCATATTTTTCAAAATCAATACTATACTGACGTTGCAGTTCTCTTGCTTCTTCTGCCCGCCAAATTTGCTGCCAGGTATGAAGGCAACCTTTTGAATCACTTGTATCCACCTCAAATACTTGGTAAGTTTGCTCTGAAGTGTCAAAGTCCCAGTCTTCTTTATCAGACAGACTACAGAGCGACAAGCTGTAATCACCCTTGTAGTCGCTGGCATAATCATGATAAACTGCATAAATCGGAAGCCCTTGGGCAAATGCCTCCTCTACTTCTTTCTGGTGTTCCTGCCATAGATGGTTAATTTTTTCCATCATGTTTGGATCTTGAAAATTATTGGTAGAGATACTACTGATTATTTTTAAAAACATATTTTGCTCCTTTTACTTTCACTTCTAAGGTGACTGACTAACAATCGACCTCAGCTCTAAACCTTCTAACTACCAAGCTACTACTTCACTCAACAAAATGAATTAGCGCTCTTTGCGTATAGGATATATCACGCCGTTCACTATCAACTCCTCTTTCCTAGAGAGAATGGCACCCATAGTAAACAAAACGTTAAATTTACCAGTCTCAACCAGAGACGAAAAACATGTAGGCTTCGACCAAGACCAGCCTTCCAATTCTTATTGATATAGTTTGGAAAGTTTTTAACGAGCGTTTTTTATGCTCAAGCCTAAGATACAAAGGGATTCAAACTCAAAGCAAAAATAGGAAACCGACGCGCGTTTCGTGGCAATGCAATCGATTATGTCGCAACCTCTTGCATCACAGCTAACGCTGTGATTTACAGCACCACGGTAGAATAGCACAAAGCCCCTGCGATTTCAAATGAAGACTCTTAGAAATTCCTCTTGGAGCGGTTGTAGCCGTAGCGCTCAACAAAGTCTTCTCGGAATTCCAACAGATTATCATCCATAATGGCTTGACGAACCTTCTTCATGAGATTTACCAAGAAATAGAGATTGTGGTAACTTGTCAAGCGGAGGCCAAAGGTTTCATCAGCTTTGAGCAGGTGGCGGATATAGGCCCGCGTGTAGTTTGTACAAGTGTAGCAATCACAGTCGTGATCCAGTGGCGTGAAATCTTCCTCAAACTGGGCATTTTTGACAACCAGACGTCCCTCGCTGGTCATGCAGGTGCCGTTTCGGGCAATCCGAGTCGGCAGAACGCAGTCAAACATATCAACGCCACGGATAACACCATCAATCAAGCTATCTGGCGCTCCCACTCCCATGAGATAACGAGGCTTGTTTTCAGGCAGCAAAGGCGTTGTGAAGTCCAGCACCGCATTCATTTCCTCATGAGACTCACCAACAGCCAGCCCTCCGATAGAGTAGCCTGGGAAATCCATGCTGACCAAATCTTGAGCAGACTGGCGGCGCAAATCTTCAAAGCCAGCTCCCTGAACAATCCCAAAGAGACCTTGATCGTGTGGACGAGTGTGGGCCTTGAGTCCGCGCTCTGCCCAACGGCTAGTCCGCTCGATAGACTTCTTGACATAGTCATAAGGCTGGTAGAACTGCGGGCACTCATCAAAAGACATCATAATGTCGCTGCCTAGGTTGTTCTGGATAGAGATAGCCTTTTCTGGCGACAGGAACATCTTGGAACCATTAAGGTGGTTCTTAAAAGTCACTCCTTCTTCTGTGATGTTGCGACTATCCGCTAGAGAATAAACCTGAAAACCACCACTATCGGTCAGAATAGGCTGGTCCCAGTTCATGAACTTGTGTAGGCCACCTGCACGGGCAATCAGCTCATCACCCGGCCGCAACCAGAGGTGGTAAGTATTGGCCAAGATGATACCCGAACCCATTTGCTTGAGCTCTTCTGGCGACTGAGTCTTGACCGTCGCCTGAGTACCGACCGGCATAAACATAGGCGTTGGGAAGGTGCCATGCGGGGTGATGATTTCTCCTAGACGAGCACCTGTGTGCTTTTCCTTTTTGATCAAACGATACTGAATCGGTGAATCTGACATGTTTCCTCCTGCTGGGAAAGACAGTCCCAGCTATTTTCTTCTATAAAATAAGCGACAAGCGCTCATAAGATACCGTATGATTTTACCAAAAAAAGTCTTGTCTGTCACGATATGTGGTATAATAAAAATCATGAAATGGAGGTCTGTATGAATTTAAGCGAAATCCGTGCCCAGGCACGAACCATCCGAAATCAAACCAACGGCATTTTCTCACTCTTTGCCATTCCAACTCTGGTAACCATTTTATCTACCTATCTGTCTCCCAACCGTCATCTGGAGGAGATTGTTCCCCAGTTGGAGATCAATCAGGCCTTTGTTGTGATTTTTGGCCGTCAAATTTTTCCACAAATCGTAGAATTTATCATCGCCCTGCTCTTTTTATCTGCTAGCTTCAGCATGATAGAAGTCGTTCGGAAAAAACGCGATACGGTTGGCTTTGCAGATATTGGCCGAATCTTTTCTGCCGAGCTTTTCTCACCGATTTTTATCACACAACTGACTAAAAGTATTCTCCTCTTGTTGTGGAATTCTATCAGCCTTGTCGGTTCATTTTTCCTTATTTTCAGCAGTTACAAGGTGCTAGCTATTTATAGGAAAATATCCGATGTGTCCCAATTGACAGCTGCTAGTCCTGAGGTGGAGCAAATCGTCAGCTATGCGCCCATGATGTTTCTCGGCACTCTCATTGTCTTGGCTGGTACGGCAGTCTTCCTGATGGCAAACTACGCTTACTCTCAGACCGACTTCATCCTTTATGATCAGCTGAGCACTGGCACCTACCAAGGACCTTGGCAAGTCATTGTGCAAAGCAGACGCATGATGAAAGGCTATAAATGGAAACGTTTCTTGCTGGATCTGAGCTTTATCGGCTGGTATATCCTGATTGGTATTACACTGGGAATCGCTGGAGTTGTGGCCTATCCTTACATCACAACAGCCCGAGTACTCTTTTATGAAAATTTAAAATCACTAAGTAAGTAAAATGAGAGTGGGACAGAAATCGGTAATTCCTTAGAATTCGATTTCGTCGTCCCACCTCCGCACAGTTGAGTAGGGCTGTAAAAGCTGATGAAATCAGCGTAGTAGAGCCCACTCAACCACTGCGTCTTGCTCTACAATCCAAAGACAATTGAGAGGCTAGGACTTTTGTCCCAGCCTCATTTTTTCGTCTAGATTTAACGCAGTTGGACCTTCAACACCAAGGGTAATTCGCCTGCTACACTCGGCATGAAAAGACGCAAACCTTGGGGCATTTGTTCCCATTCGAGCGGTTCCTCATAGCCTAGTAAGGATACCTCTTCTATGATACCATGAAAGCGAGACGCGGGATTTTCTCTTTCGTCAGCCAAGGCCTGAATCGTCAGCCACTGATTTGCTGCAGGCTCCATCAGAAAGGCGTACACTGCTCCGCCCTTAGCCGTGAAACGGAAATCCTGGTTTGTATACGGGATGTTTTTCCCATCCGAAAATGGCCCACTATCTACTTGTGTCGGACCTTCTCCAAATTGCCTCCATGCGCGTGAATCATAGATCGCTTGACCGTTCACTTGGAGCCAAGCCCCGATTTCTCTCAAGATTTCTTGATCTTTTTCTGGAATCGTCCCGTCTCCTTTTGGCCCAATATTCAGCAGCAAATTCCCATTTTTGGATACGACATCAATCAAGGTCTGGATGATTTCTTTAGCTGACTTATAGTCAAGGTTCTCTGTGTAGCCCCAAGAATTTCGCGCGATAGCCGTATCCGTCTGCCAAGTGAAAGGCTGGATCTCTGCAAAACCGCCGCGTTCCACTTCCACAATCCCCGCACCAAAAGCCAGCGCATCATGCTTGTAGCAGATGCTAGTCGGCTTCCCAGAAGCTGCTCCTAAATTATAGTAATAGGCCGCAAAAAGCTTTATATACTCTTTAAAAGCTGCATGCTGAATCCACCAGTCAAAATACAAAATCTCAGGCTGGTAATCTCGAACCAGCTCACAGGTACGCAGGAGCCAATCATCTAGAAACTCCTGACTCGGACAAGGCTGACCAAACAAATCATGGTGGTCTGGCTCTGGCATAGCCGGCCAATAGAGTTCCTCGCGACTGACTTCGCTGGCAATGTCACCGGCAAACTCCTTTCCATGCGAAAAGAAAAAATGATGCTCTGCCCGATGGGAAGAGGTACAAAAATGTAGTTGCTCTCTTTGAGCTGCCTGACTCAATTCACCCAAGATGTCACGTTTTGGACCCATTTCCACACTATTAAAAGGAGAGAGCTGACTGCCATAAAGCTGGAAGCCGTCGTGATGCTCTGCCACTGGAAAAATATATTGGGCTCCCGCTTCTTTAAAGAGGCGCAGCCATTCGTCCGCATGAAAATTTTCGGCAGTAAAGAGTGGGATAAAATCCTTGTAGCCGAAATCTTTGTGAGGCCCATAAGTTTTGATATGGTGGTCAAACTCTGCCGTACCTTGGATGTACATATTTCGAGAGTACCACTCGCTCCCAAAGGCAGGAAGGCTGTAAAGTCCCCAGTGGATAAAAATCCCAAACTTAGCCCTTTTGAACCAGTGGGGAACTTGATAGGTCGCAAGAGAGTCCCAGTCTGGATAGAAAGGGCCTTGGTTGGCAACTCTTTGAATTTCTTCTAAAGATATTTTCATCGTTACTACCTCATCATTCGATTAAAACGCTTTCTTTTATTGTACCAATTTTTGGAGAAGAAAGAGCCATTTTACAAAAAAATAATCCAAAACAGCCCTATGAACAAACTTTTTTCGATAAAGCAAAGAAAAAGGAACAGCAATTAATTCTGTTCCTTGTTTTTATATTGTCAGCATGACGAGTACCTTGGAAAGTCACTCGCACCACGATGTTCATCATTCAATACATCAATTCGCTACGCGATAGTAGGGATGTTGGCTTGCATAGGTAAAATCTTGCCCCACTAAAATGCGTTCTTTCGGATTTTCACTTCCAGTATCATAAAGACGAGCTCCTTTAGGAATGGCTGTGAAGGAGGCCACTTGATTCCCTGATTTATGAGTTAAAAACGCTCCAAACTTACCTTCATATACTTGACTATTTGTCAAAGTGTAGTCGCTTGATTCATTTCCTCTGTAAGTATGGGACACCAAACCATTTGCATCAAAGACTAATTGATTGCCCAAATCGTCTTGCCAAGTACCAGTAATGCTAGAGAAATCACCATTTGCTAGAGCATTGATATCCATACCAGAAGTTGTTGGAGCCACTGGAGTAGCCGGAGTTGGTGACGTGTTTGAATCTGCTGAAGTCTTGTTTTCCACGGGCTTCTCAGCTTGACTGGAAATACCCTGGTCGCTAGAAGTCTGAGGAGTTGAAGAGGATGTCACGGAGTTAGAAGCAGAACTTTGCTTAGCTGATGGTTTGGTAGAAGACTTGCTAGAACTGCTAATTTTAGAGCTCTGAGAGGTAGAACTACTAGGCTCCGTAGAAGGCTTAGAGCTACAAGCTGCGAGCAGGAAAGCAGAACACAAGGCAGTGGCTGTCAATAAAATAAGTTTATTACGTTTCATAATAGAATCTCCTTGTCAGTTTATCATTAATTTGCTACTCGATAGTAGGGATGTTGTGCGGAAGAGATTGCATCACTTCCAAGCATGATTTGTTCTTTAGGCGCTGGAGCACCATTAAGTGGTAATGCTACGCCCACTGGAACAGCGAATAAAGGATCACTACTGCCTGCTCCATTATAACCAAAATCAGCTCTAAACTTATCTCCTTCTACATGACCATTATAAATAACGTTATGGTTCAATGTCTCACCATTATTACGTTGCAATGTTACTAATCTATTTGCATCAAAAACTAATTGGTTGCCCAAATCGTCTTGCCAAGCACCTGCAATGCTAGAGAAATCACCATTTGCTAGAGCATTGACATCTATACCGGAAGTTGTTGGAGTGTTTGAATCTGCTGAAGTCTTGTTTTCCACGGGTTTCTCAGCTTGACTGGAAATACTCTGGTCGCTAGAAGTCTGAGGAGTTGAAGAGGATGCCTTTGCTTCGTTGGAAGCAGAACTTTGCTTAGCTGATGGTTTGGTGGAGGACTCGCCTGAGCTACTAGTCTTAGATATCTGAGAAGTCTGGGAAGTGGAACTGCTGTTCACCTTCGTAGATGGCTTAGAACTACAAGCTGCAAGCAGGAATACAGAGCACAAGGCAGTAGCTGCCAATAAAATAAGTTTATTACGTTTCATAATGGAACCTCCTTATCGTTTTATCCAATTTCAAAATAGGAATCGCTTTTTGTAATACAATTGTAACATTTATTGATTTGTTTTAACACCTTACAAATCAATCATAAATAGCAGCTATTAGCACCACCATATTATCAAGAGTAATTTCAAATAAACTTCCATTTCCCCACTTCCTTTTGGTTTTTATTATTTACAATTTCATTATAAACTCCCAAGAATAAATAAACAGGACTTAAAAGTCCCGTTTATTTATATGTATACTCCTCTAAATTTTTCTCCCACTCATACTGTAATTGGCGAGCTAAATTATCATTTTGAAACAATTTTGCAAGAGTGAGGGCATCTTCGTAGAGTTTTCTAGCTTTATCCACGTCCTTTTCCCTCACTAAACTATACTTCCATTCCAACATCTTAATAATCGGCTCTTTTTGATAATCTTGAGTTGAGGTCATCATTTCTTTTAAACATTGAAACGCCTTATGGATATGCACAAAGCGACATCGAAATATCTCGACTGTTGGCACCATAATCAATATATCTCTCAGAAGAAATGTATAGTTGCTTGGAATATGATCCTTAGAATTGAGTAAACCAACTGCTAGATCATCAAACAAATCCATATCAAACTTTCCAGAGGCCACTTCCTTTTCATCTATATACATTTGATACAGACGAAGGATTAGCAAATCATTAATATCATAAAATTTTTTCTGACGCAATCTTCTCTTATTTCTGTCAAAAATTTCTTTGCCAAACGGCTTACCATCATTCTCATAAGTGTAGAGATAAGATTGTAAAATATCTATAGTTAACTGCTCCTCACTAGGTAAATTATCATAATAATTATCAAAAACAGCATCCAATTGATTCTCTAATTCAGCTAGGACTTCCTGGCTGCCATAGATTGGCGTTCGTATGATCTGATACTTTAGCTTCTGATATTCAGATGGCAAATGGTTCATATGCTCTTGACCTATCAGCTCCGTCAGACTAATACCCAAACACTCTGTTAAATATTCCAAAGTTCGCAATGTAGGCTGAGACTGTCCGCTTTCCAGACGAGTTAGCTGCCGAACGGAGAGATTAGACTCATCTCCACATAGCGCCTCTTTGGTCAATCCTTTAGCTTTACGCAATTCCTTCAATCGCTGCCCAAATTCCTGATTCGGCATAGTCCTCCCCTTTCTGACACTTAAAAAGATATAGATTCCTATGCTATTATTATATCATTTTTCTGTGTAAAAAATCTAAAATAATAGAAAAAATGATTCTTATGGTATTACAAAAGGTTGAACTCAAAGCTCAACCTTCTTTTGTATGATGCAAATCATGAACGATCCGCTCAAAGGCTGCCTCCAAGGAATCTTCGTCTCTAAAGAATGATTCCTCTTCCTAGCCTAAGAAATCTCGATCTTTCCACCAGCGTCTCATATCAGCTGGGGCAAATTCCTCCTGCTTGACTCGGGTCTGATGGCGGCAGACGTTTTCTTCAAAAGTCAAATCATAGTAATAGGCTAGAGTCTGAGGACCAAACAAAGTCCGCAACCGCTCCAGCATGTGGCCATAAATATCTGTCTCGTAGAAACCTTCTACCAAGACCAGTAAATCATGCTCGTAGCCAAAACGAGCTAGGCTTTCAGTCAGGTCAATAGATAGGTCGCCCAGCTCGACTTTTTCCTTGAGCATGTCCCGTCTAACTGTGTCCTGCGCAATCAAAAGAGTCCCTCGACCATAGTGTGCCTGCAGTTTCTTAGCCAGACTCTACTTGCCAGAACCGGAATTGCCACGAATGATGACTAACTTGGCCATTTATTCGCCCAGAATCAAGCGGGTATGCTCGCGTTTGATGCAGCGATCCATAACGATATCTTCGCGACCAGCTGCCCGCAAAATCTGCTCAGCTTCTTCATTTTCCAAGCCCAACTGAGCCCAGAAAATCTTGGCATCTGCTTCCAGAAAATCACGCGCCACATCTGGCAAAAACTCGCTACGACGGTAAACATCGACAATATCCACTGGGAAAGGAATATCTTTGAGACTGGCATAAACAGTTTCACCAAAAATCTGACTGCCCGCTGCCCGCGGATTGACTGGGATAATGCGATAGCCTCGCTCCTGCATTTCCTTGGACACACGGTTACTGGTCGTTTCTTCACGGTCAGACAGACCGACAACAGCAATCACCTTGCTGGTTTCTAGATAGCGCTTGACAACGCCGTCACTGGGATTTTGAAAATGGTAAGTCATAATGCTCCTCCTGTTTTATAAATAATTTTTAACTTTTTTAACAATGATATCTTAGCTGAATACGGTACAAAAAAGGTGATTTCCCTCGCATTCCTTGAATGCTGTGTCAGCTTTCTATTTTCACTTTGTGTTTTACGCCCTTGATATCTTAAATTGAACACGAGCTAAAACCTTGGAAAATAGATAATCCGTTCTAGGAGCATGGCTCCTTCGTCCGGATCCTAATTTTCAGTCGGTTTTGACGCTCTTTGTATCTTGTTTTATTTCGCCTCGTACCAAGTTTGGCCGGCATTTTCATCAGCCACTAGTGGAACGGCTAGCTCAATCGCAGTTTCCATGGTTTCTTTGACCAGCTTGTGAACGGCTGTTAGCTCGTCAGCTGGCACTTCCAGCACGATTTCATCGTGCACCTGCAAGAGCATGCGAGATTTAAAATTCTTCTCTGTCAGAGCTCGGTCCAGATTAATCATAGCGACTTTGAGAATATCTGCGGCGGAGCCTTGGATGGGGCTGTTAATGGCTGTGCGCTCCGCAAAGTTTCGGATGTTAAAGTTGCGGGAATTGATGTCCGGCAAGGAACGACGGCGATGGTAAATGGTCTCTACATAGCCCTTATCACGCGCTTCACGAACGATGGTTTCCATATAATTCTTGATGCCAGGGAAACGCTCAAAATAAGTCTCAATGTAGTCCTTGGCAGCCTTGCGGGAAATGCCCAGATTATTGGCCAGTCCGAAGTCGGAAATGCCATAGACCACTCCAAAGTTGACAGCCTTGGCATTGCGACGGTCATTAGGCGTCACATCCTCTGCCTTTTCAATACCAAAGACCCGCATGGCTGTGGCCGTGTGAATGTCTTCTCCATGCTGAAAGGCAGCAATCAAATGCTCGTCCTGAGAAATATGAGCCAGCACCCGCAGCTCAATCTGGGAATAATCCGAGCTGAGAAGCACACTGTCTGCCCACTCTGGCACAAAGGCCTTGCGAATAAGACGCCCCTGCTCCAAACGAACGGGGATATTCTGCAGGTTCGGATCAACCGAGGACAAGCGGCCCGTCTGAGTCAAATCCTGAACATAGCGAGTGTGAATCTTGCCGTCAGCCGCAATCGCCTCCTGCAGTCCGATGATATAAGTAGACTGGAGCTTGCTGATTTGACGGTATTCCAGAATCTTAGACACAATCGGTGCAATCGGTGCTAAACGCTCCAGCACGTCAACCGCTGTCGAGTAGCCTGTCTTGGTCTTTTTGGTGTACTCCAGCGGCAACCCCATATCCTCAAAGAGAATGGTTCCCAGCTGTTTCGGCGAGTTAATATTGAACTCCTGACCAGCCAGATCATAAATCTCCTGAGTCAGACTTTCCAGCGTCTTTTCATTTTCTGCCTGCATGCCCTGCAGGGTTTCCCGCTCAACCTTGATCCCCGCAATCTCCATCTTGGCTAAGACAAAGGCCAGCGGCTGCTCCATTTCAAGCAACAAACCCAGCTGGTCGTGGGAACGGAGCTGCTCTTGCATTGGCTCTTCTGTTTCCAGCAGTACTTGAACCTTACGAGCTAGATGCTCAAAGAGCCGCTCTTGCTCTGGCAAAGCGCGCTTAGCTCCCTTTCCATAAACCTCATCATCAGTCAGCAGAATTGTTTGGCCGTAAAGGCGAGCAATGGTCGCCAGCTCATTATCCTCGACCGTCGAAAGCAGATACTTGGCTAGACGCGCATCAAAGGATGCTGCTGGTAGCTCGATGCCGTAATGACTGAGAAGTACCTTGGTCCGCTTGAGGTCGTAGGTTTTCAGAGCTGTTTTTGCCAAAAAATCCTGAAAGAGAGGCTGCTGCAGTAAATCGCTGGAGCCGACATAAATCTGACGGCTATCGCCCCAGGCAAGACCGACAATCTCTTCCTTGTGGTAGTTGTCACCCAAGATTTCAAAATAGAAGAATTGCTCTGGTGCCAGCATATCCGCTGTCACTTCAGTCACTTTGGTAAATTCAATTGGTTTGACTTCTACCGGCTCTTGACCAGTTCCTAGCTGAGCCTTGAGCTGCTTGAAGCCCATCTCGTCGTAGAACTTGCTCAGTGCCTCTATCTGAGGACCCTTATAAACCAAATCATCTAGCCCGATTTCAATCGGAGCCTGAGTATTGATAGTGGCTAGGGTTCTTGATAAGAAGGCCTTGTCCTTGTCATTGATCAGATTTTCCTTCATCTTGGAGGCCTTGAGCTGGTCAATGTTTTCATAGAGATTTTCCAAAGAACCGTACTCCAAGAGGAGCTTGAGACCAGTCTTCTCGCCGATCTTGGTCACGCCGGGGATATTGTCCGACTGATCGCCCATCAGCGCCTTAAGGTCAATGAACTGCTCTGGTGTGATACCCATCTTTTCCATGAGGTAGGCTGGGGTAAATTCCTCAAACTCAGCCACGCCTTTCTTGGAGATCTCCACCACGGTATTTTCATCCGTCAGCTGAATCAAGTCTTTATCGCCGCTGACAATGGTCACATCGTAAGGCACAGCTGTCTTTTCAGCCATCTTATCCAAGGTCCCGATGATGTCATCCGCCTCGTACTGAGCCAAGTCATAGAAGTGAATGCCTAGGTGCTGCAGCATTTCTCGGATAAAGGGCAGCTGCTCCCGAAATTCATCCGGTGTCTTGGCCCGACCTGCCTTATAGTCAGCATACATCTTGGTCCGGAAGGTCGTCTTGCCAGCATCAAAAGCTACCAAGACATGAGTCGGCTGAACGCGCTCCAAGAGATGATTGAGCATGAGGTGGAAGCCATAAATGGCATTGGTATGCAGGCCCGATGGACTCTTGAAACGGTCAATTTGATTATAAAGCGCAAAAAAAGCGCGAAAAGCAACGGACGAACCGTCAATTAATAATAATTTGTTCTTATTTTCCATAGGTTTATTATAACACGAAAGGCCGACAAAGACAGGAAAGGCGGCGTGGAAAATTTAAAAGTGATTTTAATAATTCCTGTATGGTATAATAATAAAAACTAGGAGGTGAAGCATGTTCCCAATAACCATTCCAACCCTTGTGACTGAGGAAGTGTATCAACGATTTGCTTGGTCTGTTTTCTTACGCGGGAAAAGATTCTTGCTGAATATGTTCATTTTGATAGGAATTCTATCTCTCTATCTTATCTTCCTACCTGACAACCTGAAGCGATTTTCTTTCTTCATCGTGCTATTTACATCTTTGATTATATTCCCAATAATGTACTTTGGCACGGACTTTCAGATAAGGAAGGCCTATCGAAAAACTCCTTTCTGGAAGGATATGGAGCAAACTCTTATATTTGAGAAAGATAAATTTTCTGTGAAAAGCAAACGAGGAGAGTTTCTTTATAGCTATGATGACATCGTCAAAGTTTTTCATACTAAAGAAGATTTTTATATCATGTTGGGACCAATTGTCGGTTTCCCTATTGAAAAAAAGAACTGTACTCCCGAGGCGCTTGAGTTCTTACTAGAACTTCACATTGAGCATATGTAAAAAAAAGCAGGCTAGGCTGACAGTAGATCAGTTCTGGTCTGCTTTTTATCTTGTAAATAATTGCTTGATATCCACCAACTTCTCTATTTTCTGGTTGATTTCTGATCGGTAGTCACAGAAGTTAATGCTCTGGATGCCACTATTGACTGCGACATCTACATCTAGGGTCCGGTCCCCGATATAGTAGGTTTCCTGCTTATCCAGGCCATATTTCGCGAGCAGATAGTCGACACCCTCTGGGTGGGGCTTGCGCTTAAAGCCATTGGCCGTTGTGATGATTTCTGTAAAATAGTCATGAATGCCCAAGTCTTGCAAGATTTGATGGGCATTGAGTCCCTTGTGGGTATAGACGAACTGGGCAATGCCCTGCTCTTTAGCCCAAGCCAGTATCTCCGCCGTTCCTTCCATCAGGTGGACCTGAGCATTCTTCTCCTTTAGGCTTGCTCCACGGAAGGCATTCATCTCGGCAGCGTCCAGCCCCTTCTCAGACGCTACTTTTTCCAAGAGCTTCTGGACAGAGTGCTTTAGGATATAGCTGTGAATACTTGCCCTGTCAAAGTCCAGGCCATAGTGGGCGTAGGTTTCCTCAATTCCTGCCAAAATAGCATCGTAGGAGTCCAGCAAGGTTCCGTCCAAATCCCAAATAAACGCTGTTGTCATGTGATTTCCCTCATTTTTCTGTCGTATAAAACCTTTAAAAATAGCCAGCGGAAGCCATTGTCCAAGAGCGTCCCCGCCCAGACTCCTGGCAGACCCAAGCCAAAGGTCACACCTAATAAATATCCTGAGACAATGCGAATTAGCCACATGCCAATAGTCGTGGCATAAAAGGGCAGTCTGGCATTGCCCAGCCCCTGCCAAACCGCTGTGTAAATCACGGTTCCAGCTGCCATGGGAGTGCCCAGCAGGGAGAAGAGGATGACCGAAAGACTGGCTGTAATCGCTCCGCTATTGTCCGTATAGAGCAAGGTCAGCGGCCGACCAAGTGCGAAAATACCTAAAGCCAAGGGCAGCATGCAAGCAAAAGACAGCCAGAAGGCCCGCTGACGAATCAGACCAACCGCTTGCATATCGCCCTCCCCAACCGCATGGGCTACCAACATGACTGTTGCTGTCGCGACCCCAAAAGCCGGCATATAGTTAAACTGGGTCAGGACTTCGCCGATGGCATTCCCCGCTACTGCATCCGTCCCAAAGACGACCACAATGGCGATGATCACTACATCACCCGCCCGCATCATGAGCCGCTCTCCAGCAGCCGGCAGAGACAGACGCAAGAGCTCGCCATCTAAACCCCAGCTCCAGCGGATTGTGGACAAATCCAGCTCCCGCCAGAGAATCAGCACACCGACCAAACGAGCCAGCACCGTCCCCAGCGCTACACCGACAATACCAAGCCGAAAGACATAAATCCCCAGACCAGAAAAGAGAGCATTGAGGACATTAGTCAGAAGACTGACATACATGGGGAATCTAGGATTGCGCGTGACCCGCACCAGAGCTCCAAAGGAAGTCATCAAGCCCAGCAGGACAATGGTTCCACCAACCAGAGCCAGATACAGACCGCCTGCTTCAGCCACCGCTTTTTCCGTCCCCAGAAAGTCCAGCATCTGCCTACCAAAAAGCAGAGAAAGGAGACCTAGCAGAAGACCCAGAAGTAGCGTCAGCTTGATAGCCTCAGCTGTGTGATAGGCCAAATGCTCCTTGTCTCCCTGAGCCAGAGTCTTGGAGATGAGACTGGAAACAGCAGCCCCCAGCGCGATAAAAATTGCCTGATAAATGGTAATAATGTTTCCGGCCACCGAGACACCAGAAATCGCAATCAGCCCAAGACTGGCCACCAGATAGCTGTCGACCATGCCCATGAGCATCTGCAGAAAGTTCTCCGCCATAGCTGGCAGAGCAATGTTCATGATTTTTTTATAAGTTGTCATAGAGAAAATTCTCCCTCTTAAGCATCAGCTACTTCCCTTTCTTTCATTGGGCATCCTAAGAAAAAATCAGCTAGATATCCAGCTGATTTTAGGCTTTCTAAGCCATTTTTACAATTCCAAGTAATCTTCGACTGCTGCCTGCATTTGGTCTGCAGCGACTGTGGTTTTGTGGCGAACCGGTGCTGTTTCTAAGCCGTCCACAGCTGGTGGCAGGGCTACGCCAGAAAGTTCGTGCAGTTGCTCCAAAGCCTCGAAATCACTAAGTCCTGTTCGGCCAGTCACAGCCTCAACGGCTACAACTGGGAATTTATAAGGACTAGCGGTAGACGCGATAACAGTCTTGCGCTGATCCCCTGTCTCTGCCAGATATTTTTGATAGACAGCAGACGCAACGGCAGTATGAGGGTCTTCGATGTAGTTAGAGACTTGATAGACCCGCTTGATTTCAGCAGCTGTTTCTTGCTCTGTTGCATAGTCAGCCGCAAAGAGCTCTAAAATCTCAGCATCAAAGTCCGTCAGTTCATACTGTCCATGCTCATTCAGAGCCACCATCAAAGCAGCTGTTTTCTCAGCGCTGTTACCAGACAGATGGAAAATCAAACGCTCCAAGTTAGAGGAAACCAGAATATCCATGGACGGACTAGATGTCACCTTGAAGCTCCGCTTCTTGTCATAAACCTGAGTCTTGAAGAAGTCCGTCAGGACATTGTTTTCATTCGATGCACAGATCAGCTTGCCAACCGGCAGACCGATTTGCTTGGCATAATAGGCCGCCAAGATATTACCAAAGTTCCCTGTCGGAACGGTAAAGTTGACCTTGTCGCCTGCTGTGATTTCTCCCGTCTTCACCAGCTGAGCATAGGCATAGACATAGTAAACAATCTGCGGCACCAAACGGCCAATATTCATGGAGTTGGCGGATGAAAATTGCAGTTTGTGCTCCAAGAGACGAGCCCGCAAGTCTGTGTCGTTAAACATCTGCTTGACATTGGTCTGGGCATCGTCAAAGTTGCCATCAATGGCCACCACATGCGTATTGGCACCTGTCTGCGTCGTCATTTGCAGCTCTTGGACCTTGCTGACACCATCCTTCGGATAAAAGACGATGATTTCAGTCCCAGGAACATCCGCAAAACCTGCCATAGCCGCCTTGCCTGTGTCGCCAGAAGTCGCCGTCAAAATGACAATTTTGTTTTCCAAGCCGTGCTTTTTAGCTGCGGTTGTCATCAAGTGAGGCAGGATGGACAAAGCCATGTCCTTGAAGGCAATGGTCGCTCCGTGGAAAAGCTCTAGATTGTACTGACCATCCAGCTTGACCAAGGGAGAAATCGCAGCATCATCAAACTTGCTGTCGTAGGCATGGTTGATACAGTAGTCCAGCTCTTCTTCAGAAAAATCGTCCAAAAATGCAGACAAAACCAGCTTGGCTACTTCCTGATAGGAAGCGTCTTTGAGCTTGGCAAAGTCCAAATCGACCTGCGGATAGGCAATGGGCGTAAAGAGACCGCCATCTGTCGCCAAACCTTGCAGAATCGCCTGGCTGGCTGTTACTCTATTCTTTTCGTCACGCGTTGATTGATAAACTAAAGTCATTCTCTCTCATCCTTTATCTGTAGTTCGTTTTATTATATCAAAATTTATCAGAAAATTCTCCATTTTCATCAAAATTAAAAAGTAAAAAGAGTCTGGGACAAAAGTCCTAGCTCTCAATTGTCTTTGGATGTCAAGCAAGACGCAGTGGTTGAGTGGGCTCTACTACGCTGATTTCATCAGCTTTTACAGCCCTACTCAACTGTGCGGAGGTGGGACGACGAAATCGAATTCTAACGAATTACCGATTTCTGGCCCACTCTCAATCAAATGTCAAAACTCAGACAAGGCTTTTATTTGCTGTCCCTTTTCATCGAAATTGTCTGGACTCAGCCATTTCTCCAAACGACGCTTAATGGCAGGCCAATCGCTGTCAATCATGGAGAGCCAATCAGTGTCTCGGTTGCGCCCCTTATAGACGACCGCCTGACGGAAAGTGCCTTCATAGGTAAAACCAAGCCGCTCTGCCGCTCGCCTTGAGGGCTGATTGAGTGCATCGCATTTCCATTCGTAGCGGCGATACTCCAGCTCTTCAAAGACATAGCGTGCCAGTAAGTACTGAGCTTCAGTAGCCAGTCTAGTTTGCTTCAAATTGAGCGAATAGGTCACAGCTCCTACTTCAATCACACGATTGCCTCGGTCAATCCTCATTAAAGCGAAGGTTCCCAGCGCCTTGCCACTCTCCTTGTCCACAATGGCATAGTGGAAACGATCCTGAGCTGCCAGCATCCGATCCAGCAAGCTATCCCACTCCTCCTGACTCTGAGCAGCATTTTGGAAGAGATAAGTCCACATGTCAGCAGGTGAATCCGGACCATATACTTCGTACAAATCCGCTTCATGCTTGTCCTTGGACAACCGCTCAATGATAACATACTGACCTTCTATTCGCTCCAGCTTGGGCAGATCTCCCGGCTTAAAGTCCGGCAGAGATCCCCAATAGGCTGGCCTAGTTCATTGATTCGCATAAAAAACCTCACAATATAGCTTTACTGATTTTCAAAATAAGAATTGGAAGCTGTAAGTGACAGTAGCTCCTATCTTCCTTGCTTCAAATCCAAACTTGGAACATTACTTGTGTAAATTATATCACTTTTTCTTTCATTCGACGCAAACTTTAGGAAATACCTCTTCAGAAAAAGGCGGTCATAATATCTAAAAATATTGAGATTACAGTCTGCTCGTACTTTAATGGAAAGCCAGATCTGACAATTATTGGTTTTGTAAACGCTTTATTTTCTCTAAACTATGTTATAATGAAAATACGTTTTTATTATTTTGACCAAAGAAAGTGACCCATCATGAGACATCAGCAAAATATCTTGGCCATCATCGAAAGCTGTTACGACATTATGACCGATGTCGAAAAACAGATTGCCGACTATTTTTTGACTCCGACAGAGATAGAAGGTGATCTGTCCTCCCTTGAAGTAGCGCAAACCTTGCACATCTCACAGGCGGCCTTGACCCGTTTTGCTAAAAAATGTGGCTTTAAGGGCTATCGGGAGTTCAACTTCCAATATCTCCAACAGCTGAAAATCAGCAAAACGGAGCATACAAATCTGAAAAATGATTCGTCCCGCCAGGTGCTACGCAACTATATTCAAATTCGGCAACAAACCGAGGACTTGATTGACGAAAAAAGATTGGAGCGTGTAGCCCAGCTGATTGAAAAAGCGGATCGTGTCTATTTTTTTGGCACGGGAAGCTCGGGGCTCGTCGCTCGCGATATGAAACTGCGCTTCATGCGCTTAGGAGTTATTTGTGAAGCTCTGACAGATGCGGATGGCTTTGCTTGGACAACGAGCATTTTAGACAAAAACTGCCTAGTTATCGGCTTTTCTCTTTCAGGTCAAACCCCATCCATTATTGACAGCCTGATTGATGCTAAGGGCATGGGAGCCAAGACCGTGCTAATCACTGGCCAGCCTGATTTGATTAAAGAAGACTTTTCAGAAATCATCCCAGTTGCAATGCAAAGTAAACCTCAGTTCATCCAACGAATCTCAGCTCAGTTCCCAATGCTGCTGATGATCGATATACTTTATGCCTTTTTCCTAGAGATTGACCGAGAGAGAAAGGAAAAAATCTTCAATAGTTACTGGGAAAACCACAAACTTAACGGTTACTACCGTAGACATCAATAAAAGGCTAGGACACAAATCCTGGCCTTATTTTTAACTCCTTGATGGGTTACTGATTGCTCAACCTCAAAGGGCTGATACTTCTTAAAAGTCTTGGGCAACCTTTTAAATCTACTTCTAAAGACAAGTGAGCAAAGTTAAATTTTTGAAAATTTAGTTCTATCCACCGAATTTTTCCTGTCATTTCAACTTCTTCTAAAATACTATCTGTCCATCTACAGAAGCAGTTTTTCTAGAAGCAAGAAACCTGAGGTCACTCCCCAGGTTTGCTTAGATTACTGATGTTTATTTTTAAAGTGGTAGTAGGCCCCAAACATGCCCGCCGTATTTTGGTGATAGGCAAAGGCTAGTTTGGTCTTCTCAGCTATACTCGGCACCAGAGCATCCTTGAGAGCCGCTTGGATCCGCGGTCGGAGAATGGCCTCTTGTCCCATGATACCACCGCCCAAGATGACGATTTCCGGATTGACAACATAGCAGATATTGGCAATTCCTTGACCCAGATAGCCAACCATGCGGTCAATTCCTTTGATACAGAAGGTATTGCCCTCGGTCGCTTCTTTGAAAATCCTTCGACCATTCCAGAGAGAGGGATCTTCTCCGTGCAAGTCAGCAACATATTGAACCAAGGCTGTGGTCGAAGCTACATCCTGAAAGGCTCCGTCCGGCAGGTGCAGATAGCCTACTTCGCAGGCTGAGTTGCTAAAGCCGTGAAAAACTTGCCCATCCGCTACTAGACAGCCACCAATCCCTGTCCCAATCGTCAGACAGACCGCAATTTTTGCTCCCTTACCATGGCCAGACATGACCTCAGCCAGACCGGCACAATTGACATCATTCTCAATCTCGCAAGGAATGGAAAACTCCTCCTCCAAGACCTTCTTAAATTGCGTCCCAGCATAGTTAGGAATCTGAGGGCCAGCGTAAAAGATTTCTCCCTTGTCTGGATCGACCATACCAGCTGAGGAGATACAAATCCCCTCAATCGAGCCAGCCTGCGCATAGTCTGCAACTATCTTTTGAACCTTACGCATAATCTCTGGACCACCCTTATGGGCTTCCGTAGGTATTTCATGGGCTTCTACTAGCGTTTCTTGGTCGTCTATCAGGCCGTATTTGATATTGGTACCGCCAATATCAATCGTAACATAATTTCCCATAAGCATCCTTCTTTCTTTTAGAGGAAGCGCTCCTTAGTTTCTTGGATCAAGGCCGCTGCTGCTTCTACGACTGGACGGTCTGCTTCTACGACTGGTGTCAAAGGAGCACGGACAGAGCCGATAGCCAGTCCTTCGTTGAGCTTGAGAACTTCTTTGATAACAGCATACATATTGCCGTGAGCACTGGTTAGCTTGCCGATAATGTCGTTAATGGCAAACTGCAGTTCTTTGGCTCTTTCCAGTTCCTTGTCTGCAATCAGTTGATTCAGTTTAAGGAAGAGTTCTGGCATAGCCCCATAGGTACCACCAATTCCAGCTGCTGCACCCATAAGACGACCGCCCAAGAACTGCTCATCTGGACCGTTAAAGACCAAATGGTCACTGCCGCCAAGTGCTGCAAAAGTCTGGATATCCTGAACGGGCATAGAGGAATTTTTTACCCCAATCACGCGCTCATTCTTGAGCATTTCCTTATAAAGACTCGGAGTCAGCGCTGCACCAGCCAATTGCGGAATATTATAAATCACAAAATCAGTATGTGGGGCAGCCGCACTGATATCATTCCAGTACTGAGCGACAGAGTATTCTGGCAGACGGAAATAAATCGGCGGAATAGCCGCAATGGCATCAACTCCTAGAGCTTCCGCATGTTTTGCCAACTCGATACTGTCCTTAGTATTGTTGCAGGCTACGTGAGCAATGATGGTCAGTTTGCCCTTAGCAACTTTCATTACTTCTTCCAAAATTACTTTTCTGTCGGCCACGCTCTGGTAGATACACTCGCCTGACGAGCCGTTGACATAGAGACCTTGCACGCCCTTGTCGATGAAATACTCCACCAAAGCGCGAGTCCGCTCCGGGCTGATTTCACCCTCCTCGTCATAACAAGCATAAAAAGCTGGGATGACACCTTCATATTTTTTTAAATCTGACATAGTTTTCTCCTAATTTTTTAGAAATGAGAGGGACGAAAATCATTGTTTCATCCCCACATCTTTTATTTTACAATTTCCGATAATTTAACTTTACGATCTTCAAACATAGACTGAGTACATGCATCTGCTGTTGCAATAGCCTCCAGAGCTGCTTCTCCTGTTAATAATTTTTTGAATTCTTCTGTTACCGGTGCTCCCTGCATGATTTCATGAAGGTAACGCATTTCCTTGTCAATAACAGATGATAACCACAATGGGGTACGTTTACCAGGTTTTCCGTAAGCAATGGCTCCATCCATTTCGGTACTATGGTAAATACGAGTACGATCATCATCTTCTTCCTGTGACTCATGGATTAGGAAGTAACTTTCTTGGCCATCTAATTTGAGAGTTCCTTTACAGTTGAACAAGTCCAGACGAATCGCTCCTTTTGTCCCTTGAATCAAGACATAGTGTTCACCCCATCGATAAGCAGAGCCCCATTCTAGCAAAGCAAAACGCTTGTTTGAAAATTCCATATTGACAAAAATCATGTCATCTTCGTCACCAAAATTTTCTCCCTCATGAGCTACATTGCCACCAGTCATTGTAACAGTTTCAGGCATCCCACCCATAAGAAATTGAACACAGTCCAATTCATGGATATGGTGATATAAGTGACCACCAGATTTTTCGCGGATTTTCTTCCAAGATACTGATGGTTGTTGCTCCTCCCATCCATTACGAGCCGTATGACAATATAGAACGTCCCCAATCACACCTTGATTGATTAATTCTTTAGCATGATGAACACCATTAAAGAAGTTCATGATATGCCCCGCCATAAAGGTCACATTATTTTCTTTACAAGCATCTACCATTTCGCGACAATCCTCATAGGAAAGAGCAATTGGTTTTTCACAAAAAACATTTTTTCCATGCTGAGCTGCTTTGATAACCGGCTCTTTATGAAGATTATTTGGAGAAGCTACAATAACACAGTCAACTTCATCGCTAGCCACTAATTCATCTATCGAAGCTGCCACTTTCGCTCCTAACTCTTCAGCTACTGCTTCCGCATTTTCTGGATCATAAACAATCGTAATCTCTGCACCATCATTTTTTTGCATATAACGAGCCAATTCAGCTCCAAAATATCCTGTTCCTACGACGCCATATTTAACCATTTTTATTCTCCTGTTGTTTAATACAATATCCTATTTTTAACTTATATATTGACTAATGTTGTTTCGAAATGTCTATTTTACAGACCCTTCTGAAAGACCACTTGCAATCTTATTTTGAATGATTGAGAAGAAGATAATAGAAGGCAATACAACAATCACAGATGCCGCCATCATATCTCCCCAGTCTAGCACCTCTGACCCATTCAATGAACGAAGTGCTACTGCAACGGTCATTTTACTTGTATCGTTAATCAGTATCAATGCATATAAGAATTCATTCCACGCATTAATAAAGGTATAAATCGCTGTTGCAACAATTCCCGGAGCAACGATTGGTAATACCACTTTATAAAAAGTAACAAACTTATTTGCTCCATCGATACGGGCTGCCTCTTCAATCCCAATCGGAACCGTTTGGAAGAAGCCAACCAGCAGCCATACCGCATAAGGTACACTAAATGACAAATAAATGATGATAAGGCCAATGATGCTATTTCCCAAACCTGCTTTTGCAATTGCAATAGAATAAGGTATTGCTAGCAAAATAGGTGGGAAAATATAAGTTGTTACCAAAAGCCGTGACATTATTGATCCTAGCTTAGGGAAGAAACGAACAATACCATAAGCAGCCATGGAAGAAATAATCGTTGCAATAACTGTTGTGGACAAAGAAATTACTAAACTATTTCGGATATTATCAACGAAATGCAAATCATTAATAACATGTGTAAAGTAGTCTAGCGTAAAAGTCTGAGGCCAGAAGCGAGTTGGGAATTGTGTCAACTCCCCTTTTCCTTTAATCGAAGATATAATAATCCATACAAGCGGGAAGATTGCAACAATTGTTGCAATTATCAAAACCAAATGAGCTCCGATATCTAAGTAGAAGTTTGATTTTTTCTTCATTATTTTCTACCCTCCTTTTCCCATTTACTAATTACAGAGAAGTAAATGAAGCAAACTGTCAATAGGAAGATAAAGAGCAATACTGTGACTGCTGAAGCTCGTCCTAATAACTTCGTTCCCCAACCTAAGTTGTAAGCGAAAATCGGCAAGGTCATAGTCGCATTAGATGGACCACCACCAGTAATGAGGTAGATAATATCAAAATTATTAAAGATCCAAACCGTTCTCAGTACAACTAGCAGTCCTACAACGACCTTAATATGCGGAAAAGTAATATGTCTGAATACTTGCCAACTTGTCGCACCATCAATTTTAGCCGCCTCAAACTGCTCCTGGGGAACTGTTTGAAGTGCAGATAAAACATTAACCATAATCATTGGAGCTCCAAACCAGATATTGATAAACACCAAGCAAATAAAGGCCCACGTGCTGTCAGTCAGAAAAGCTGGGGCATGCTCCATTAAACCAAGCTTAACAATGATATTTGGCAGATACCCATAGACACCATTTAGAATCCATTGCCATGAAAAAGCAATAACAATTGTAGGAAAGGCCCACGGTACAATTAACAATGTCCGATAAAGTTTTTTAAATCGTCGCACTCTATGCAAAGCAAGAGCCAGAACAAATCCAATGATAACTTGTCCAGCTAAGGAAAGGACAGTCCATTTAATTGAATTAAAAAATGCACTAAAAAAGTTAGGGTCTGACAATACTGCTTTATAATTATCCAAACCAACAAAACGATAGTTGGGCATAATTAAATTCTTATTGGTAAAGCTATAAAAAATGCTTGAAAAAAATGGATAAACAAAGAGTAATCCTACGATAATCACTGCTGGTAGTACAAATATCCAACGCGTCAAATTACGATCTCTGACCATCTCTTACCCCTTTCTTTAAAATAAGAGGCTATAGCGCTACTGCACCATAGCCCTAATAATCTAGGTATTATTTCACATCAACTGCAACCGTTTCAAATAAATCGTTTAATTGCTTTTCAGCATCTTTTGCTGCAGCCATGGGGTCTTTCCCATTTGTGATAATATCTTGGAACATTTGTTCAATAATGTGTTGGTTTGTCAACATACCAGCCTCAACACTTGGGCCGTTTTCATAACCAATAGCAGTACCTTTTTGAACAGCCTCATTGATTACTTGTTCTGCATGTTGGAATTTTTGGCGTTTTTCATTATTCTTATAAGATGGTAAATCAGAAATACCGCTAATCGTTGGTAACATGCCAACTGGTGTAGAATCTAAGAAACCAACATAGTTATCTTGTTCATATAGATATTCTAAAAATGCTTTTGCAACTTTTGGATGCTTAGAATTTTTCCATACAACCATTGGAACATTTGAAGTTTCAATTCCTTGATCTTTATCGGATGCTTTGACCTTCGGAATAGGATAGGCATCAATTGATTCTAATAATTGTGGACTGTTCGCTTCAACCCCTCCAATGTGGAAACCTGAGTTAAAGTCAAATGCTGTCTTACCTTGGTAGAATAGGGTAGCTTGTTGTAACACATTATAATTGAGTGAATCTTTAGGAGAAACTTCCTTGTACATTTTCACCCAGTATTTGATTCCTTCTTGAGCCAAATCGCTAGTTAAATCAACCTTCTTATCCTTTGTTAATAGGCTTCCTCCTGCACTACGAACATAGAAATTCAGGAAACGAGTAGCCATAAAGTCATTCGTACCAAGCGGCACTGACATACCATAAACTCCATCAGCTGTTAATTTCTTAGATGCCTCATAAAGTTCATCCCAAGTTTTAGGTACTTCAATATTGTGTTGTTTTAATAAATCTGTTCGTACCCACATCACTTGCGCATGGGAATAAAGAGGAACAGAATAGTAATCACTGCCAATTTTTGCTTCATTCAGAGCTGTTTTATTGAAACGATCTTTTCCAATTTTGTCAATTGTATCATTCAATGGAACAATAGCATCTGAGTTAATCATTTCCATTACTTGGTTCGGCAAAGCTGTACTGACATCAGGTACGTTTCCGTTAGCAAGGCCTGTTGTCCATTTGGTGTAAAAGTCATTCCAAGAAAAAGTTTCAATTTTAATCTTAACTTTTGGATGCTTCTTCATAAATTCATCTGCAGATTTCTGGATACTTTCTAAACGAGGTCCCTGTGTAAATGAGTGCCACATAACGATTTCCCCAGATAATTCACCTGAATCGTTTCCTTTACTATTTTCCCCACTTGGAGAACAACCACTGATTATCAGTGCGATAAGTCCTGTTAGAAGAACGAATAAAAATTTCTTTAGATTTTTCATAGTTTACCTCTTCCTATTTAAGAAATAGCTACTTTAAATACTACTTTTTTTAATGGTAGATCATTTACACGAACCTTTGGCTGATGCAAATCCTCAGGGAATGTTATTAAACATTCTCCAGATTTCAAATGAATAAGCTGCTCCACTTTTCCTTCATATAACTCAATATCATTTTCCTTATTATAAGGTTGACTAACTGTTGTGCTTTTAACAGAAGAAACTGCCATATCTTCTGTATTTTCTAACACCAGATGGATATCAAGATATTTCCTATGAGTTTCAAAGAAATCTCCTGGTTGACCATCTGCTACATAACTAAAACAATTGCCAAATAATTTATCACCTTCAATATCTATCTTCCCTTCTGGAAGACTTCCCAAATCAACTGTTTTTAAAAAATTTATTAATCTTTCAAAATATGGATTTACTCCTACATAAGTTGACAGATTATTAATTTCCGTTACAATCATAATTAAAATTTCCTTATAAAATTTTATTTAATACGTGAACCGTTCTCTAATTCAAAGAAGTGTGCTTTTGCAATATTGAATACCAAGTCTATTTTCTGCCCTGCTTCATGGTAATTATGAGCAGCAACACGTGCAGAAAATTCCTGAACTCCTATTTTACAATAAAGGATAGAATCGCTTCCTAAAAGTTCAGAAACTATAATCTCTGCTTCAACAACAGAATCTGGGAAAGCATCAGCAGCTATCAACTCAGCCGAGATATCCTCTGGTCGAATGCCCAGTATCACTTTCTTTCCTTGATAGCCTTTTTCTTCTAAGATTTTACGCTGACCGTCTGGAAGTCCAACAGCAAAGCCTTGTCCATCTGTAAGCTGATTGCCCTCTAAGTTCACTTCAAAGAAATTCATGGCTGGACTGCCGATAAAACCTGCCACAAATTTATTAGCTGGTTCGTTATAAAGTTCCTGAGGCGTACCGATTTGCTCGATTCGACCGATAGTACCTGTTCCTGCTTCGTTCTTAGTAGCTGACATGATAACGATGCGGTCAGCCAAGGTCATGGCCTCTGTCTGGTCGTGGGTCACATAGATAGTCGTCGCTCCGATACGGCGGTGAATTTTTGCGATTTCTGCCCGCATGGACACGCGCAGTTTGGCATCCAAGTTAGACAAGGGTTCATCCATAAGGAAGACTTTGGCATCACGGACAATTGCCCGCCCCATAGCTACCCGCTGGCGCTGACCACCAGATAAGTCGGCCGGTTTACGATCCAGCAGCTCTTTCAGCCCAAGGATTTCTGCCGCTTCCTGAACTCTTTTGTCAATATCAGCCTTGTCATACTTGCGAAGCTTGAGTCCGAATGCCATATTGTCATAAACAGTCATGTGAGGATAAAGAGCGTAATTTTGGAAAACCATGGCGATATCCCGATCTTTAGGAGCAATGTCATTGACAAGATTTTGATCAATATAGAGCTCCCCTTCTGTGATATCCTCAAGTCCTGCAATCATCCGCAAGGTTGTTGATTTCCCGCAACCGGAAGGTCCTACAAAAACGATAAACTCCTTATCCTTAATATCCAAATCAAAATTTTCAACAGAGTAAAAATCACTATTAGGATATTTTTTATATAGTTTATTTAGTGTTAAGGTTGTCATTCATCTACCTCACTTATTTTAATCCTGCAACAAAGCGCTCTGTAATTTCTTTAGGACGAGTAATGGCTCCTCCGACAACGATGCCCCTCACACCAAAATCATGTATCTGCTTGGCTTGACTCGGATAGTGAATCTTTCCTTCGGCGATGACATCAAAGCCTGCTTGGCACAAGCGTCGAATGAGCTCAATGTCTGGTCCGTCAACCTTGGGACTGTAAGAAGTGTAGCCCGATAAGGTAGTGCCGACAAAGTCTACACCAGCTTCTACAGCAGCAGCAGCTTCCTCATAGGTGCTGATATCTGCCATCAATAGCTGATGAGGATACTTGGCCTTGACCTGCTTGATGAAATCCGCAATTGTCAAGCCGTCATGGCGTTCCCGCTTGGTACAGTCCAGAGCAATGACTTCAATATCCAGAGCAGCCAACTCATCTACTTCCCGCATGGTAGCCGTGATAAAAGGCTCTTGTGGCGGATAGTCGCGTTTGATAATTCCGATGATGGGCAGAGAAGTTACTTCCTTGATCTCCCGAATATCGCGAACGCTATTAGCTCGGATACCGACAGCACCGCCCTGCTCAGCAGCCTTGACCAAGAGAGGAATCACTCCTCCAGCTTCCGTATAAAGCGGTTCCTGGGGCAAGGCTTGACAAGAAACAATGATGCCGTCTTTAATCTTGGCTATCAAGTCATCTTTTAAAATCTGTGACATGAATATACAATCTCCTTTCGTAAGACGTCGGTCTGATCAGATAGTCTAACAACTACCTAGGACCTCAGGTGGAGCAGAGAAGAAGGCCGCAAACAAATATTTTTACTTCCTTATCCTAGACTCCATTTTTTAACTCGAGTATTTCATAATGTTATTATAAATAATTTTTAAAGCGCTTTCAATATTGTTTGAGATTTAGATTTTAGTTTCTGAATTTTCCAGAAAAACAAAAATTCCTGAAAGTACTTTTAGGAATCCATTTTGTAGAAAAGTAAATGAAAGAGCAAGCAAACTTCTAAAAAAGATTCTCATTTCTATACTCCCTCAGGCAAGTAAAAAAGGCTAGGCCTTTGCCTAGCCCTAAAGGGGGGACGAATATTATTTCTCGGATTTAAAGTCCGAAATGAGTGAAAGTCTTTTTATTTTGGTTCCGCAGAGCCAGTTAAAGATAGGATTGCTATCATAGCTTCATGCCTATACTTAGGCAAAAGATAATACACTTCTCTCCAGCCAAGCGGTTGTAAATAACAAACTGTGTGATAGCATAGCAAATATCATTCTCCATCTTAACTGTACAGCTAATACGGTGAACTAAATTTCTTTCGCTAATATAAAGTAAGTGCTACATCAACTACTCTTCTATTTTACGAAAAGTATTATGGAATTTGAAATATTGAAAGATCTCTTCGTACAACCTGAATCCCTCACTAAGTGAGGGATTCATTTTATATTATTTACGACGTCCTGGACGTTCTGCATAACCATAGTATGCATCTGCCATGATTTCTTCCATGTCAGCTACCATTGGCAAGCGTGGGTTAGCTGGTGAACATTGGTCTTCATAAGCTAGAAGAGCGATTTCATGCAAGCTGTCTTTCCAAGCTTTTTCATCGATTCCTTGGTCTTTGAAGTTCATCTTGATACCTACTGCAAGACCAAGTTCGTAAACTGCTTTGGCATAAGCTTCAACAGCTTCTTCTGGAGTTGAGTGAGGCAAGCCAAGCATCTTAGCGATATCTTGGAATTTCTCATCAGCTTTCCAGTAGTTGTACTTAGGCCATGTAGTTGTCTTAGATGGACGAGTTCCGTTGTAACGGATAACATATGGAAGCAAGATTGCGTTTGTACGTCCGTGAACAGTGTGGTGAACACCACCGATCTTGTGGGCCATTGAGTGGCTCATACCAAGGAAGGCATTGGCGAAGGCCATACCAGCCATTGTAGACGCATTATGCATTTTTTCACGTGCTTCTGGATCAGCTGTCTTAACAGATTTTTCCAACCATTCAAAGACAAGCTTGATTGTTTGAAGCGCAATACCGTCTGTGTAGTCGTTAGCAAAGTTTGAAGTGTAGGCTTCAGTGGCGTGAGTCAAGACGTCCATACCTGTATCAGCAGCGATAAAGTCTGGAACTGATTCAACCAAAGCAGGGTCAACAATCGCAATAGTTGGTGTCAATGAGTAGTCAGCCAATGGATATTTGCGGTTGTTTTTCTTATCAGAGATAACGGCAAATGGTGTTACTTCTGAACCTGTACCAGATGTTGTTGGAATCCCAATGTATTTCGCTTTCTTACCAAGTGATGGGAAGCGGAAGGCACGTTTACGGATATCCATGAATTTTTGAACCAAGTCACGGAAGTCGATTTCTGGTTGCTCGTAGAAGAGCCACATTACTTTGGCCGCGTCCATTGGGGAACCACCACCAAGAGCGATGATTGTATCTGGTTCAAATGCTTTCATCACTTCAGCACCACGTTCTACAGTTGTGATGTCTGGATCTGGTTCAACATCTGAGAAGACTTGGATCGTTACACGGTTGCTACGGGCGTTCAATTGATCGATCACACGTTGAACAAAGCCAAGTTTTTCGATAGATTTGTCAGTAACGATCATAACGCGTTCAATATCTTCACATGTTTGAAGGTATTGGATAGAATTGCGCTCGAAGTAAATTTTTGAAGGAACTTTAAACCATTGCATATTATTTCTACGTTTCCCTACTTTCTTGATGTTTAGGAGGTTAATAGCGCTCACGTTATCGCCAACTGAGTTGCGTCCGTATGAACCACATCCAAGTGTCAAGGATGGAATAAAGGCATTATATACGTCCCCGATACCACCGAAAGTAGATGGAGAGTTCCAGATAATCCGCATCGCTTTGATTTCAGTACCAAAGCGTTTAGCCAATTCTTCGTCTTTTGTATGGATAGCTGCTGAGTGACCAAGTCCGTTAAATTCAACCATTTGACGAGCTTTTTTAAGACCGTCTTCTCTATCTTCAGCTTTCAAGACAGCGATAACTGGTGAAAGTTTTTCGCGAGTCAATGGCTCATTTGGACCTACTTCAGCACATTCTGCAGCCAAAATGTTTGTACCTTCTGGTACTTTAAAGCCTGCTTGTTCAGCAATCCATGTAGCTGGTTTACCTACAATATCTGCATTGAGCTTAGCACCCGCACAGTTTTTGCTGTTTGCTTTAGCGCCAAAGCAGAATTCTTCAAGAAGGGCTTTTTCTTTCTTGTTTACAAAGTAAGTGTGGTATGACTTGAATTCTTCTACAAATTCGTCATAAACTTCCTTGTCAATGATCACTGCTTGCTCAGATGCGCAGACCATACCATTGTCAAATGATTTAGACATCACGATATCATGAGCGGCTTGGCGAAGGTCAGCAGATTTTTCAATGTAAGCTGGTACGTTTCCGGCACCTACCCCAAGAGCTGGTTTTCCACAAGAGTAGGCAGCCTTAACCATGGCATTACCACCTGTTGCAAGGATGGTTGCAATACCATCGTGGTTCATCAAAGCTGCTGTTGCTTCCATAGATGGCTTTGTAATCCATTGCACACAGTTTTCTGGTGCGCCAGCTGCAATAGCTGCATCACGAACGATTTGCGCTGCGTGAGCAGATGATTCTTGAGCAGATGGGTGGAAGGCAAAAACGATTGGATTACGTGTCTTCAAGGCAATCAATGCTTTAAAAATTGCTGTTGATGTTGGGTTCGTCGTTGGAGTGATACCACAAATAACTCCGACAGGCTCCGCAATTTTTGTCAATCCAGTAACAGGATCATCTTCGATAACACCAACAGTCTTCACACCACGCATGTTGTTGACAACGTGTTCACAGGCAAAGAGGTTTTTCGTTGCCTTGTCTTCAAATACACCACGACCAGTTTCTTCAACCGCATGTTGAGCAAGGATCCCGTGTGCATCAAGAGCTGCAACTGAAGCTTTTGCTACGATATAATCTACTTGCTCTTGGTTCAGTTTTCTCATTTCTTCAAGAGCTAGGAGACCTTTTTGCACAAGCTCGTCAACATGTTTTTCAGCCGCTAGCACTTTATCTTCTTGTTCAACAGTTTTCTTCTTATCAGCCATTATAGTCCTCCAATGGTTTCTGCCAAAAGGTTAGATGAAGATTTTAACCTTTGTTAATTATTTCACAATATAATTATACTCTATTCCTACAAATTTGTAAACACTTTCAACAAAAGTTCACAAACTTTTTATGGATTATTTTTTAAACACTGATATTTCAGGCTTTTTTACTAAATTCTATATCTATTCTCAAAAATTTCACATACTTTTCTCTAAAAATATGTTAGCGCTTTCTTTTTTTATTATAAAATGAGCTCGGCTAAATAACCGAGCTAGTTTTATGGCTTAACACTGCCACTTGAAGCGGCAGCCAAGGCTTCTTTCAACATGTTAGAGTAGAGTTTACCTCCCTCTGCCATTGACTCTGAATCTGCCCCATAATGAACATAGTCTGTTCCAATCCAAATCTGCGGATTATTAATCGCGACCTGATACCAGTCTGCTACATATACAAAATCGTATTTCTTAGCAAGTTCAAGTTCGTATTGGCGCATCTTAACAGGAATACTACTTGGATCATTGGCTGTCCGGCCATCATATGGCGTGACTAAAATTAAGCGATGGCCTTTTGGCAAGAGCTCGATATACTGATCCAGCAATTCTTCATAATTGTCAACCGGATTGGTTCCCAATGCCAAGACGACGTTTTGAAGCAGTGTTTGGTTAGCAATATCGTTCTTGAAAAATTCCAGACCAGACACTAAATTACGACTAACAACTGCATCGACTTGAGCGTCAGGTATAGCCTCTTGGATCCATTCAGCAGAGCGCAAGGTGACCGAATCACCGATAACAGTCGTTCCCTCTGCCACGTTATAATTTGTGGCAGTTTTTTGGTCTGCGTGCTTACGGGTTGTCTGCATTTTCGTATCGGATTGGTTCAAAGAATTGACAATCAGGCTTTCCTCAAAGGCACCCACAGACGGAGCTGTAACTGTGATAATAAGCAAGATAAATGTCAGCGGAATGAAACTGTAGAAAATCGGCTTGGTGATGGAACTTACATTCATCTCCTTGCCAAAAATCCGAGGCTTCCGTCCAGCTAAAGTCGGCTCTAAAATATAGAAGGATAGAGCCGCGAAACCAAAACTCAAGATTGTAGTCAAAAGCACAGCCCAACCATTGCCCATCAACTGACTAAAGATTATGTAAAAAGGCCAATGGAAGAGGTAAACACCATAGCTAGTATCTGCAATAAAGTTGAGAGGACTAGGCTCCTTAATATTTGGCAATTTATCGTGCAAGATGCGGGTTGCTGCTATCATGACACAAGCCAGAAGCGTTGAAATCAAGAAACCAAATAAATAAGTCCACAAGCTGTCAAATTTCAAAATAAAGCTGAGCAAAAGAAGAAGAACAAAACTGCCAGCTAAAGCGATCAAGACTTGCTTGATTTCGACCTTTTCTTCCAGTTTCTTCATCTGAACGCCCACATTTCCGACTCCAGAGAAAGTCGCTAGCACTGTCCCAGCAAAGAAAGGAAAGACATGGGTCAAACTTGAGAAATAAATATTGGAGTAATTCTTGCTGAAAAAGGCTCCGATAAACATAGCCAAGAAACTGAACAGAAACAGAGCAGCTGAAGTCAGAGAAATCAGCCCCCGATATTGAGCAACTGACTTGCTAATCTTGCTAATGCCCCAAGCAGCCAAGCCCCAGAGGATATAGTAATGCACTTCCAGTGCTAAACTCCAAGTGTGAATCAGCAAATGCGGCACAAACTGGCTTTCATAACTGCCGCCCGACATCATTTCATAAAAATTGGTCACAAAACCAAGAGCAGCTGAAATCTGCGTCCCGATACCTGCTACAAAATCCTGACGGATCAATAAAGTAAAGGGCATGATGATCAAAATCATAAAAACGAGCGGAGGAACGATACGATAAAAGCGCCGTTTTAGAAAGCCCATAATATCAATCGTCCGACTTCTTGTAAACTCATCAATCAATAATGAAGTAATCAAAAATCCTGAAAAAGTGAAAAAGATATCTACTCCAATAAAACCTCCAGGAAAAACTCCCTGAAAGTAATGATAGAGTAACACCAAGACCAGTCCAGTAATCCGAACCAGTGAAAACCATCTAATGCGCATTTTGATAAATTCCTTGCTTGAACGTTCCTTCATAGACAACATTACTTTCTGTCGTCAGTTTGCCTTTACCATTGGCTTGACCGTTGGCAAATTCACCTTCATATTTCCAACCAGCCTTCGATGTAAAAGTACCCTTACCATCAAAATTACCATTTTTGAAATGCCCTTTATAGCTATCCCCATTTTTAAAAGTCAGGGTACCTTCGCCGTTCATCTTTCCGTGAACTAGACTGCCTTCATATTTTATCTTACCTTGATCCAGCGTCAGCACACCCTTACCAGGGATATTAGAGGTAAACACTAAAATTGCTGACAAGGCAATCACAGTCACAGCTAAGATTTCTAGATTCTGACGGGTCAGATAGATTTTATATTTATCGTAAAATTCTTTTATTTTATCCATTTTTCATCCATTTAAGCGTTCTAGCCACTTGTGGCAACCAGCCAAAACCAGTTCATAAGTTTCATCGAAATCACCTGTGTACCAAGGATCCGGCACACCGAGATCAGCAAACTGGTAGATTTTATCCTGAAAATCCACTGGCGCCATTTTCTTCAAATCTAGAATATTAGCTTCATCCATGCCGATGATATAGTCAAATTCTGCAAAATCTTGCGGGGAAATCTGCTGAGAACTTTTTCTCTTATCATAAGAAATCGCATGTTTCTTAAAAATAGCCTGAGTCCCCTGATGTATAGGGTTGCCATGTTCCCAACTAGATGTCGCTCGACTCTCAATATGTAGGTCATCGGTCAGACTTTTCATAACAAACTCTGCCATCGGACTACGGCAGATATTTCCTAAACAAACAAATACAATTTTCTTCATAAATCTATTATACCAGAATAAAAAGAAAACTGTGGAGCTTTCTTGATTATTCTGTGACAGCGGAAGCAGGCTCTGAAAAACCGCTAATTATACCGACTTACATAAAAGTGCAGATCATTGAGGCGGTGGCCCACTCAATCTAGCTTGCACCAGATTCAACTTTACTTTTCTTCAGAAAGATATTCAAAACTTAATTGTGGCCATTTAGCCTGCCAGTTTTTCTTGCGGATTCTTTGCCTATAAAGCTTCTTTCGATCCGCATCCGCTAAAAAATGCGGTGTTGGTCGCACCTGAAATGCTCGAATATCTGCCAAGCCATAGGGTGCAAAAAGCTCTAGCTTATCATTTTCCAGCAATCGAAGACCGATAGCTGTGCAGCACTCAGGATACTTGCTCATGGCATCTTTCGAGCTAGTATAGGGCTGGGTGTTGGGACTATGAATGTGCATATAGACTTGATTTTTCAGTTCCCAAGAATAAGCGGGAAAAGCTTTTCTCAGCTCCATCTCCAGCTGCAAAGTTTTCTCATAAGATACAGTTGGATCAAAGAATATAACATCCACATCCGTTTCGGCATCAAAACCCGGCTTGCCAGACAAGATATTCCAGATAAAATTTCTGACACTGCCTGCAGCCAGCCAAGAATCTTTCAATTCTAGGCTGCGGATAATCTCCAAAATCGCTCGGATATCCTGATCCTGACTCAGCCTCTCTAAAATCTCTTGATCGGTCATCATTCCTTCATATACTCATATCCTAGATGCTCATAGGCTTTGCGAGTCGCCACGCGCCCAGTCCGAGTCCGCATGACAAAGCCTTTCTGAATCAGGTAAGGCTCATACATGTCCTCTACTGTTTCGCGCTCCTCAGCAATATTGACTGAAAGTGTCCCCAGTCCGACTGGACCACCACCATAAACTTCAATCATGGTTCGTAGGATCTTCTGATCCACATAGTCCAGCCCTTCTCGGTCCACGTCCAGCATGGAGAGAGCTTGGTCGGTTATCTTATCATCAATCAGGCCATTGCCCATAATCTGCGCATAGTCCCTCACCCGCTTGAGCAAACGGTTGGCAATCCGAGGCGTGCCTCGGCTACGCAGAGCCAGCTCCTTCGCAGCCTCATGGGTAATATCCATCTCAAAAATCTCTGCCGTTCGCTCGACAATTTCTGTCAGGTCGCCAGCTTCATAATACTCCATGTGACCAGTAATCCCAAAGCGAGCCCGCAGAGGATTGGACAGCATACCCGCCCGAGTGGTCGCCCCAATTAACGTGAAAGGTGGTAATTCCAGATGGACGCTGCGACTGGTTTCGCCAGTCCCAATCATAATGTCAATGTAAAAGTCCTCCATGGCGCTGTACAGCACTTCCTCTACCGCCATAGGCAAACGGTGAATCTCATCGATAAAGAGGACATCACCTGGCTCCAAATCATTGAGAATGGCTACCAAATCACCAGCCTTTTCAATGACTGGACCAGAAGTCTGCTTGATATTCACACCGAGTTCGTTGGCGATGACGAAGGCCATGGTCGTCTTTCCCAGACCCGGAGGGCCAAAAAGCAAGGCATGATCCAGTGCCTCATCCCGCAATTTAGCCGCTTCGATAAAAATCTTCAGCTGATCCTTGACCTTATCCTGACCGATATATTCTCGTAAATACTGAGGACGGAGGGTACGTTCTACCAGCTCCTCATCCCCCATTAATTCATTATCTAAAATTCTACTCATAGGACTATTATAGCAAAAAATAGGGCAGAGGAAGTAATCCAACCCGCTTCTAAATATAAAAAAAGCCACCGAATTTGGTGGCTCTTATGGGAGATTATTATGAAAAAGTTTTAGGATTTCTATCAAATAAAGTTAGGAGGTCTTCATTTGATGGTATTAGTATAACTTTCTTATCTTAAAGTTTACTTAAATAAACCATATTTTTAAAAAATAAAATACTTTTAAACATCTTACTAAGATGATACAAACTAATATGAATTGTTCAGTCTGATTAAAATAGCCTCTATTTCATTGACTGTCTCAAAAACTCATGATACAATGAAAAAAATCGAAAAGGAGATTTTAGATATGAACAACCTTAAAAAGAAAACTTATCGGAATACACCAGCCTTTATGTTTATGGCTTGGGGCTCATTCGCCTTCTTTGTGACTCTTGTTCTCGTCGGCCTCTATACTTTGAAGGAGCCTTTGATGGTTAAAGGATACTATCTCATGGGTTCTGTCGGATTGATTTCTTCTTCATTCACTCTTGCCAAGGTCATCCGTGACAACCAAGAAGACGAAGAACGTTACAATCAATTTTTCCAACCACAAGACTTAGACAACCAATAAAATAAATAGTAAAAACGGCAGAGGGGGAATCTGCCGTTTTCTTGTATCTGAGGCTAGTATCGCCATGTTAGATACATTTCAAATGAAGCAAGTTTAGTATTTATTTCACTACTGCGAAATAAACGGTGGTGCTGGTGAAAATATGGCCTGCCTTGAGAATGACCTGATCCTTCAAGTCACTATGAATCGCATCAGGCAAGGCTTGTGCCTCCAACGCCAGACCATTATGCTGAATCATTGGCTGTCCATTGATGACAACTGACTCATCGACAAAATTTGCCGAATAAGTCACGACACAAGGAGCATCCGTACGGAAAGTCAGATAGCGTCCTGAGGCCGCATCATAAAGACATCCTGCCTCTTCCTGCTCTTTATCCAGAGCAAAGGGATGATCCAGCCCTGACACGACCTGAATTTGCTCGTCTTGGTCAGCAAAAATTTCTTTCAGCGTCAGACCTGTTTGTAGACCTTTGACAAAGCCACGATTTTCATCCACTTCTTTTGCTGGCACGCCGTCAGGAGCAATCGGATACACCCCTTTGGTATGCAGCTTGAGGACATGCTGATCAATCGGCTGACTAAAATCACCTGACAGATTAAAATAGCTGTGGTTGGTCGGATTGACCAGACTATCTTGGTCTGTCTGAACTTGATAGGAAATCTCAATCTCCCCTTTTTCCGATAAGGAATAGGAAATCCAGATTTTCAAATTTCCTGGGAATCCACCTGTTCCATCTGGGCGCTCTGTGTAAAATGTAACGCCCTCGTTTGTGACGTGCTCTGTCTGGAAAATCACGCCATCCCAGCCAGTAGATCCACTGTGGTTGCAATTCTGGCCATTATTGACTTCCAGCTGGTAGGACTGCCCATTCAGCTCAAAGCGAGCCTTGGCAATCCGCCCTGCAACTGGTCCCACGCTGGCACCATGCTTGGGACTGTTACCAACATAATCATCAAAGCACTCAAAACCTAGAATGATATTGGCAAAATCACCATTTTTATCCGGCGTCCGATATTCTAAAATCGTTGCGCCATAGTTCATGACCCTGAGGCGATAGCCTAGATTATTTTCAAAGGTGTAGGCTAGGACATCCTGTCCTTCAAAAGTACCAAAAATAGATTCTTGATAAGATTTCATATAATCTCCCTCTGTCTCGCTTTAAAAGGCATCCTTTTTATCTGAAAGTCCTTTTAATAACTAGCTTTCCCATGATTAATGTTTGACTTTTTCATATTTAGCTTTCTACTGCTGGAAAGGGTGGATGATAACTCCCTGAACGACCCGATTGACCGTTCCTGTCGGAGACGGTGTATCTGGTCGATTTTTCACTTTCAAAGAAGTCAAGAGAGAGAAGAGCTGAGCATAGACGATGTATGGGAAGGCTCGATAGCTATCTTCCAAGATGTCACTTTCAAGAACCACTTGCTCAACATTTTCCAAGTCTTCTCTACGCTCTGTAAAGAAGACCACCTTGCGAGCAATCTGATCTCCTGCCACTTCACGCACCAAATCCAAGTCGTAACGTTTAGTATATGCATCCCTTGAGCCAAATACCAGCACAAGCGTCTCTTCGTTGATCAGAGATTTTGGTCCATGACGGAAGCCGACTGGGCTTTCATACATGGTTGCAACCTTCCCAGCGGTCAACTCCAAAATTTTCAGCTGTGCTTCGTGCGCTAGACCAAAGAATGGCCCTGCTCCGAGATAAATGACACGGTTAAAGTCTAATTCTGTCAAAGCTTGGACATCAGCCACATCTGCCAAAACCTTTTGACTCAAGGCAATCAACTCAGCTACTTTTGCTTCTTTTTGAGCCAAATCTGCTGGATCAAAAACCATAAGAGCTGTCAACATCATAGAGGTGAAGCTAGAAGTCATGGCAAAGCCAGCATCATTTGATGGAGCTGGTTGCAATAAGAGGAGATTCCGCTCATCGCCATGCGCCTGCTGAGCTAGTTTCCCTTCTGCAGCACAGGTAATGGTCACTTGATAAAGCTCATCAACCAACTGCTTAGCTAAGTCCACTGTCGCAACACTTTCTGGCGAATTGCCACTGCGGGCAAAAGATACGAGAACCGTTGGAATATCCTTGTGCAGATGCACCTCAGGACCAGCCACAATATCGGTCGTCGCAACCGAATTAAAATTCCATTTGCGCTCATCATAAAGCTTTCTGAAATATGGCAATAGCGTATCGCCTACATAAGCCGAAGTTCCCGCACCTGTAAAGATAACTTTTATATAATCATGCTTTTCTTCGATACCTTTTAGAAAAGCAGCGACTTGGTCAGCTTGATCCTTATAATGATTAAAAGCTGTCTGCCAAACATCTGGCTGTTGGTAGATTTCACGCGTGGTGATTTCCGCGCCTAATTCAACTAGTTTCTCTTTTGAATAATCTAGCATGGTAGTCCTTTCAAAATAAACATTGATATATTAGTTATTTACTTTTATAAAGAGGGAATGGGAAAATTCCCCACTCCCCTTCATTTCTTTTTTCCTTGCAAAACAGTCCTACTCATCCTCATCATCTGATAAGCCTGCTAAGATATCATTAACCTTAACGATATTTTCGACTGCATTTTTCGGATAGTCAACATCAGCTCCTGTCAGAGAAGCATTGAGAAACTCAATCACCATCGGCAAATTCATGCCGGCGTACAAGGCAATATCCTTACCTTCTAAAATAAGGCGGCTGACTACATTACATGGTGTGCCTCCCAAGAGATCTGCAAAGACAATATAGTCATCAAAATCCTTGACTGTGTCTAAGAACTTAGCTGTGAAATCATCTGGTCCCTCCTCTGGTAACAAGGCAACGGCATGAATATCCGCTTGAGGTCCCATAATCATCTCAGTGGTTGTTTTCAGCTCTTCACAAAAGCGACCATGACTAATCAAAATTAATTGTTTGCTCATAATTTACACCATTATGCCATTCCAAAGAAGAAGTGACCAAACGCTGAGAAAGCAATCGCTGCAAGAATGATGAGCAAGATAGCTTTTGTAGAGTTCATACCCTTACGTCCAAGCAACCAGAAGATTGCACCTGTAATCATTGCTGGTACCAAACGTGGGAAGATGAGGTTAAGCATGTCTTGAATTTCAATTGCTTTGTCCCCGATGTGTGGAGCCCATGAAACTTCAACACCAATCATGCTGGCAATCAAGGCACCAACCATGAAGACACCAAGTACAGATGCAGCATCAATCAAAGCTGTCAAAGTACTTTGCATGTTGTTGATGAGGTTAACCCCTTCTTTGTAGGCAAATTCCAATTGTTTCCAACGGAAAATGTCGTAAGCAACTGCTACAGCGATCCATAGGAAGATACCGGCTGGGTTTCCTGCAACAGCCAAAGTTGCTGCGATTGAACCCATAATAGCTGGTACCAATGATCCAAAGATTGAGTCTCCAAGAGGAGCGAATGGTCCCATGAGACCTGTCTTGATACCATTGACCGCATCTTTTGATTTCACACCATCTTTTTCTTCCAAAGCAAGGTCAAAACCAGTGATAATGGTGTGGAAGAATGGTGAAGTATTGAAGAATTGCGTATGCAATTTCATCATTTCTTTCAGTTCAGGTGTTCCGTCTCCATACATTTTGCGCAATTGTGGCAAAATCATGTAAAGGTAACCAGAAGCCTGCATACGCTCATAGTTCCAACCCAATTGGAAGGTAAACAAGCTACGTTTGTTAATTTGTTTAAAATCTTCTTTTGTTAGTTTGTAATTAGAATTCGTCATCTTCAATTTCCCCGCTTTCTGATTCAGTTACTGGAGCAGCTACGACTGTACGTTGGCTGTTTTTGAAGTGTTGTACCGCAAGGAAGACACCGATGATGGCGATACCAATCATAGATACACTCTTGAAGTTGTTAACAAAAGTAATAGCTTGTTCTTTTGGAAGTTTAGAGAACACTTCAGAACCAACAATGCTAGAGACTGCAGCACCAAGGCTTTGAACATTACTGTAAAGCACTGTCAACATAGCTGTCAAGCCAAATCCAAGTGCCAAATAGTGAAGGTTGCGTTTCACTGGAAGATAACGAAGCAAGATTGCAAATCCAAGACCTGGAAGCATTTGACCTGCAAGTTTCAAACCGTTTGCCAACCATTGTACATTACCGAGACCTGTAACAACAGTTTCTACAAAAGCTCCACCAAAGGCAAGGGCAAAGAAGACTGGGAGGGCACGAGAAAGAGCCCAAGGAATCGCACCAAGGAGATAGTTGCGTTCGATGCCTTTGTAATCAAAGCGTTCAATCGCAGCATCCACACGGTGAGCGAAGTAAGTTGTAGTCATACGACCAAGAATATCAAAGTATGTCAACAAAGTTGCTACCGGCACAGCGATTGTAGCAATAGCAAGCTCTGGATCAAGCCCTTGTGCTACTGAGAAGGCAGTTGCAAGAACCGCACCAGAGGTAGCATCAATACGAGAAGCACCACCGAAGGTACCAACACCGAGTACTACCAATTGAAGGTTGGCACCAATCAATAAACCTGTAGGTAAATCTCCCATGATGAGACCTGTGATAAATCCAGCAAATACAGGTGAACCTGCTGAAGAAACGATCGTCAACTCATCACAGATTTGATAAGCTGAGTACAGAGTGAGTAGTAAAATTTGCCACCATTGTATCATGACAATGACCTCCTAAAAATTTTTCCTTATTTTAACAAATTCATAAAATCCGCAACCGGATCATTTGGAACCATCTGAGCTGTCAGCTTCACTCCTTTTTCATGCAGCTTGTGGAAAGCTTCCACATCCGCATCAACCACATTGATAGAGCGAGTGATGGGGCGAGTTTCGTCTGACTGAGACATATTGCCGACATTCAATGTTTCCAGTGGAACTCCAGCTTCTACCAAACGAAGGAAACGGTCTGGTTTACGAGCAACGATAAAGAGTCGTTGTGAGTCATACTTACCAGCCAAGATGTTTTCTGCTGCTTTAGCGATTGGCAAAATACTGAGCTTCACTCCTGGCGGCGTTGCCAACTTGAGTCCGCTCTTTTCGATAGCATTTTCAGCTACCTCATCGTCAATCACCATAATGCGTGAAATGTTGAGCTTGGTAGTCCAGAGATTGGCTACCTGTCCATGGATCAAGCGTCCATCGATACGTGCACCTACTATTGTCATAAATTTTCCCCCTTTATTGTTTTAAATGTAGGTTGGTTAACTAAGTTAATGGATTCTTCATATTTCCCTTCCGTTTCAAAAATAATGATTCGGTTATGTCCTTCTTTCAGAAGGCTATGCGGAATATAAAGCGATAAGGTTGGTCCAACATTCCAGAAACGGCCGATGTTGACGCCATTTACAAAGGCAAGGCCCTTTCCAAAACCGGACAAGTCTAAATAAGTATCCTTAAGCGCTTTCATTTCGAAGTCAAAAGCGTAGAAAGCTGGTTGCTCTGGCTGCCATCCTTTTGAAAAATCGATGTTTTCTGTATTTCCAAAGGAAAGTGGATACTGTTGCCAATTTAGCAAGAAGTGCAAATCCTTGCAAACGCCCGTCCGAATCCCTTTTCGTTGGGTATCTGCCAAGAACTTATGTCCGTAATTGACCCGCCCCATGTTTTCCATCAGAATGTCAATACAGTGGGTGGCTTTCTTTTCCCCAGCAACAAAGATATCTTGACCAATTTCTGCTTGATACTGTGTCTCAATAAGCTTGCCGTCCACAAAAAGCTGCATCCGGTCTCGCCCATCAATCACCCGAATCTTTTCCTCATCCGCATCCCAGCTGGCTTTGGTACGGTAAAGCAAGTAACCATAGCTCTGCCCCAAATCCTCCATTTTGACAGGATAGAGACTCTCCACTGGCTGAGCCAAATCAGCTAATGTCTCAAACAAACTCACCTTCTCACTCAGAGCAATGTCTCTCAGTTCAAAAGATTCTTTTGTGAGCGGTTTCATTTGTGGGTACTCAGGATAGCAGGTCTCCATCATTTTTTGCACTGCAAAATATTTCGGAGTTGGATTTCCCTGTTCATCGAGCAGGGCATCGTAATCATACGAAGTCACCTGTGGTAAATCCGTCACACCTCTGGCCGAGCAGCCATTCATGAAGCCAAAATTGGTACCACCATGAAACATATAGAGGTTGATAGAGCCTTGTTTTAGAACCTCATGGACAGCTTGAGCCAACTCCTCAGGATCCCTTTTGATAATTGGCTCTTTCCAACGATTGAACCAACCATCCCAAAACTCCATACACATGAGCGGCCATTTTTTGCCATGCTCATCAAAGAATTCCTGCATCTGGGCAAAATTATAATCTGCCTTGGAGCCGAAATTTCCTGTAACAAATAAATCTTCCTCAATCAGCGTACCGGCTTTTAGCGTTGCCCGCCAAGGACCATCCGATGTAAAGAGCGGACAATCAAGGCCTCGGTCCAACATCATCTGCCGAATCGCTCTCAGGTAGTCTTTATCCTCCCCATAAGAGCCATATTCATTTTCCACTTGCATCATGAGGATATTCCCACCCTTGTCCAAGAGCCTTGGAACCAAGCGAGGAAGCAACTCATCATAGTAGTCTGCAACAGCCTGAAGATAGGAAGCATCAGAAGAACGAATTCTCATATCCTCAGTCAAAAGCCAGGCTGGCATGCCGCCAAATTCCCACTCCGCACAGATAAAGGGCGAAGGGCGAACGATGGCATACAAGCCTAAATCTTGAGCAATCTGAAGAAACTTCTCAATATCTAAAATCCCTTGAAAGTCAAACTGGCCTTTCTTTGGCTCGTGCATGTTCCAAGGAACATAGGTCTCAACTGTATTGAAGCCTAGGGCTTTGAGATTATAGAGCGAGTGATACCAGTCTTCCGGCTGAATCCGGAAATAGTGAATCGCCCCCGACAAAATCTTAAACTCCTGACCATCCAAGTAGAAAGAAGAGCCTATTTCAAATCTCTTCATCTCCCCATTCCTCCTAGATTTAAAACGCTTTCATTTCTTATTAATATTAATATAATAAACTTTTGCATAAATGTCAACATTTTTTTTGAAAATATGTTAAAATCAATATAGAGAGGGATAAAAAAAGAGAGGTGAGCACAATGGCTATTCCTAAATATCAACAAATCAAAGATGACTTGAAACAACAAATCATTTCTGGTAACTTTGAAAACGGTGATAGATTCTACACAGAAGCTGAGTTAATCAAGATGTTCAACGTCAGTTCCATCACCGTTGTCCGCGCTTTGAACGAACTTGCGAATGATGGCTACATCATCCGTCAGCAAGGGAAGGGAACATTTGTTTCACGCGCAAGAAAACACAAGCGTGTGGAATTCTCTGATATCGAAACTTTCCCTATCCAAAAGGATAAGGTGACTGTTCTGTCCATCGAACGTGGAAATGAATTGAGAATCTTGGAAAAACTAGAACTAACACCGTCCCAGTTCTACTACAAGATTGACCGTATCAGAAGGACAGGCGATAAAGTCTATATCTATCACCAAACCTACATTCCTGAACAGTACATCAATCCAAACTATCCAGATCTGGACTACTACAGCTCGATCTACAATCGCTTCAAAACGGATTATCACATCCACATGAATGATGAGTATTTCGAAGAAACCAACGAAATCGTCTTTCCAACGCCAAAAGATATTGCCAAGACCTTAGAAATTGATCCAAACTTCCCAACTGTGCATCAAGTCAAGATCACAAAACTGGAAAATACCGGACAAATCCTAGAGTACAGCGAAACCTACAAGCGTGGCGATTTCTTCAAAATCAAATTTATTTCTTCTAGTCGCGATCATTAATCTGAAAAACGATGGTTCTCATGAGCTGTCGTTTTTCATTTCCTGACTAACTAGCCTATCTTTATTATAAACCTATCTATACCAATTTGCAAGACATTTGAACGATTTTTGTTTAATAAAGATCAAAAAATGACAGAAAATAAACAGAATTTTTTAATTTCGTATATTTTTTAGTATTTTAGGACTGAAAACCAACAAAAACAAAACTTTTATAATACATTCGAGAATAATAAAAATGAGAGTGGGACAGAAATCGGTAATTCGTTAGAATTCGATTTCGTCGTCCCACCTCCGCACAGTTGAGTAGGGCTGTAAAAACTTATGAAATCAGCGTAGTAGAGCCCACTCAACCACTGCGTCTTGCTCGACAATCCAAAGACAATTGAGAGGCTAGGACTTTTGTCCCAGCCTCATCTTTTTTTGTTTAATCCAGCCCCACGCGCTTGAAGATTTCATCTACGCGCTTGGTGTAATAAGTAGGATTGAAGATTTCGTCGATTTCCTCTTGAGTGAGGCGTGATGTAACCTCTGGATCCGCTTCGAGCAAAGGCTTAAAGTCTACTTGATTATCCCAAGACTGGGCGGTCTTTGGCTGCACCAAGTCATAAGCCTGCTCCCGTGTCATGCCTTTTTCGATCAAGGTCAACATAGCCCGCTGGCTGAAGATAAGACCAAAGGTTGAGTTCATGTTGCGCTTCATGTTTTCTGGGAAGACGGTCAGGTTCTTGACAATATTACCGAAGCGGTTGAGCATATAGTCAATGAGAATGGTCGTGTCCGGTGCGATAATCCGCTCAGCTGATGAGTGGGAAATGTCGCGCTCATGCCAGAGAGAGACATTCTCAAAGGCCGTCACCATGTGGCCTCGAATGACACGCGCCAGACCAGTCATATTTTCAGAGCCGATTGGATTGCGCTTGTGCGGCATGGCAGAGCTGCCCTTTTGACCCTTGGCAAAGAACTCTTCCACCTCGCGCTGCTCAGACTTTTGCAGACCGCGAATTTCAGTCGCCATGCGCTCGATAGATGTCGCAATCAAAGCTAGAGCTGAGAAGTATTCAGCATGGAGATCACGTGGCAGGACTTGAGTCGAAATCTCCTGCGGACGGATGCCTAATTTCTCACAGACATAGCTTTCCACAAATGGTGGAATGTTGGCAAAGTTCCCAACCGCCCCAGAGATTTTCCCAGCTTCCACACCCGCAGCCGCAATCTCGAAACGCTCGATATTGCGCTTCATTTCGCTGTACCAGGTCGCAAGCTTGAGACCGAAAGTCGTCGGCTCCGCATGCACCCCGTGGGTCCGCCCCATCATGATGGTGAACTTGTGCTCCCGCGCCCGCTCCGCAATGATGTCAGTGAAGCGACGCAGATCCTCACGGATGATGTCATTGGCCTGCTTGTAGAGGTAGCCGTAGGCCGTATCCACCACATCTGTCGAGGTCAGACCATAGTGCACCCACTTGCGCTCCTCGCCCAGTGTCTCAGAAACCGCCCGCGTGAAAGCCACCACATCGTGGCGCGTCTCCTGCTCAATCTCCAAGATGCGGTCGATGTCAAAGCTTGCCTTCTCACGAATCAAGGCCACATCTTCCTTGGGAATCTCACCCAGCTCAGCCCAGGCCTCATCAGCCAGAATCTCTACCTCCAGCCAAGCCTTATACTTATTTTCTTCAGTCCAAATGTTCGCCATTTCGGGGCGAGAATAACGGTTGATCATGATTATTTGTCTCCTTTACTCAACTTCCTTATTACCAAAATAAATTTTATCTCCTTTAATTTTTATGGGAAAATTGATATATATCTTATTTTCTTCTGCTACTTTGGATAATTTTCTACATATATTTTCTCTAACTGAAAAACCATCTTGTTCTCCTCTCCAAACTGATTCAGGATCACTTATTTTCTCAACCCAATCTCTTAACTCTTGTGGTATAGTTTCTATATTTTTTAATAAATTATTATTAAATTTATCGGACTTTAAGAAATATTGGTAAAATATCCACATCCACTCTTCTTCAGAAAAATTCGCTTTAATATCTTCTCTATATTGAATTCGCCGATATGTAAAAATATGTTCGCTATATTTTTTTACTAAATGACTAGAATTAAAGTACTCTTTGTAACTATCAATGGAGTTAAACAAAAAATTATCATGAACTATTTCAAATAGTTCTTCCGATTGTCTATAATAATGTTCTAAAAACAAAAGAACATAGTCGTAAAATTGACGTATTTTATTATAATCCAAAGTAAATTCCGGTTGTACTTCATGAGCAGCTTGATTCCGATTTTTATTAATGATTTTTTCAAATTCCTCTATATTCTCCTGTTCATCAAAAAACAGAACCTGCTTTTTCTTAATAATGAAATCTAATTTAAAACTACTATTTTTTTTACCGAAATTTTTAAAAATAGAATTACCACTATCCACTTTTACGTATAGCGGCTCTTTCTCATCTTTATTTTGGAAATATTTTTTGATATATTCTGGAGTGCCTTCAACACTAATAATATCTTTTCTTAATTTTTTTAAAGACTGTTCCGTAAAAGTAGCAATCAATAAAATTAAATGTCTCTTTTCAACACTTAACTCACCCTCTGCTTCTCTCATACTCTCCAACCTTGTTATTTCAGAAGAAATATAGTAAATATCTTCCTTCAAATAAGCAGGCAAAGAAATACTAATTTTCCTCATTGCCTTCCTCTTTCAATATACTACTAAATTTTTCTATACGTGATTTCAAATTATCTGTATTTGTCGTTCGCTTAGTGAATGGAAGTTTATCTTCTGGGGACATCATTTTTATTTTTTCATAATTTACACTAGTTAAATTAATTTTATTACCTCTGTCTATTTCTCTCATTAGTATAATGAAAACTGTCTCTGCATAGACCGAATTAATATTATTCTTATTCTTTCCTATAAAATTTCTATCATCATAATTTTCATAATAAAAATCTATAGCTTTTTTTAATAGATTGAGTTTTTGATACCCTCTAGCATTCTGTTCCATAAAAAAATCCATTTGATTTTTTAGAACTATAGACGTTGATATTGGTGTATCAACTATATTGTCTTTCTCATCCTTTCGTAGTTCTATATACCCTTTACTAACTATGTTTTCCATAGTCAAAATCCGTAAAATCAACTCATCTATTTTAAATTTTCTAAAATCCAATTCAGAAAAACGAGCTTCTCTATCGCTCCATTGTTTAGCTAATTCTTTAATCTCATCATTTAGTTTTCCAGGATATAATGCATTTCGAATTTCTTGCGGAGTTAACTTAATTCCTCCAGTATTAATTCTCTCAAACACATGTCTTTTAATAGCAATTTCTTTGCTATTTGGAAACCTCTGTTCAAAGAAAACTATTGAAGCTTCTCCATCAACTAATCTTTCCTGCTCATCAGAAGTTAATTCATCAAATGTTTTCCCTCTCCAACTACTACTGATGTAATTACTGTTACTTAACCTAAATGGTTTTTCATTTTTAGCCCCTGGAAGACTACGTTTATTAATAAAACTAGATATAGTCTTTATTCTTTGTAAGCCATCAATGATATCATTTGATTCATCCTCGTTTCTATAAATGAAAAAATTAGGCAACGGTATTCCCAATAAAATTGAATCGATCAATCTTGAAGCCATTTCTTGCTTCCAAACATAAGATCTTTGCAAATCTGGTTTTATAAGTTTTCCTTTTTTATCTAATTCAGCTATTCTTCCAAATGTATATGTCGTATTCCAGTATCTAATTTTGAAAACTACTTCATCAAAAGATTTTTCATCCTCAAAATTAAAATCCTCTTCAATATTTGTTGAACTTTCTAATGCCATGATAACCTCACTAATTATTTTCTAAAACTCTTCAACCTCATCCGGCGCATCACTAAACAAAGTCACATGTCCCATCTTGCGATTGTGTTTCGCTTCTATTTTACCATACATGTGGAGGTGGGCGCTTGGATTTTCTGTGACATATTTTTCAGCAGCCTCGACGTGTTGGCCGAGGACGTTGAGCATGACTGCAGGCGCATGCAGGTGGATAGCTGGCAATGGTGTTCCCAGAATGCCCAGAATATGGGTGTCAAACTGCGAGAAGTCGCAGGCTTCGATAGAGTAGTGGCCAGAGTTGTGTGGCCGTGGGGCAATCTCATTGACAATGATGTCATCAGCGGTCGCAAACATTTCCACACAAAGCGTTCCAGACAGGCTGAGCTGTTCAGCGATTCGCACCGCCATTGCTTTGGCCTTGTCAGCCAAACTTTCTGAAATGCGAGCTGGCACAATGGTCTTAGACAGGATATTGTTGCGGTGGATATTTTCCTGAACTGGGAAAACTGTCACATCCTTGCCATTTCCGGACACGATGACAGAAATTTCAAGGTCAAAATTGACAAATTCCTCCAAAACACAGGCTGCTGATTCAGCTAGCGCATAGGCTTCTTCCAAGTCTTCTTCTGCACGAATGACCTTTTGCCCATGTCCGTCGTAGCCACCTGTCGCTGTCTTGAGGACATAGTTTTTAGAAAGGTCAATATCTGCCAAATCTTGACTTGACTTCACAACCTTGTAAGGAGCTACCGTTACTTGAGCCTTATTTGAGAGAAAATTCTTTTCAAAAATGCGATTTTGAGAAATGCGAAGAAGGTCCGTCCCTTGAGGGAGTTGACCATCCTTAATGACAGCATCCAAACCGTCAGCATCGACATTTTCAAACTCATAGGTCAGGACATCGCAACGCTCAGCCAACTGACGGAGGGCATCCACATCGTTATAAGGCGCCACGATGATTTCCGCCACACGAGAGGCCGGGCAATCCGCCGCAGGATCCAGCGCGATAACCTTGTGCCCCATGTAGATAGCAGAAATGGCCATCATCTGCCCCAGCTGGCCACCACCGATAATTCCGATTGTTTTAGATGAGCTCATTTGTAGACTCCTCTGCGATTTTTCCTTGTTCTTCTGCGAAATCTGCCAAAGCTGTCGCAATGGCCTGGTCCTCTACTGAAAGGAGACGGAGGGCAAAGAGGGCAGCGTTTGTCGCTCCCGCTTCACCGATAGCCATAGTTGCCACAGGTACACCGCCTGGCATCTGCACAATCGAATAAAGTGAGTCCAGACCGCTGAGAGCACGTGATTTGACGGGCACACCGATGACAGGAAGGGTTGTTTTAGCAGCAACCATCCCCGGCAAATGGGCTGCGCCTCCAGCACCTGCAATGATAACCTTGATACCACGGCTGCGAGCTTCTTCCGCATGTTGAAACATGAGGTCTGGTGTGCGGTGGGCAGAGACGACTTTCTTTTCGTAGGCTACACCAAAGCGGTCTAGGACTTCTGCTGTTTTTTGCATGGTTGCCCAGTCAGATTTGGAGCCCATGATGATGGAAATAATTGGTTTCATATCAAGATACAAAGGGACGTTTCGCTTGCGAAAAATCCCGTAGAAAAATAGGAAAACTAACGACGACGTTACGTCTAGGCAGTTTTATCTTTTTTCCTAGGAATTTAGTCCCGTGTTCAGTTAGGAAAACTAACTGAATACTCCTTTCTTACAGTTTTTCTTTTACTGCGACAATTATCCTATAGTGGCTCGCTTTCGCTCACCACGATAAATTTAGTAGCTGTTAATCTTTTATGGCCTTGCTTCCGATATCGGTTCGGTAGAAGAGGCCTTCTGTCTTTTGTTGGGCGAGTTCTTTGTAGATGGTGTCTTGGGCTTCTTTGACGGTATCTGCTGTGGTGACCAGCATGTACACTCGACCGCCATTTGACAGCAGTGCTCTGCTATTTTCCGAAAACTTAGCCCCGGCATAGTAGGTGATGATGTCGCCGTCGGTTTTGGCTGGCAACTCGACACCCTTTTCATAATCTAGCGGGTAGCCATTAGATGCGACAACCACGCCCAGAGTTACGCCCCTGTCCGTCCACGTTATGTTTGGCTCCTTGCCATCAAGGATATCCGTGATATTTTGTGTAAAATCAGACGTCAAACGTGGCAGGATAATCTGGGTCTCTGGGTCGCCAAAACGAGCGTTGAACTCGATGACCTTAGGCCCGTCTGCTGTCAGAATCAAGCCCGCATAGAGCACGCCCAAATAAGGGCGACCTTCTTTAATCATCCCCTCAAGGACTGGCTTGACAATCGTGTCAACCGCTGTGTCAACCACGCTCTGTGGCAAGTGTGGAACTGGCGCATAAGCACCCATCCCACCTGTATTGGGACCCTTGTCACCATCATAGGCACGCTTGTGATCCTGAGCCGTCGGCATGATGTAAAACTTGTCGCCATTGACAAAGGCAAAGAGGGAGAACTCCTCGCCGTCCAGAAACTCCTCGATAACCACGCGCGCACCTGAGTCACCGAATTTATTGTCCAAGAGCATGTCGTGAGCGGCTTCGACTGCTTGCTCCACCGTCTCAGCAACGACGACACCCTTCCCGAGCGCCAAGCCGTCTGCCTTGACGACGATAGGAGCACCCTGCCTTTCGATATAGGCCTTAGCCTCCTCAAAGTCGGAAAATGTTCCGTAGGCCGCTGTCGGAACGCCGTATTTGACCATGATTTCCTTGGCAAAATCCTTGGACCATTCCAGCTCAGCCGCAGCCTTGGTCGGACCAAAAGCCTTGAGCCCAGCTTGGTTAAAATCATCTACAATCCCAGCTGCCAGCGCATCATCCGGACCGATAAAAGACCAAGCAATGTCATGCTCCTTGGCAAATTCAATTAGTTTGGAATGTTCGGAAATTCCAATATTTACTAAATCCAACCCATCCAAGGTCATACCATCATTGCCAGGTGCGACAAAGACCTGCTCCACATCCTGAGACTCCAACAACTTCTTAGCAATCGCATGCTCACGACCACCCGAACCAACAACTAAAAGCTTCATAGCTAAGATACCTCAACATCCTTCATCACAGGTGCTTACGCACCAAGCCAACACATCACGTAAAAATCATCGTATTTTTACGAATTATTTATCTAAATTATATCACAATCGTTCGTTTTATTCCATGATAAGCAGAAAAAGAAGATAAATAATCCACTTTCGTTAGGAATATCCATCTCTGACAAATAAAATCTACCTATATTATTTTTGGTATTTTGACTATTTCATCCCTTTTATTTCAAACATCAAAGATTTCATAAAACTAAAATAAATTAGAAACTCAAGTTCCAACATCTTTTAAAATTTTTCTTTTTTTATATTTTTTCCCGAATAATCTAAATGGAATCATCCAAATTACTTATTCAAAGGAGATTTATGAAGAAATATCAGAAGCTGTTTTTATTATCCGGAGCAGTCCTTGGGCTGTTTGCCAGTCATTCCACGGTTCAAGCTGTTGCATCGACTGAAGCTGGAAACAAAGTCCTAGGCCCCACTGATCGTGCTAGCAATGTGACCGTCAATGTCACTGGGAATACGGCACAGATTCATTACGCCCGCTCCAAGGCTCAGGTTCCCTATACCATTTCCCACGCGGTCTGGTCCGACGAAAACGGGCAGGATGATTTGAAATGGTACACCACACCTCAGACATCTAGCACAGCCATTGACCTCCGACAGCACGCTGGCTACGGCACTTTCCATGTGCATACTTACATTAATATTAACGGGAAAATGATAGGACTGAATGGTACGACTTTTACTGTTAATAAACCCACTAGCAAAACAAGCGTCACAACAGCTGGACAGATTGGCCGAATCAATTTTACGCGAAATAAAGACCAAGGAAACTCAAAAATTGTCCATGCGGTCTGGTCTGATGAAAACGGACAAGATGACTTAAAATGGTATAATGCCGGACAAGATATCACCGAATTTACACTTTCTAATCACAAAGGTTATGGAAAATATTTCGTAGATACTTATGAAAATAAAAATGGCAAAATGATTTACCAATCAGGCACCACTTTCCATCTAGAAAAGCCTAATCCGACCATTCAGACAAGCTTCCCTGAACCTGGCATTATGGAAATCCTTATCAAAAATCTTCCTGAATCCATGTATAAGGTCACTGTCCCAACCTGGTCTGAAAATAAGGGACAAGATGATTTACAGTGGTATCAAGCAAGGAAAAATCCTGATGGCAGTTATAGCGTTAGAGTCGAGCTGAAGAAGCACAATTATGATACCGGAACCTACCATATCCATCTCTATGGAGAAAGCTATGTCAATCCAGCCTTTACATGTTTAGCAGGAGCGACTACTACAATAGATGCTGGAAAAATGCCTTCTCAAAAAGACCAAAAACCGCTTTTCTCTGTTGAAAATATCAATCAGGAAGAGGGAACCTACACTGTAAAAGTCACTGAAACTGCCGCATCTAAGGCAGTTGAATCTGTTCGCGTCCCTATTTGGAGTACCCAGAATCAAAGTAATATCAAGTGGTATGATGCAAGTAATAATGGAGATGGAACTTTTACTGCACAATTCAATATCCGTAACCACCAAGCCTTATCTGGAAGCTACACCAATCATATCTACGTTAAGTACAAAGATGGTAGCGAGCATAGCTATGCGACAGACAGCGTCACCCTCTCCGCTGAAAATATCAAAGCTAAGGTTTCTGTCAATAAAATCTCTACCTACAATTACGAAGTGACCGTTTCCGATGCTTTTGGACCAGGAACCATTTCTCTACCAACTTGGTCAGAGGTCAACGGCCAAGATGACATCAAATGGTACACTGCTAACAAAGTGGGCAATGGCTTGTATAAATTTACCATCAATACGCAACAGCATGCTGGAAACGGACTCTTCCATACCCATGTTTATCGCAATCTCAATGGTCAGATGATTGGACTTACAGGCACCAGCTATCAGGTTGATAAACCAACCACGCCTGAGCCAACCCTCTACACACCTGATTATACAGGAGCATCCTCTTATCCTCATGGACAGTGTACTTGGGGAGCAAAAGTACTGGCTCCTTGGGCTGGTCCTTACTGGGGCAACGGCGGCCAATGGGCAGCTAGCGCACGCGCAGCTGGTTTCCGAACAGGAAGCACACCACAAGTCGGAGCCATCATCTGCTGGACCGATGGTGGTTATGGGCATGTCGGTGTTGTCACCCATGTCGAATCCAACACCCGCATCCAAATCAAAGAATCCAACTATGCAGGCAAACAGTACATTGGCAACTTCCGTGGCTGGTTCAACCCTTACGCCGCCGGTCAAGGAGCTGTCAGCTATATTTATCCAAAATAAATTTACTAAAAAAACCTTGGTTTTATCAACCAAGGTTTTTCATCTGTTCAAATCGAAGCCATTTCTTACTTCGCTAGTTTCTTTTCCAAATAGGCAACAATATCTGCGACATTTTCAAAGCGATCAACATCCTCATCTGAAATTTCAATCGCAAACTCATCCTCTAAAGTCAGGATGAATTCCATTAAGTCAACAGAATCAGCGCCTAAATCATCTTTTAAGCCCAAAGTTGGCTGGACAACAAAGTCCTTTCCTTGACGTTCTTGGATAATTTCTGTTACTTTTTGAAAAATTTGTTCTTGATTCATTCTGTATCCACCTCTTTTGAAAATTCCACCACAGATTTTCCGACAACATCTGTCTCCAGCATGGTTCGGATCTGACGAATGGTGCTATAAACAGCCTTGGCATCGCTTGAACCGTGTGTCTTGACCACTGGCGCCTTTAGTCCAAAGAGAACGGCCCCACCGGCACTGGAATAGTCCAGACTCTTGCGCATTTCCTGTAGGCTATCTTTGAGCAATAAAGCTCCTAGCTTAGCCTTGAGACCACCGCCTAGCACAGCCTTTTTGAGCTGGCCTAGGATGCTAATGGCCGTTCCTTCGATGGATTTGAGCACAGCATTGCCCGTAAAGCCATCTGCTACGACAACATCTGCCACTCCATCCATAAGGTCACGCGCCTCCACATTTCCGATAAAGTTCAGCTTGTCATCCGCTGCTAGCAATGCATAGGTTTCCTTACGCAGAGGGTCTCCCTTGCTGGCCTCAGTGCCATTATTGAGCAAACCAACCCGTGGCCGCTTAATACCACGAACATTTTCCGCATAAAAAGAACCTAGGATGGCATATTGGTGCAGATGATGAGGGGTATTTTCAGCATTTGCCCCCAGATCTAGCATATCAAAACCTCGGCCATCCACAGTCGGTAAAGTGGATAAAAGACCCGGTCGGTCAATATTTTTGATCCGTCCGACGATAAAGAAGCCCGCCGCCAAAAGCGCTCCCGTATTACCGGCAGACAGGACTGCATCTGCTTCTCCATCCTTGACTGCCTTGGCTGCCAAAACCATGCTAGCCTGCTTCTTCTTGCGAATGGCCTTGGTCGGCTCATCATCCGAATCAATCTTTTCATCCGTATGAACGATGCTGACGCGCTCTGTTGCTGTCAACAGAGGTTTAATCTTGGCCTCATCCCCATAGAGAACAAGCTCAATATCCGAGAAGTCTCTCAGAGCCTGATTGGCACCTTCGACTAAAGCCTGAGGGGCATTGTCTCCGCCCATGGCATCAATAGCTATTTTTTTCATGCTGTTCTTCCTCATGTTTGTCTTGTAAAATACTGCCCCAGTCGCCCAGAGAGTCGATAAATTTCTTTGATTTGAGATGAATGCCTACATATTCATCATAAAGTTGATCTATAAAGTCCCTGATCTGTCGCTTGATCTCAGGGTTGAGCGAAATCGTCTCCAGCTCACTAAACTGAACCGCCTGAAACTGATTGAGCAAAAAAGGAATATTGGGATTAAGATGACTGCGATGAGCATCCTTGTGATAATGCTCTGGGCAGAGCACCCCGCCATATTGAAAGGAAAAATCAAAAGGCAGACCTGTCCGATGGCAAAAAACACAGTCATGGAAATTCAGCGAAACGCCAAAGCGAGATAAAATCTGAATTTCAAAGATATTTGTCAAAACCTCATAATCCAGCCCTTGATTCATCAAATCCAGTGTCTTTTGCAGGAAGGCAAAGAGAGACGGATCTGGCTGATTGTCCTGAATACTAGCATCTGCTAGGGCTGCCACATAGCTGGCATAGGCCATGACAAAGAGATCGCCCTTGATTTGCCCGTAACTTTCCACAGCTTGGTAATCTTCGATATAGCTGAGTCCATCGTCATTGATTTTCATCAAGAGTTCTGCCGCCGTCAGAGGCTGGATGACTGGTGCCAGCTTAGATTTTCCAGCATGTTTCACGAAAAACATTCGCTTGCCAGCCTGTTCCGTAAAGATCTTGACCAGCTTATCATCTTCCCGGAAATTCCGATTATAGAGAATCAAACTCTTGCTCGTTAACGGTCTAAGCATGGTCTTCCATGTACTCCTTGAGCCGTTTTAGAGCTTCCTTGATGGTTTCCATACTAGCTGCATAAGACAGGCGGATATAGCCTTCTCCATACTGGCCGAAAGCCGCCCCTGGGATAAAGGCCACAGCCTTCTTCTCAGCAAAATCCTGCAAAAAGGCAAAAGAATCTTGATTGTAGCCTGCTGGAATCTTGGCAAAAATATAGAAAGCACCGTCTGGCTTGATAATCTGATAACCCAGCTCTGTCATCTTTTCGATAATGTAATCCCGCCGCTGGACGTATTCCGCCTTCATGGGTTGGGCATCATCCTTACCAGCCGTCAAAGCCTCTATAGCCGCATATTGAGCTATGGTATTGGCTGCTGTCACCAGATACTGATGGCTCTTGATCAATTGAGCCGTAAAAGCAGCAGGAGCAAAGATAAAACCTAGTCGCCAGCCCGTCATAGCATGAGACTTGGACAAGCCATTTATGACGATGGTCTGCTCAGGCAAATATTCCGCCAGAGAAACGTGCCCCTGCTCCGTATAAGTCAACTCAGAATAAACCTCATCACAGACGACAAATACTTCATACTTGCTCAATACTGCTGCTAAAGCCTCGATCTGCGCCCGCGAATAGGTCACACCAGTCGGATTGGCCGGATAGTTGAGAATAACCGCCTTGAGCTTATCCCCTTGCTCCAAGATAGCCTGCTCCAGCATTTCAGGAGTCAAAACAAAGTCGTTTTCTGTCGTATCAATCTCGACAATCTCCGCCCCAACCAAATTCACAATCGGCTCATAGCCTGGATAAGCCGGCGCTGGTAGCAAGACCTTGTCGCCCTCCTCCAGAATAGCCGTCAGAGTCGCAGACAGAGCCTCAGTTGCCCCAATAGTGACTAAGACTTCATCTTCGGGACGATAGTTCAGATGGTACTTCTCCTTGACAAAATCAGCCGCAGCCTGCCGCAGCTCCAAAAGCCCGCTCATCCCTGTATAGTGGCTCTGATTGGCATCAATGGCTGCCTTGGCCGCCTCCTTGATATGATCCGGTGTCGTAAAGTCTGGCTCCCCCAAGGTCAGCCGCAAAACACCTGGAATCGTAGAAATGGACTGGTCAAACTGACGAATCAGAGACACTTCAATTTTATCTAAATTCTTATTAAACTTCTTAGTCAAATCCATAGCCGCCTCCGATAATCTAATAGAACTATTATACTATAAATGCAGCACCTGCGCAAAAATCCATCTGATTTATAGAAAGAAAAACAAAAAATCAGGAAAAATCCTGATTTTTATTCACGAGTTGCTTTATAAGTAAGCTCATTTCCATGCTTGGCTAGGAAATCCTGTAGTTCAGAGTCTGGGATTTGACGTAGATAGAGGTTAGAACGAATCGTCTCGTCCTCTTCACGACAAGTTGACAGCACAACGTACTTATCACTAGCCTTAATCTTAATTTTTGAATCTTTGGTACGAGCAGCTTCATAGATATTCTTGAGCTGAGTTTCAAAATCCTTATCATCATCAAACTTAATCCGATAAAAAGCAGTCTCTTCTGGAACGATCACCAAGCCCATTACCTGATAGTAAAGCTTACGCTCTGGTGTTTCAATGACAACATACTTATGCTTATCTAAGTATTCCTGTTTATCATAATAGTTCACATCATTAAACATGCGGTGGTCACCAACCTGACTTCCACGAGCATGCCCAAAGAGCCAAGTCAAACGGTCACTAAAGTCTTTTTTGTTTTCAGTATCCATGAAAACAGTCCCCAGATAAGGCTCATTTCCACCTTCAAAGGTCTTATCCAAGTAAGTTGAGTTATCACCGGTCTGTACAACTGGCTCGTCCAATTCTGTACCAGGAGCATAGACATAGGCCACCGTTTCAGGATTGATCGCTTTCAAGCCATTAAAACGATTAGTCAGATATTCCTTTTCTTCCTTACTTGGTGTATAAGTTACCTTACCTACCTGACTAGTGGATGATTTAGCAGCAGAATTCGAAGAGTTTACCTGTTGGAGGAGAAAAATCCCTGCTAAAATAGCAACAAATAAAGCTCCTAAACCACCAAAAATCTTCCAATTTTTCTGCTGTCGTTTTTGTCTTCTTCTTCTCATAGATAAAAATCCTATAAAATCTTTCTAAAAAATATCACTGAACCAGAGGTCCAGTGATATAAATTGCGTTAGTACAATTGTTTAAAACAAATTATTTAACTGCAGATGTTTTTGGAAGAGCTTTACCAGCTGCTTTTTGACCAGCTTTAGCACCGTTAGCTGCTTTAGCTTCTGAAGCTTTAGCTTCTGCTGCAGATGCAGGTTTTTGACCGTTTTGACCAGCTTTTCCATTTTCACCAGCTTGACCGTTTTGGCCTGCTTGACTAGCTTGACCTTGAGCTGCTTTATCATCAGCGATACGTTGTTCATTTGTACGGTTAGCTTCTACGCCAGTTTCATTGTAGTAGTTACCTTGAGATTTAGCTGCTGCAGTGTATTTATCTTGAAGTTGAGCAACATATTTGTTACGAACAGTGTTACGAGCTTCTGTACGAGCTTCTTCAACTTTTTCTGCATATTTGCCATACTCATGACCTGAACCGTATTGTTCAAGAGCAGCTTTAGCAGCTACAACTGCTGCATCTTTTTCAGCCTCAGCATTGATTTCAGCTTCGTGAGCAGCTACTTGAGTATTTGCTTCATCAGCTGAATCGCGCCATGAGCTATATTTCTTTTGGATCAATTGGTTTGATGACTCAGAATTTTCACCTTGTGCAAATACTGGTGCTGCTACTGCGAACAATGAAAGAGCTACTACGCTAGAAAGTACAACTTTTTTCATTTGTTTTCTCCTTTTTTATATAAAAAACATTTTTTATTTGGTAACTATCGTTACTATGTATAGTATATGAAATATTCTTTAAATTGTCAAGTCTTTTGCTAAAAAAAATCTTTATCAAGGCACTTTTAAGCCTTTTTTGCTACTTCAAAAAGGGGGGAAAGTGGACGTTTTTCATGGATCCGAACAATGGCTTCTGCCAAGAGATGAGCGATAGAAATCTGCTCAATCTTATCGATTAATCTGTCCTCTGAAAGGTAGATAGTATCTAAAACCACTAGTTTTTTGATAGCGGATTTTTGGATATTTTCCATAGCTGGTCCCGACAAGACTGGGTGAGTACAGCTCGCATAGACTTCCACAGCACCTGACTCTGCCAAAGCGTCTGCCGCATGACAAATGGTCCCCGCTGTATCAATCATATCATCTATCAGAATACAGGTCTTACCTTCCACCTTACCAATGATATTCATGACTTCACTGGTATTCATCTTATCAACGCTGCGACGTTTATCGATAATCGCAATCGAAGTCTTGAGAAATTCAGCCAACTTACGAGCGCGGCTGACACCACCATGGTCTGGACTGACAACCACATAGTCGCTACCAACCATGCCCCGACGCTCAAAATAATCAGCAATCAAAGGCGCTCCCATCAAATGGTCGACAGGAATGTCAAAGAAACCTTGGATCTGAGCAGCATGCAAATCAATGGTCAATAGGCGATCTACCCCAGCAATCTCCATTAGATTAGCCACTAATTTAGATGTAATTGGCTCACGAGCACGAGCTTTTCGGTCCTGTCTAGCATAGCCATAGTAAGGCATCACTACGTTGATAGACTCTGCACTAGCCCGCTTCAAGGCATCCACCATGATCAAAATTTCCATTAGATTGTCATTGACAGGTGAGCTAGTTGACTGCAAGATAAAAACGTGCTTACCACGGATCGATTCTTCGATGTTTACTTGAATTTCCCCGTCAGAAAATTGACGAACCGTTGATTTCCCAAGCGGCATCCCAATCTCCTTTGCAACACGCTGCGCTAATTCTTGATTAGAAGAAAGAGCAAAGAGCTTTAAATCAGAAAAAGACATGATTCCCTCCAGATTCTAAATCGTCTTTTATTGTAACCAATTGCATTTGTCCTACCTACCATTGTAACGCTTTTCTAGCAATTTTTCAATAAAAAATAAAAGGGAGAGTGGGACAGAAATCGGTAATTCGATAGAATTCGATTTCGTCGTCCCACCTCCGCACAGTTGAGTAGGGCTGTAAAAGCTGATGAAATCAGCGTAGTAGAGCCCACTCAACCACTGCGGCTTGCTCGACAATCCAAATACAAAAGAGAGGCTAGGACTTTTGTCCCAGCCTCCTTCATATTTCATTAGTTTGGATAAATGTATGTTACGTATCCTTGTGCATTTGTTGGGTCAAACCATCCACGGTGATTACCGATTGATTGGTTACCAGCATAGTTTGCTTCTGATACTTGAATGTTGTTAGCAGATTGAACTGCTGTTACAACTGCAACGTGTCCATAGCCACCGTCGTTCCAACATGCGATTGCTCCAACTTGTGGTTGTGATCCTGTACGGAAGCCTGCTGCTGCTGCACTAGCTGCCCATTGGCCACCGTTACCCCAGAAGTCGCCTGCCCATGGTGCCAAAGTCTTAGCACCCCAAGTACATTGACCTACAGGATAAGTTGATGCTGAAAGGCTATATGATGGAGTTGCAACAACTGCTGATGGTTGAGCAGCTCCTGATGTAGCAACTGCTGCTTCTGCTGCAGGAGTTCCATCTGTATTATTTACAGCTTGAACTTGTGCTGCGAAGCTTGTATTTCCTGAAGCAAGGATCGCTTGTTGTTGCGCTTGTTGCTGGTTCTTATATGCTGCTTCTGCCGCCGCTGCCTCAGCTGCCGCTTTTTCAGCTGCTGCTTTTTGCTCTAAGAGACTATTTTTCTCATTTTCAGCAGTTGCTTTTTCAGCTGCAAGGTTCAGTTGAGCAACCTTGAGTTCAGCCTGCTTAGTTGTCAACGTTTGAGCGTCGTCTGCAAGTTTTTGTTGGTTTGCAATGACTGTATTGATAGCTTCATTGTTAGCAACTTGTTTTTCAGCAATCTTTTCTTTATCTTCTTTTTGTTGTTCCAGCATTTTGTTGTTAGCTGAAACGATTTCGCTCATCGCTGCTACACGAGAGATAGCTTCAGTGATTGAAGCAGAGTTGATGATTGTGTTGATATAGCTTGTTGCTGTACCATTGGTTTGAGCACTACGCGCTTGGTTTGCAAGAGACTCATTACGAGCAACAATATTCTTTGATAACTCTTCAATTTCAGCAGTAAGTTTCGCAGATTCAGCATTCAATTTTTCATTTTCTGCTTGAAGCACTTCTTGTTGCTTTTGAATAGCTGAAACTTGTTTTTGAATTTCATCAACTTGTGCTTGTGCCGCTTTTTGTTGATTTGTTAAACTATCAATTTTACTATTTTGAGCTGCAATTTTATCATCTGTACTATCAGCCTTAACATTTACTAGCGCAGCACCTTGAGAAAGGATCACCGCACTCAATAAAACTGATGTAAGTAGCTTTTTCTTCATAAAAATATTAACACTCCTTCTTACTAAGACATTATATAGTATATCAAAAAAATTCTGGATATATATTACGCATTCGTTACATTTCTATTTCTAAATCATCATAAATAGACTTTTTCAAACAAAGGCTGTAACAATAGGAAAAGAAAGGCATTAAATACTAAAGTTGGCACCAAAGCATAGATAATAAAATCAGGGAATGTAAAGCTTGCTAGGTGCAAGAAAGATGCAGAAACAAAGCTGATCATTTCAAAAAAGAAAACAATCGTAATAATGGCTAAAACGCGTGTCCAACGATTTAGCAAAAATACAGAAAGAAAATGATAGATGGCAACTGTCAGTAGAGGCAAGATGAAGGTGAAAAGCCCAATCACATGTAGATAATAAACATCGTAAAAAAGGCCGAGAGTGAAGAAGAGGAAAAAAATATATTCCTTTGAAAAGTTTAAAAATAAGAAAACCGTAAAGAACAATAAAATATGACTTGCCGGATGCCACTTCTCAGCAAAAAGATCTACAAGACTTCTTGATAATTGACCATCAATGAAGAAGATCAGGAATAAAAACAAAGTTGTAAAAAAAGTTCCTCTTAGAATTTTCATACTAATTTCTCACCAACAGAACCGCTTGAATATCAGACAAATCCGCAGCAGGCTTCACCAAAACCTCCTTGTTTAATTGGTCCTTGCCAGCTGACATTGATAAAACTTGACCAACCAAGACATTCTCAGCATTATAAGAGCCGAGACCACTTGTCGTCACAGTTGCCCCTTCTTCAATTCCATCAACCGTATTTAGTTGGCTGACGATAAAAGCTGACTTTTCAGTGTCAAAACCAACAATGATGCCATAGGCAAAGCCAGTCTTTGTCTGAATTTTAATGGCAATAGAACTATCATTCTTTTCATTTGTAAGCAGACTAACAATACTTGAAGATTCAGAGACACTGCTAACAGCTCCAATCAAACCACCATTAGAAATAGCCAGCATAGAGGTTGTCACATCGCTAGACTGCCCCTTATCAAGAGTTAATTCGTTCTTCCAAGTAGATGGAGAGCGAGAAATAACTTCTGCAGCAATCTTGACAGCACTTTGATCATTATTTCGTAACTCTAAGAGAGAACGCAACTTCTCATTCTCTAATTTTAAGGCATCAGAAATATTCGCCTGCTCTTCAAGATTGTAAATCGTTCCCTTTAGCGTCTCATTTTCTTGGTAGGTCTCTATTAGATGAACAACTTTTTTCTTCTCTTTAGCAAGATAATTAAAAGGAATAGCAACTACCCGATCAACACTGGACAAAAAATCACCAGTCACAGAAACAATCCATGGTGAAAGAGGGGAAAGCATCAAGCTTATCATAACAATTCCCAATAGCAAAATAGAAATCAAAAATTTAGACATCTTTAATTTATTCATTCCAATCTCCGCAACCAATAAATCCTAAAAAACGCTTATATAAATCCAGATTAGAGCAGAACAACTCAACAAAACAAGTTCAAACAAACAACAAGAAACAATTCTTCAAAAGAAAAACATTATAAAACAAGAAAAGGAGATAGCAAATGCTAAACTCCCTTATCTACGGAGAATGGGGGATTCGAACCCCCGCGCCAGTTACCCGACCTAACGATTTAGCAAACCGTCCTCTTCAGCCTCTTGAGTAATTCTCCAATATACTTAATGGGCACGAGTGGACTCGAACCACCGACCTCACGCTTATCAGGCGTGCGCTCTAACCACCTGAGCTACGCGCCCAAGTTATAAAAAACTTGGTATGAACTTCTGTTCAAAGCGGGTGACGAGAATCGAACTCGCGACAACAGCTTGGAAGGCTGTAGTTTTACCACTAAACTACACCCGCATATTAGATAATGGTATGGCGCGAGACGGAATCGAACCGCCGACACATGGAGCTTCAATCCATTGCTCTACCAACTGAGCTACCGAGCCAAATTGCGGGAGCAGGATTTGAACCTACGACCTTCGGGTTATGAGCCCGACGAGCTACCTAGCTGCTCCATCCCGCGATATTCTAATCTAAGGAGGATGTGGGATTCGAACCCACGCACGCTTTTACACGCCTGACGGTTTTCAAGACCGTTCCCTTCAGCCGGACTTGGGTAATCCTCCAAGATATTTAATATGGACCTTGTAGGACTTGAACCTACGACCACTCGGTTATGAGCCGAGAGCTCTAACCAGCTGAGCTAAAGGTCCAACAAGATCGTTATAGCGGCGAAGGGGATCGAACCCCCGACCTCCCGGGTATGAACCGGACGCTCTAGCCAGCTGAGCTACACCGCCAGATATCGGGAAGACAGGATTCGAACCTGCGACACCTTGGTCCCAAACCAAGTACTCTACCAAGCTGAGCTACTTCCCGATCATAAGTAAAAACGGAGTCATAGGACCTCGTTTCCCTTCATGCACCCTAGAGGAGTCGAACCTCTAACCGCCTGATTCGTAGTCAGGTACTCTATCCAGTTGAGCTAAGGGTGCTCTATATCACGATAATCAATTATAACAAAAACACATAAAAAAGTCAAAACTTTCTTATGCACCCTAGAGGAGTCGAACCTCTAACCGCCTGATTCGTAGTCAGGTACTCTATCCAGTTGAGCTAAGGGTGCCCTGTCGCATATCCGCTATGCCGAGGACCGGAATCGAACCGGTACGATCGTTACCAATCGCAGGATTTTAAGTCCTGTGCGTCTGCCAGTTCCGCCACCCCGGCCTCAAAGCGAACGACGGGATTCGAACCCGCGACCCCCACCTTGGCAAGGTGGTGTTCTACCACTGAACTACGTTCGCATCTCTATCCAAAAAAATGCCGGCTACATGACTTGAACACGCGACCCTCTGATTACAAATCAGATGCTCTACCAACTGAGCTAAGCCGGCTCATTTATATTTCTATGCGGGTTAAGGGACTTGAACCCCCACGCCCTAAAGCGCCAGATCCTAAATCTGGTGCGTCTGCCAATTCCGCCAAACCCGCGCTTATGACCCGTACTGGGCTCGAACCAGTGACCCTTTGATTAAAAGTCAAATGCTCTACCAACTGAGCTAACGAGTCTTTCTTCTTGAAACTGTCTAACAATTTCAACGGTCCCGACGGGAATCGAACCCGCGATCTTCGCCGTGACAGGGCGACGTGATAACCGCTACACTACGGGACC
>NZ_JAPVZU010000009.1:0-79870 GCF_041432545.1 Streptococcus sp. 27098_8_113 | reverse complement strand
TCTGTGTAAGTGGTTTGTGATGGTTGTGTAGCGGAAACAGAGGCACCATTCACATACGAATCACTGTCGCTTGGGGTCAATGCTGCGATGGCTGCTGGAAGTGCTTGACCTGCTGTTGCGCTCTCGAAACGGTATGTTACTTGGTACTTATTGGCTCTAAATTCCCACTTACCAACAAAGGTAACATCTGCCTTATTAACCACTGCGCCAGCTGGAATATACCTCTTGAAGGTCCATATACCATCGTTCACATCATCTATGTAAGTGGTTTGGATTGGTTGCTTGACCAAAACTGCAACACCATTCAGATAGGTCGCACTATCGCTTGGAGTCAAGGCTGTGATTGCTGATGGAAGAGCTTTGCCGGTTGTCGCACTTTCAAAACGATAATCGGCTTGATACTGGTTTTCCTTAAATTCCCATTTGCCTACAAAATTCACATTTGCCTTATTCACGACTGCACTATCTGCAGCATAGCCCTTAAAGGTCCATACACCGTCATTCACTGTGTCTGTATAAGTCGTTTGAACAGGTTGTTTGGCTGAAACTGCTGCGCCATTTACATAACTTGTACTATCATTTGGAGATAAGGCTGTGATAGCTGATGGAAGATCTTTCCCTGCGGTTGCACTTTCGAATCGGTAAGCGGCTTGATACTGATTCGCCTTAAATTCCCACTTACCAATGAAAGCTAAATCAGCCTTTTTCACAATCTTACTTTTGGCATCGTAACCAACAAAAGTCCAGATACCATCGTTCACATCATCTGTGTAAGTCGTTGTAGTCAATTCTTCTGGTAGAACTTTTTGTGTATTGTAGTAAGTTGAGGTGTCTTTTGGTGTTTTCTTCTGGATAAAGTCAGGTAAAGAAAGGCCAGTCGTCCCACTCTCAAAACGATAGCTTACATGGTGCGGTCTAGGCGTTACTTCCCATCTACCAGTATATATCACGCGCTTGCCATCATAAGTTGCATTCTTGTGATCGTATCCCTTGAAGGTCCATATGTAATCTTTTTCAACTTCTTCTACTAATTCTTTAGCCGGTTGTTTGGATACAATTGTGTCGCCAACCTTGTAAGAGGCCTCATCTTTCGGAAGCATGTCCAAGATACTTTGTGGCAATGGGACACCTGCTTTAGATGATTTGAATACATATTCTGGATTGGGAGTAGGGGCCCATCTTCCAACAAAAGTCCGTCTTCCTACTCCAATAATGACTTTTTCTTTATCGTATCCTTCGAATTTCCAAGTCACCTTATTTGCTCTATCAACATAAGTTGTTTCACTTGGTTGCTCAGCATCTACTTCTGTAAGAAACAGGTCGCCCATCTTATAATCAGTTGGATTTTTCGGAGTCAGCTTGGCGATATAATCTGGTAATGCAATATCAGGATTGGTTGACTGGAACTCATAGTCGACACCATTTGGCTCAAAGCTCCACGTTCCAGTTATAGTTTTGACTTTCGTTCCTGCAATAGCTTTTCCATATTTAGCTGTATCAAAACCATGGAAAGTCCAAGTACCAGTTGGAACGCTTACTGTAGTTGTCTCAAGTTGAATCACATCTTTGTAATCATCCGCTTGAGCTACAAATTCACTAGCAGCTGGAAGCATTGAGCGAATCTTATTGGGCAGAGGATAGATCGGAGTTGAGTTCTTAAATTTGTATTCTACTCTGTAGGTAGTATCAGTCTGTTTTGCAGAATCCTCAGGCAATTTTCCTTTAGAAGAAGTGTCTCCAGACTCTGCTTCTTTTGAAGGAATCTTATCCTTTCCCAAGATGACTTTCGAATTTTTATTACGAAGTCCCGAATTAACGAAGGTTACCAGATTTCGGTAAACTTTATCAATTTCTTCTTGCTTTGTCGCAGTTTGAAGCACGCTATCAGCCGCTGTCATCAAATCATTAAGGATTTCTACACTCTCATCTGTTTTCCTTGAAAAATCCTTATTGCGCAACTCTTTGAGATAGTTTTCTAAAGCACTCTTCTTCAGACTAACGTTTGCAGAGGGCAGCTGGGCAGCTCCTTCTGTGGATGGCTGAACCGTTTCAGCAGCTGGTTGAGAATTTCTAAGAGCAGTTGAATCTGTCACTTGACTTGTCTCTGTCACAGTAGGGGTAGCAGATTTTAAGATAGCTTTATTGTCCTCTTTAGTCTCTGCTTGTACTGACGCAGAAGCCATTGTTGAAGTTGTCTCTTGACTTTCTACTTTTGTTGCTTCAGACGCTCCTTCTGAGGCTTGATTATCTGACTTATTTCCCACTTGTGCTGTAGATTCGAGCTCATCGGCGTGGACTGTTTGGTCCACTCCAATCGCAGTGGGTGCAAACAAAAATCCAATCGCAAGGGACACAGTCGCAACTGATAATTTGCGGATTGAATATTTTATCTTTCTATCCTGAAAAGACATCCTTTCCTCCTCTTTTACTTTATTGGCAACTATTATAGCATAAATAGCGATAATTGCATATTAGGAGAGCCTATTCTTCGCGTTTTTGGTTTCCTATAAAATGAATAATCATCATAAGTAAAAATAGGTATTGACTGTACTTCTATCTCCTGAGTACGAAAAAAGATTGAAAAAGCACTAAAAGTGCTTCTTCAATCTTTTTGATTTCTTTCTATTGGCAGGGAATATTCGAGACGCTAGTAAGTTAAACTATTTTGGCATTTGTAGATACCTTCTCAGTCCTCCGCAGCAAAACCATCATTTTTTATGGCATACCGCTCTATGATGCCATTATGACCAAAGAGAACTCCGTGGAGGACTCCGCCATCCATGCCAATCTTGCCATCCTCAGTCATCCATAGCTGATCAGTTCCTGGTGCCTTATGCAAGAGGTAAAATGTCGGTGTATGGCCAAAGACAATCGTTTTGCCAGTCTGATTGCTGCCTTCATGAAATGGCGCGCGAATCCAAACTTTTTGATAATCACTGGTCTCTCGCCAGTCTTTCAGCTCCAAATCTAGGCCGGCATGGACAAAAATGTACTGCTCTGTCTCCAATAGGAAAGGCATCTGACGGATAAAATCTACTAAATCGGCCGCCTCCGTCTTGACATGTTCCGCGTCTGCTAGTCCATCTACAGGAGCTTTGAGAGGCCGGCCTAAAAGCGAATTAATTGTCGTATCTCCGCCATTGCGTCGATAGTGGTCATAAGACTTTTCAGGATTGTCCAGCCAGGTCAGAAACATATACTCATGATTGCCAGACAGACAAACAGCTCCTTCTTGGTCCACTAAGTCCTTGACCCACTCCAAAACTGCTCGGCTGTCTTCGCCACGATCGATCAAGTCGCCTAGAAAGACTAGTTGGCTACGACCGTCCCAATGCTGGAGCAATTCATCAAGCATGCCAGCCTTACCATGGACATCACCAATTGCAAAATATTCTGTCATACGCGCCACCTTCTAAAGGAGACCGAAACACTAGTGTCTCAGTCTCGCTTGTTTATTTCTTTAATAATTCTTTGGCTTGAGTCAAAGCAGCCTCCGTCACATCTTCGCCAGCCAGCATCTTAGCAACTTCCTGAACACGCTCGTCAGCCGTCAGCAGGCGTACCGTTGAGACGGTCGAATTCTCATCCGAAATCTTCTCAATAAAGAACTGATAATCAGCAATCGCAATGACCTGCGGCAGATGGGAAATGGCCAAGACTTGGCCGTTGGAGCCAATCTTGTAAATCTTCTGAGCGATGGCTTGGGCCACACGGCCAGAAACGCCCGTATCCACTTCGTCAAAGACAATGCTGGTCTTGCCTTCCTTACGAGAAAAGGCCGACTTGATCGCCAACATGAGGCGGGAGAGTTCCCCGCCAGACGCAACCTTGACCAAAGGTTTGAAATCCTCTCCCGGATTGGCTGAGATGTAGAACTCTACTTGCTCATTGCCTTCACGGTTGAACTTGCCCTTACTGAACTGCACTTTAAAGCGCGCCTTTTCCATGTAGAGATCCTGCAGCTCTTGCTTGATTTCCGCTTCCAGCTGTGCTGCTAAGCCGTGACGAGCCTGACTCAGCTCCTGGGCCAGCTCTACCAGCTCTCTCTCCAAGGCCTTTAGCTCTCGGTCCATATCCTCTGAGGACAAGTTACTGCCAGTTAAGAGGCTGTATTCTTTGGAAATCTGAGCAAAATATTCCAGCACATCATCTACTTGGCCACCGTATTTACGTGTGATGCTGTTAATCAAGTCTAGGCGACTCTCCACCTGCAGCAGACGATCTCCGTCAAAATCCAGTCCATCCAAAATATCCTCTAGGCGCTTGCTGACATCCTCTAAGACATAATAAGTCTCCGACAAACTGCCTGAAAGCTCCTTGTAGGCTGGATCGTAATCCTCGATAGACTCAAGGTCGTTCATAGCTGAACGGACATTTCCCAGACTGGAAAAGTCTTCATTATCCAGCATGGTATAGGCGTTGGTCAGCGTATCGGCAATGAGCTTGTGGTTGAGCAATCGATCTCGTTCCTGATGCAGGGCGATGTCTTCACCACTTTTGAGAGCTGCACTCTCAATCTCCGCCATCTGGAACTCCAGCATCTCAATTCTGGCCTTATGCTCCTGCTGGTTTTTCTTCAGAGTCAGGACTTGCTTGCGTAGACTTCGATAGCGGTCAAAGGTTTCCTGATAGCGGCCTTTGAGATGCAAAAAGTCTGCTGAGCCAAACTCATCTAGCATGGCTATATGAAGCTGGGATCTCATCAGCTCTTCCTGATCGTGCTGACCATGGATATCCACCAAGTGCTGACCGACAGCCTTTAGAACTGACAGATTCACCATCTGGCCATTGATACGGCTGACACTGCGGCCGTTTTGCAGAATTTCCCGACGGATAATCAGCTCGTCGGTCAGCTCCCAGCCCTGCTCCTCAAAAATCTCTCGCAAAGCTCTGCTATTTTCCAGCGAAAAAAGTCCCTCTATCTCAGCCTTAGGCGCTCCATGACGAATAACATCCGTCGTAGCACGGCTGCCCAGCATCATGTTCATCGCGTCAATAATAATAGACTTGCCGGCTCCGGTTTCCCCGGTCAAAACCGTCATACCTTGCTCAAAATTAAGGGAAATCTCCTCAATAATAGCAAAATTTTTAATCGAAATTTCTAATAACATAGACTTTCCTACCAATTATTGATTTCAGCCGTGACTTTTTGGGCTGCACTTTCACTTACTGCAACGATTAGGATACTGTCATTATCCGCAATGATGCTGAAAATTTCCTCAGCAAATTCTTTGCTCAGATGACGCTTGACGACCGCCGCACTCCCTGGTACTAGGTTAAGATTGAGCATATTTCCTAGATTTCGACAGGCCAAAATATTATTTTCTGCCAGCTTCAGACTATTGGTAGCTGTTTTGGGAAGCTCATAGATATAGGTATTATCTTTAAAAGGGATTTTGACAATCCCTAGCTCCTTGATATCTCGTGAAACCGTTGCCTGTGTCGCTGTAATTCCAGATTCCCTGAGATGTTCCACGATTTCCTCTTGGGTGCCAATCTCAAATTCGCTGACAAATCGTCTGATTTTCTCTAATCTATCCTTCTTCTTCATCTTTAAATTCCCTGTGGGCTGCCTCTACGACAGCAACTAAGTCTTGCTCCAGCTCATTTTTCGGCTGCTCGTTTTTCTCCAGAAAGGCTAAAAATTCAACATTGCCATGCCCGCCCTGAATTGGAGAAAAATCCAAACCTTTAACTGAAAAACCTGCTTCCAGCATAAAGCTTGTCACGGTTTCCAACACCGCCAAATGAACTTTCTTGTCCTTGATAATCCCCTTCTTACCAATCTGCTCGCGGCCAGCCTCGAACTGAGGCTTGATCAAAGCCACGACCTGACCTCCCTCTTCTAAAATCTGGTAGAGGGCTGGCAAAATCAAGCTAAGAGAGATAAAGCTAACATCAATGCTGGCAAAGCTGGGCTGAAAGGCAAAATCAGCTGGCTCCGCATAGCGAAAATTGAACTGCTCCATGCTGATAACCCGTTCATCTTGGCGAAGTTTCCAGGCTAACTGGTTGGTTCCGACATCAACAGCGTAGACCAGTCGTGCTCCCGCCTGCAACATGACATCGGTAAATCCTCCAGTTGAAGCTCCGATATCCAAGGCCACTCGGTCTGCCACCGAAAGGCCAAACACTTGCAAAGCCTTTTCTAATTTCAGGCCGCCCCGACTGACATACTTAAGTTTTTCTCCCTTGAGCTTGAGCTCTGTTCCATCATCGATTTTTTCACCCGGCTTATCAAAGCGCTCTCCATTCGCAAGCGCCACGACTAGGCCTGCCATCACTCCGCGCTTGGCCTGTTCTCGGGTCTCAAAGAGGCCTTGTCGATAGGCCAGTACATCCACTCTTTCCTTAGCCATCCAGTCTCAAACTTTCTATTATTTTTTGAATTTCTTCCGCTGAAAAATCACTTTCTTTTTCTAGTTGCCCCAGTAGACTTTTCGCTTGTTCCAGCGTTTCATCGAAAAAGTCTCTGGCTCCATCTAAGCCTAGCAAGGCTGGATAAGTTGATTTCTCAGCCGCCAGATCCTTCTGCGGTGTCTTACCGATCTGCTCAAAACTGGCTGTCACATCTAAAATATCATCCCGCACCTGAAAAGCCAAACCCAAGAGCTCTCCCGCCTGACGAAGCTTCCCTAGAACTGATTGACCAGTCTGAGCAATGATCCCAGCCGCTACAAAAGGATAGGCCAAGAGCTTACCTGTCTTATTGGCATGGATGGTCTGGAGCTGGTCCATGGTCAACTTGCGGCCTTCTCCCTGCATATCCAAAACCTGCCCAGCCACCATACCAAAGGAACCAGCCGCCAAAGACAGCTCTGCTATCAGATCCACCTTGACCTGACTAGGGAGCTCTACCATTGCCACTAAACCATAAGGATCCAAAAAGAGAGAATCTCCCGCCAAAATGGCCATATCCTCCCCAAATTTCTTGTGGCTGGTCAGACGGCCTCGGCGGTAGTCATCATTATCCATAGCTGGCAAATCATCATGGATCAGGCTGCCAGTGTGAATCATCTCCAGAGCTGCTGCCACCTGAAAGTGAGCGGGAGTTAATTCTAGACCAAATCCCTCCAGCAACTCCAAAAGCAAGAGAGGGCGGATCCGCTTGCCACCAGCCTCGACAGAATAGAGAATGGTCTCAGTCAAATCCGCTGACACTTCCTTGCTCTGATAAAATTCTTGAATCGTCAGGCCAATTTGCCTGATTTTATGCTCTCTTGTCATTCCATATCCGTTTCCGTGCCATCCGCCTGCATGACCTTGACCAAGGTCTTCTCTGCCTGATCCAGCGTCTTTTGCAAGTCTTTAGACAGCTGCATGCCCTTCTGGAATTCAGCGATGGCCTCTTCCAAGGCTACATCCCCATTTTCCAACTTCTGGACAATGGCTTCCAAATCAGCTAAGTTTTCTTCAAATTTCTTGTCTTTTGACATCTTTTACCTCAACTTGGACTTGACCATCCCGCATGAGAATGGTCAACTGGTCCTTCTTCTTGATATCCTGACTGGACTCGATTACTGTTTCATTTTTTTGGATAATAGCATAGCCCCGCGCTACAATGCGACTGGTATCCAGCATGAGTAGCGCATCTGACAGCCGTTTGGCTTCAGCCACCTTATGGTCATAAATCACTGCCATATTGCTACGCAACAAGCGCTCTTGCTGGTGAACCTGCTCCTGATAGCGCTGCACCTGCCGCAGAGGTGACAGAGATTCCAAGCGATGCTGGAGAATCTTGACCTGCTGGACTTCTTCACTATAATATTCGCGAATTTTTTGCTTTAATCGTAGATTGAGCTGGTCTAACTTTTGCAGATAGCCATCATAAAGTCGCTCTGGCTGCCGAAAAATAACAGAGGAAGCCAGCTTGTGCAAACGTTCCCGCTGGTAGGAAAGACGGTTGGAGGCCGCATTGGACAGACGATTTTGCTGCTGACTCAAATGCCCCAGAAGATCCAGCTTGGTGACTGGTGTCGCCAATTCTGCTGCTGCTGTTGGGGTTGCTGCTCGTCGGTCTGCCACAAAGTCAGCCAGCGTCGTGTCCGTTTCATGCCCCACGCTGGAAATGATCGGAATCTGGGACTCAAATATAGCTCGTACGACGATTTCCTCATTGAAAGCCCAAAGATCCTCGATGGACCCGCCGCCCCGACCAATAATCAAAACATCCAAATCTTCTCGCTCATTGGCTCGACTGATATTAGTAGCTACCTCGGTGGCCGCTCCTTCGCCCTGAACCTTGGTCGGATAAAGCAGGATATCCACGCCTGGAAAACGGCGGCTGACTGTCGTGATGATATCTCGGATGACAGCCCCGCTAGGACTGGTCACCACCCCAATTTTCTTAGGAAATTGAGGTAAGAGCTGTTTAAACTTATCTTGGAAAAGACCTTCTTCACCCAGCTTTTTTTTGAGCTGCTCGAACTGAACAGCCAAGGCGCCAATGCCGTCTGGCTCAGCCTTTTCAATGACAATCGAATAGGAACCACTTGGCTCATAGAGCTGCACGCGACCAATGACATTGACCTTCATGCCCTCTTCTAGTTCAAAACCAAGCTTTTTATAAACACCTGACCAGATAGTCGCCTGAATCACTGCCTTCTCATCCTTAAGGGAAAAATACTGGTGATTGGGGCGCTTGCGAAAATTGGAGACCTGACCTGTCAGATAAACCCGCTCCAAATAAGGATCTCGGTCAAACTTCATCTTCAGATAACGGGTCAAAGTAGAAACCGATAAATAATCTGGCATGTCGCTCCCTTTCTATTTTCTAGTATTTGCCGTAACTTTTATTATACCAAAAAATGGAGGAAGTCAGTGCTTCCAAGTTCCCAATTTTCATGATAAAAATCACTAAGATTTTGTACTTTCCTTAATAATTTGATACATTTCAATGCGCAACTGTTGCGCAATGAATTCTAAGGTTAGTAAACTAGGAATCGAATCGCCCGCCTCAATACGAGCTAGCTGTCTGACCGTCAAACGAGTCTCATCTTCACACAGCAATTCCCTTGTCATTTTACGTTGTTCCCGCAGTTCTCGAATTTTTTTCCCAATTGCTACTTTTAGCTCTGACATGGCACTTTCCGCACTTATCCTTTTCTACTAGTTTTTATACTTTTAACTCTCATACTTTGTTTTTATTATAGCACAAAAAAGTTTTCTATCGTATTAACTTTTTTAATATATATTTAAAAAATAGATCATGTGAAAAAGAAGAAAAATCCTAGTTTTTCCCAGTCGGGACAAGATTCCCAAAATCACAAAAAGAGACTCGGATTTTTCCAAGCCTCCCAAGATTTATTGACTAAAATTTTTCATCCAAGTTAAAATTTGTTGACTCAATTCTGTCGGTAACACCACATAAACTTCTTTGGCTAACTCATCCGCAATGGCTGAATGCAAGTAGGTCGCAGCTGTTACTCTTTCAAAAAGTGAAACCTGCTCAAATTGACCGGCAAAGCCGGCAATCATTCCTGCCAAGGTATCTCCCATACCGCCAGTTGCTTGATAGGGGCCACCAACCTGCAGTTGATAAACATCCTTTTCCCCACTCTGAAAAACTCGCGTTCCGTTCCTTTTCTGTACAACTAGAGTCCCCTTAGGAAATTGGTCAACAGCCTTTTGACTAGATTTCTCGTCCTGTGACTCGATGGGCAAGCCAGACAAGCTTTCCCATTCTTTCTGGTGAGGGGTAAAAATTGTCTGGGAGTTTGGAAAAGGCAGAGCTTGCTTGGCAAAAAGCGAGGTAGCGCCCCCATCCATAATCAAGATTTGTTGCTTGTTTACAAGCTGTAAAACCAACTGCAGCACCGATTTCCCTAAAGAATTTTCAGCCAAACCCGGTCCGATTAAAATAACAGTAGCCTTGCGGATCTGCTCCATCAGCCGCTCTTGCTCCCACAAATCAAAGGCCATAGCCTCTGGCAAATGAGCATGGAGGGCGGGAATATTTTCCCGTTCAGTTGCAACAGTCACCAAACCAGCTCCGCTCCTTACTGCGGCCAAAGCAGCCATGATAATAGCCCCTCCGTAAGGATAGGTCCCACCAATCAATAGCAAACGACCATAGTCACCTTTATGACTGTCTGGCGATCGATTTATAATAACCTTTTTCAAAAGCCTGTCACTGACTAGTTTCATCTTTGATCCTCTATAGCCATTTAAATGTTTCCAAAAACCAATATTACCCGCTCAAGCACATTAAGCAAAGAAATTTAACTGCCATTTTCTATCCCTCATAAGCATATCTTTATTGAATTCTAGTTGCGTAAGAGAACAGTGTTGAGGCCAACAAAAAGCATTATCTTTTTTCACTTCAAAATCAAAAGCTAAAATGACTCTCCATCTCACCAGTTACCGCTAATACGTATATCCTATACTTTGACAATTTTTTCCGAAATTTCCATTCTTCATTTCGACCCGAGCAATTTTTCTTCTCTCATATTTTACCATATTTTCGCTCGATACTTAAAATGAAGAAATAAATTCAGAGCAAGATTTCTGTGGGACTGTTACATTGCTTACTACCACAGTACCTAAAAAATGGGGACTTTCATCAAAGAAAACTATACCACGAAACTCTAACCTCATCTAAAAAAGACCCAGCTGATTTTAAAAAACATGTAGTTGCCAATGCAACTCTTTGCTTGTAACCAAAAACAGCTATCGGCTCATCCAAATAAACAAATTTATCTTGAAAACAAAAAAGGTCCATTGGACCTTTTCTAAATGTTAAGTTACTACCGTAACTTTCTATCAACAACCTAAAAATGTCTCCCAGACATTTTGAAGAAAACTCTGTTTTCTTTATCCGCAACTTAAAAAGGTCCACTGAACCTTAATAAACGAAAACTCGCTCTCGCGAGCTCCCATCTGCAACCTGAAACAATCCACCGGATTGTTTCAGCCACCTAGATATGCTTTTCGGACTTCGTCAGAAGCGAGAAGTTCTTGGCCTGTTCCAGATAGAACAATTTTTCCTGTTTCAAGAACATAACCACGGTCTGCGATAGACAGTGCTTTATTGGCATTTTGCTCAATCAAAAGCACAGTTGTCCCCTGCTTTTGGATATCTTGAATGATATCAAAGATTTCTTGGATGAAGATAGGAGCTAGCCCCATCGACGGCTCGTCCAAGAGTAAGAGCTTAGGTGTAGACATGAGCGCTCGGCCCATAGCTAGCATTTGCTGCTCACCACCAGATAGAGTCGCTGCATCTTGGTTCTTACGCTCTTCCAAGCGTGGGAAACGAGAGAAGACCTTTTTGAGATTGGCTTGGTTTTCTTCACGATTTTTCTTAAGAAAAGCTCCCATTTCAAGATTTTCCAAAACGGTCAAACCTGGAAAGACATGGCGCCCTTCTGGAACTTGTGAAAGCCCCGCAGCTACAATCTTTTGAGCAGGCACTTTTTGAATTTCATTGCCTAAAAATTCAATCTTCCCAGCACTTGGGCGAACCAAACCAGAGATCGTGCGGAGGATGGTTGTTTTCCCAGCACCATTGGCACCAATAAGCGAAACGACTTCTCCTTCGTTGACTTCAAAGCTGACATCACGGACAGCCTGAATCATGCCGTAGTGGACGGATAGATTTTCAACTTTGAGCATGGACATTAGGCTTCACCTCCTAGATAAGCTTCAATAACGCGTTTGTCATTCTTAATCTCATCTGGTGTGCCGTGGGCAATCAAGCGACCGTACTCTAGTACGTAGATGCGCTCAGTTACTTCCATAACCAGACTCATATCATGCTCAATTAGCATGATGGTAATATTAAATTCATTTTTAATCCGACGGATCAGGGCAGTCAGCTCAGCTGTTTCCTGTGGATTCATACCAGCAGCGGGCTCATCCAAGAAGAGAATCTTAGGCTCTGTGGCAAGCGCTCGGACAATCTCCAGACGACGTTGCTGACCGTAGGCCAAATTTTTAGCCAAGGTTTCTGCTTCCTTATCCAAGTCAAAGATGGCTAGCAATTCCAAAGCTTTCGCTTTCAATTCTTCTTCATTTTTATAAAATGCTGGAAGGCGGAAGAAAGAAGCCAACACGTGAGGTTTATGGTGATTCCCGAAAGCAATCAATACATTGTCCAACACAGTCAAATCTTTAAAAAGGCGAATATTTTGGAAGGTCCGACTGAGACCCAGAGTCGCAATTTTATAAGGTTGCTTGCCATTCAGCAAGTGACCATCCAAAGTGACCGTTCCCTCACTCGGCTCGTAGACCCCTGTCAAAAGGTTGAAAAGCGTTGTTTTCCCAGCACCGTTGGGACCGATAAGACCGACCAGTTCACCCTCGTTCAATTCCAGACTTACATCACTAACAGCTGTTAGTCCTCCAAAATTTTTGGTTAATTTTTTTACTTCAAGAAGCGCCATTATTCTTTGACCTCCTTATTCTTTTTAAGGAGCTTAGACAAGCTCAATTCCCAAGTACCAAGCAAGCCGCCTGGACGGAAAATCATCACCAAGATTAAGGCAAGTGAATAAACGATCATCCGAACGCTTGAGATATCTTGTAAAAGCATATTGAGGATACCCAATACTACTGCCGCAACAATTGCTCCAGTCATTGATCCAAGGCCGCCAAAAACGACGATAATCAAGACATTGATTGTATTGATAAAGGAGTAGTCTTTTGGTACAACAGAGCCAACAAATCCAGCCTGCAAAGAACCTGCAATAGAAGCCGTAATAGCTCCAAAAACGAAAGCAATGACTTTAATTTTTGTTGTATTGACACCGACAGACTCTGCCGCAATCTCGTCCTCGCGAACAGACAAGGTGCTACGTCCGATAGGACTGCGGAGGAAGTTAAGAGTCAAAATAGTTGTAATTACAACAAAGACATAAACCAACTGCCAAGAGGTAAAGTTAGGAATGGATAGGATACCTGCCGCACCATTAGTCAGATCTCCTCCATTGACAATCAGAATCCGGATAATTTCAGAAACACCCAGGGTCGCAATCGCCAAATAGTCTCCCTTTAAGCGCAGGGTCGGAATACCAACAAGCAGAGCTACTGCACCTGCAATCACAGCGCCAACCAACATAGCAATAAAGAAAGTACCATAGTTTGGAGATTTAGAGCCCATAATAGCTACTGCATAGGCACCAATCGCCATAAAGCCAGCATGCCCAAGCGAGAATTGCCCAGAAAAACCAACGATAAGATTGAGGCCAACAGCCAAGATAATATTAATCCCAATCTGCTCAAAGATTTGCAGATAGAAAGGATTGAGAATACCTGTACTAGCAAGCACTGTTATCAATAGGTAACCAAAAAGGATCAGAGCAAGCCATAACGCATTTACTTTTAAATTATTTTTCATACATTACACCTTCTCTTTCACATTTTTACCTAGAATACCAGCTGGGCGAACCAATAGAATGATAATTAAGATCGCATACACAATCGCATCACGGAAATCTGACAGTCCAACTGCTGTTGCAAAAGTTTCCAAGAGACCGATTACAAAACCACCCAAAGCTGCCCCTGGGATGATACCAATTCCTCCCAAAACTGCCGCAACGAAAGACTTGATACCTGGGGTCATTCCCATCAGTGGCTCAAGTGAGTTGTAGTAAAGGGCAATCAGCACCCCTGCTGCTCCTGCCAAGGCTGAACCCAAAGCAAAAGTAAAGCTGATCGTACGATTGACATTAATCCCCATCAGCTGGGCAGCATCGCTATCCACGGAAACAGCCCGCATGGCTTTACCCATTTTCGTCTTTTGCACGATAAACTGCAAACCAACCATGAGTAAAATAGAAATTCCCAAAATCATTAGTTGGATATTGGAAATCGAAACTGGTCCAATCGTATAACGCACTGTTTCAATCACCTGAGGGAAAGAACGAGTATTGGCACCTACAAAGAAGACCATCCCGTATTCCAAAAGGAAAGAAACCCCAATCGCCGTAATCAAGGCTGCAATCCGTGTCGAATTACGCAGCGGACGATAGGCTAAGAATTCAATCACTACACCGAGGATTGCTGTACCAACCATAGATAAAATTAGGGCCACAAAGAAATTCAGGTGAAGGGTGTTAATCAGGTAATATCCCATGAAAGCACCGATCATATAAATGTCTCCATGCGCGAAATTAATCAGTTTGATAATTCCATAAACCATGGTATAACCCAAGGCCAGAAGCGCATAAACACTCCCCAAAATCAATCCATTAGCCAATTGCTGAAGAAATTGTTCGAGCATTCCACACCACTCTTTCTAATATAAAATAAGAGCAGAAACAACAATCTCAGACGAAGCCTTGTCTTGCCGTCTCTACTCAAACATCATAAGCAAGTAAGAAACAAGTCAAAGACTGGGTTTGTCCCCAGCCTCAGACCCTTTATTCAGGTTTAACTGTTTCAACAGTTTCTACTTTACCATCTTTCAAACCAATCATCAAGGCTGTCTTCACAGGATTGTGATCTTTATCGATGGTAATAGATCCAGTAACTCCTTCAAAGTCTTTTAACTTAGCAAGGTTATCTTTAATATCTACAGATGTTTTTGCACCCTTAGATGCTTCTGCTGCCATATAAACTGCGTCATATGAAAGGGCTGCAAACATTGAAGGTTCTTCGTTATATTTAGCTTTGTAAGCTGCAACGAATTTCTTCGCTTTATCTGTCATGTCACCTGAAGTTGAGAAACCAGATACATAATAAACATTAGTTGCTGCTGCTGGAGTTGCTTGCTCAACGAATTTGGCATCGCTAAATCCATCAGGTCCAACGATTGTTTGGTTAATTCCCAAACCACGCGCTTGGTTAACCAACTTACCAGCTTCTGTGTAATAACCTGGCACAATCAGTGCATCAAAGTCTTTACCTTTGATTTTTGTCAAAGCTGCTTGGAAGTCTGAGTCACCAGAAGCGAAAGTTTCTGTCGCAACGATTTCACCCTTGTATTCTTTCTTGAAAGCTTCTGCCATTCCTTTTGCATAATCGCTTGAATTATCATAGTAAAGAACGACTTTTTTAGCTTTCAAAGTATCAGTTACATATTTAGAAATGATTTTACCTTGGTAACCATCAGTAAAGGTTGCACGGTACAAATAATCTTGTTTATTTGTCAAATCATCTTGTGTTGCACTTGGTGTTACCAAAGGAACTCCTGCTTTACCAGCATTTGCAATTGCGGCAGCGACGGCACCTGAAGTTGCAGGACCAATGATTGTGTTAACTTTGTCTTGAGTTACCAAGCTTGTAGAAATAGTTGCAGCTTCTGCAGTTTCTGATTTATTGTCTTTATCAGTTACTTCGATTTTCTTGCCGTCTACACCACCAGCTGCGTTGATTTCATCAACAGCAAGTTGAGCACCGTGTTGTTCTGCAGTACCGTAAGCTGCTACAGCGCCAGTTTCTTCAAAGTTGAAACCGAATTTAAGTGTTTTACCGATTTCTGTTCCAGTAGCAGATGAGTTGTTTGTAGAAACTTCTCCACAGGCTGCTAGAAGCGCAGCACTAGCAAAAGCTACAAGCGAAAGTGCAAATTTTTTCTTCATGAATAATCTCCTCTATTTTTGTTTTTTGCTATGTTTGCAAATGATATAGTAAGAATATACCGAATTATCTGACAATTGTCAACCCAAAGAAGCCATTTTTTTAAATAATAGCGTTTTCTTGGTTTCTAAATAAACTTCCAACAAAATCCGTATCCAGATTTTGAATCTCGCAAGTCTGGATTTTTTTGATATAGGACTCTTTTGACAGGCTCTCCTTCAGAGAATCTGCCTGATCTTTTGCCACATAAAGCTGCAAATAGCGGTGTTTCTTAGAATGATAAATAATATCTCCAACATGAGCCAGCTTCTTTGCATCGCGATTATAGTATAGATGAATGATGAAGCCCATTCGTTCCTCTTTTTTAAACATGACAATCCTCTCTGGTCATTTGTACTCTATTGATTATATCAAAAAAAGCCCGCAAATGGGGCATTTTTTCCTAGTTATAAATGAAAACTAGCTAAGATTATTATTAGCCATGATTTCATCGATGAAACCATATTCTAAAGTTTCTTGGGCACTCATCCAGTAATCACGTTCTGCATCTGCGTGAATTTGCTCAACCGATTTACCAGAATTGTCTGCAAGAATTTGCTCCAAGGTCTTACGAGTCTTGAGCAAATGCTCTGCTGCAATGGCCATATCTGTTTGCTGAGTACCGCCACCAGTACCACCCATTGGCTGGTGAATCATATACTCTGCATTTGGAAGCATGAATCGTTTGCCCTTAGCACCGCTAGAAGCAATGATAGTTCCCATGCTAGCTGCCATTCCCATGACAATCGTCTGCACATCAGACTTGATGAAGTTCATAGTGTCTACAATCGCCAATCCCGCTGACACAGAGCCACCCGGAGTATTAACATAAAGATAGATGTCCTTGGTGCTGTCTTGTGCATCTAGGAAAAGCAGCTGCGCAATAACAGAATTAGCCATATTGTCCTCAACAGGACCTGTCAGCATGATAATACGGTCTTTTAAAAGGCGTGAGTAAATGTCATAAGAACGCTCACCACGGCTGGTTTGTTCAATAACTACAGGAATCATGAATATTTTCTCCTTCATTCGATCTATTCATTATTATAACTTTTTGGTCAAAAAAGGTCAAATATTTGCTTTCTCTGTCGGATGACAGAAAGCAGCGCTGAGATTATCTTTAGTTTGGAAAGCACAAATCCACAGGATTGGCCGGACTTTCCTATTACAGACTAGAATTTCTATTTTGTACCAAATAGGCGGTCACCAGCATCTCCGAGACCTGGAACGATGTAGCCGTGCTCATTAAGATGATCATCAAGTGCAGCAGTGAAAATATCTACATCAGGATGAGCATCCTGCAAGGCTTTAACACCTTCTGGAGCAGACACTAAGCAGACAAATGTGATGTTGCTTGCACCACGTTTTTTAAGTGAATCTACAGCCAAAATAGCAGATCCACCCGTAGCCAACATTGGATCGACAACAAAGATTTGACGTTGGTCAATGTCTTCTGGCAATTTTACCAAATATTCAACTGGCTTCAAGGTTTCTTCATCACGGTACATTCCGATGTGGCCGACTTTAGCAGCAGGAACCAAGCTCAGGAGACCATCCACCATACCGATACCAGCCCGCAAGATTGGAACAATAGCCAATTTTTTACCTGCAATCTGCTTTTGAACTGTTTTCGTTATTGGTGTTTCAATTTCTACATCTTCAAGTGGTAAATCGCGCAAAACTTCGTATCCCATCAGCATTGCGATTTCATCTACCAATTCACGAAAAGCTTTAGTAGAGGTATCTGTACGACGCAAGATAGACAATTTATGCTGAATGAGTGGATGAGCGATAACTTCAAGTTTTCCCATGATTGGATTTCCTTCTTTCAATTTATTCCTCTTATTATATCAAAAAAGAAGAAAAAAGGCTTGCAACAAGCAAACCTTTTCATCTATTTTAATTACTTTTTGATAGAAGAGTTTGATTTCAATTTAGGCTTTATCAAATCACCATCAGATAGACTATTACACCAAACCTTCTAGGAGGCCTCTCATAAAGTTCTCAGAATTAAACTCGCCGATGTCGTCAATTTTTTCGCCAAAACCAATCAGCTTCACTGGAATATCCAATTCCTGACGAATGGCAAGGACAACACCTCCGCGCGCAGTTCCGTCAATCTTAGTCAGGACAATACCTGTCACAGGCGTAATTTTTGAAAATTCTTTGGCCTGAACCAGTGCATTTTGACCCGTAGAGGCATCCAAAGCTAGGAAGGTTTCATGCGGCGCTGCTGGATCTACCCGCTTGATAATACGACCGATTTTTTCCAGCTCTGCCATGAGATTGTCTTTATTTTGCAAGCGACCAGCTGTATCGATCATGAGAATATCAACATTTTCAGCCTTGGCTCTTTCCAAACCGTCAAACACGACACTGGCTGGATCACTCTTTTCTGGACCAGTCACGACAGGCACGTCTACTCGACGCCCCCACTCAGCCAACTGGGCAACGGCTCCAGCTCGGAAGGTGTCTGCTGCCACCAGCATCACTTTTTTACCTTCTTGCTTGTATTTATAGGCCAATTTACCGATTGAGGTCGTCTTCCCTACTCCATTTACACCGACAAAGAGCATGACGGTCAAACCGTTTTGGAAATTGATTTTTTCATTAAAACGGCCGTCTTTCTCATAGTTATCGACCAATTTTTCAATGATGAGTTGGCGCAAAGCATCTGGCTTCTTAGCATTTTCTAGACGAGCTTCATAGCGCAAGTCCTCAGTCAGATTGGAAGCTACCTGCACACCGACATCACTGGTAATCAGCAACTCCTCCAAGTCTTCAAAGAAATCTTCGTCAACTGAGCGGAAATTAGCAAAGAAGGCATTGAGACGAGCACCAAAGCCAGTCCGCGTCTTTTTGAGACTGCGGTCATACTTGTCTTGGACGCTCTCTTCTTGGTATTCAGTATAAATCTCAGATGTTTCTGCGGGAGTCAGTTCTTCCTCTGCCTCTTCTCCATACTCGGTCGAGTCTACTTTTGAAGAAGTGCTTGCTTCCTGCTCACTAGATACTTCTTGCTCTGATTCGTAGTTAATTTGCTCTCTCGCTGCAGCCAAACGTTCCTGTAATTCTTGGTAATAATCTCTGCTTTCAGTCGCCGCTTCTGATTCGCTACTACTTTCCAACGCTTGATTTGCTGAAGTTTCAGACTGCTCTTCTGCCTCAGCCAAAACTTGTTCAGGACTTTCCTCGTCTTCAAGCACTGGTTCAGATAAGTCAGCTTGTTGAGTAGTTGGGGCAAATTCCTGCTCAGAAATTGCTGAATCTGTAGACTCTATCTTCTCTTCTAACACAAACTCTACTTCCTGAGTTTCCGCTGTTTCTTCATTGGAAGCAGCAAGAGGCTGGGATTCTGCCTCAAATGGGACTTCAGTCTCTGTAGTCTGATAACTCTCCTCTGCCTGCTCCTCTAACTGGGGCTTTTCTTCAAGTTCCTCTTTTTTACGTCCAAAAAGACGGTCAAATAATCCCATTCTTTAGTTCTCCTTCAATACATATTTCCGAATGGCCCAAGCAACTGCATCTTCATCATTGGTCATCGGAGTGACAACTTCTGCGACTTCCTTGACTTCTGGCACAGCATTTTGCATGGCAACTCCTAGCCCAGCCCAAGCAATCATTGACAGATCATTGGCTTCGTCACCGCAGGCCATAACTTGGCTTTTATCAATTCCCAAGTGGGCAATCAGTTTCTCCAAACCAGTCGCCTTGTGGACATTTTTCGGTGACCATTCCAGCAGCATTTCCCGTGATTTGAAAATCTCATACTGGTCAAACAGTTCGGGCGCAATATGAGGAATGGCTGCATCCAGCGGTTCCTGAGCAAAGGCTGTGACGCACTTATTGTAGGTAATTTGGCTAGAAAGGTCTTCAAAAGCAATGGATTCAAAGTTCAGAGCTGGATTAAACTCCGCATAGAGCGATACTTGGTCTGATTGAATCTGATAAACCAAGCCCCCATCAATCGCATCCAGAGGCAGACCCAATTTCTCAGTCTCTTCATAAATTCTAGCTACATCATCGTAGGCAAAAACTGTTTTATCCAAAATTTCGCCAGTATTGCGCTGAACTAGACCACCATTAAAGGTAATGGTGTATTCATCTGCCTGACCATCAGTGCCCAGCTCATGCAGGAAAAATTCCATAGCCTTAAGCGGACGCCCTGTGGTCAATACAACTTTGACACCCTGCTGCTGAGCCGCTTTGAGCGCTGCCAGATTCCCTTGAGAAATCTTTTTATCCGTAGTCAAAAGCGTCCCGTCCAAGTCCAAAGCGATCAATTTAATATCAGCCATTATAAGCCCTCCATGTAGGTCATAACAGATTGGGCCGCATGGTGGCCAATCACTTCTTTCGCAACTGCCAAAATTTCCGGCCGTGCATTTTCTGGTGCAATCGGGTGCCCCACCACCTGCATCATATGCAGGTCATTGAGGTTATCGCCAAAAGCCATGACCTGGTCCATTTCTAGGCCTAGCTTCTTAGCTAGCTCGACAAGAGCCACGCCTTTATCCACATAGTCCAGCACGATATCAATCGACTTATAGCCTGTTGTCATCGCCTTGACACCTGCGACATTTTCATTGACCCAGGCTTCGCCGTCGGCCACTGTTTCTTCGCTGAAATTGGTCGTGAATTTAAAAATCTCGTCTGTAATCTCACTAAAATCAGCAACTTTTTGGATATTTTCATTATAATTAGCGCTGAAAGAGAGATAAGTCGGATCTACTGTCTCTAGCACATAACAGCCTTTTTTCCCTGTCAGAAGCAACTCATTGATATTGACAAAAGGCGACTCCTTAAGCTTGTCAAATACCTTTAGATAAAATTCTCTTGGCATGGTTGCTTCGTATAGATCTTTTCCTTGAAACTCTACTAGGCTACCATTTTCTGCGATAAAGATAATATCATCCCGAACTTCATGAAAGAGCTTCTCAAGAGAGAGAATCCCTCGACCACTGGCAACAGCAAAGTAGATGCCCTTTTCTCTAAACTGAGCTAGCAGGTGCTTGAGCCGCTCCATATCAAACTGACCCTTGTCATCTAAAAAAGTCCCGTCCATATCTGTGGCAATGAGTCTTATCATACAATTATCTCCTTTTTTGAATTAGGGGTGTGCAAAGGGCATTTAGGGTATGCATCTTTTAAGGATTTAGGCAACCCCCATCATTTCTCATCTCTGTTAATCCTTTATATTATATCATAAAACTAACACTTCATTCCACAGATGAAAAACAGTCAGATCATATTTCTATGACCTGACCGTTTTTGATATTGTTTATACTATATCTATTTACTTTTTTATTTTATAAAATAACATCACATAAACTTTTTATATATTTAGTTATCCTAAATTCAATTTATGTTTTGCTATTTGGCAAATACGTTCTGGCGAAGCGTGGTCTACAAACTGACTTAGCAGTCTTCGAGTCGCCAGCTTCCAAGGTGTTGGTTTGCCTGGCGAATGGCTTTGATTTCGGCGTGCAGCGTGGCGTCTTGTTCCTTTTCACGTAAGTTATGACCACGCCCAATAATTTCACCATTCAAGACCACGACAGCCCCGATTGGCACTTCCGCTTGGTCATAGGCTTTCTGCGCTTCCTTCAACGCTTCCCTCATAAAGAATTCTTTTTCATGAAGTTCCATGTTCTTACTGATAGACGCGCTTCGTCACGACTAGACTATGCGGTCTCTCAAACTCCTTATCTAAGTAATCTTGGTACGTTCCTGGTGAAATAAATCCTCGGGCGCTTAAAATATCGGTGCCTGCTGTCCCGACAATCGTATCGGCTAGCAATACACAGTTGGTACTCATCACAAAATACGTCTTGAATTTTGAAGAGGTAAATTTATACAAGAGTGCATCTGCTTCTTGTTTGAGCTTGTAGGCATACATTGGTTCTTCTTTGTCGATTCCAGGATGCTTAGGTTTCACCATTTTCGGTGGATCCCAAGGCACTGTCAGCGACATCAATTTGGCGATTTCCTTATCGATGGCCGCGAGTTGTTCTGGAGACAAGGCAAGACCATATCCCAGTAGGGTCTTATGATTTTCGCGTTTACAAAATTCGATGTATTTTTCACGGTCGGCACTGAAAAGTACCCCGTCCCCCATCGTTCCAAAGAGGCGCTCCGAATTCGTATCGTAGTTTCCGAATGAAATAATGCGGCCCTTATAACACAGGTCGACATGCCCGATGGCTCCAAACCCGTCTTTTGTGACATGAATAAACATCTCTAAGTTTGGTTCTGCATTTTCTTTGGCACGGTCGTAAATTTCTGAAGCCGTTTCGCCTTCTCCAAGTTCCAACGCATCATTAATTTTTTGTAAGGTTACTCGAGGAATCAGTGCAGCAAATACAAGCGGCATCCCACGACGCAAGCGTCTGCGAAGGACTTTCTTTCCAACTTCGGCCTCGAAGAACCAGCCGTCCCGAATATTGCTAATCCCATACCCGATAAAATAGAGCGAAAGGAAGAACATTTGCAAATTGCCGTCGCCCCCAAGAGAAATTAAAGTGGCTACCCCGACAACTGAAAGCCAAATGGTATCAAAGAGCAAGCGAAATCGCGGGCGAATATCATCTTTGACATAAATATAGTATGTCACACCACTAATTCCCGCCTTCATCACTTCATTGAGTCCCATCAAGATGCTTACAATCGCAATCGGCAATGACAGGAAGAATTGATTTCCTGCTAAAAATCCGTAAAGGGAAAATTTCCCTATATTCAGCCATAACGGGTCTTTAGATGCCGCTTTACTAAACCAACGGAATAAGAAATTCCATAGTTCACGGGCCCATAAGAATGTTAAAAACAGACGTAACATCAATTCTGGGAAGCTTGGTCCGAATATAAGGAGCAATATCCCAGCAACAAGGAACGCAATCCCTTCAAAGAGGAGCTTTTTCCCCGTAATCCCTAAGTCGCTAATTTTCTTCATCAATAATACCTCCTACAGCTACCACTGGAGCAGCTTGTTCATGTTTCTCCATCCATTCTTTCACGAGACGGTAAATCACGGCAAAGATTGGTGTGAAGAAAATCATTCCTACTAAACCAAAGAGATTTCCACCGATTAACGTAGTAGCAAGGGTTAGAGCCGTTGGCAACCCTACGGAACTGCCGACAACCCTAGGATAGACGACATTGCCTTCCACTGTTTGAACGACCATAAAGACGACAACCGAAATGAGTGCTTGAATTGGGCTTTCTGTAAAGATGAAGAGCATTACGATTCCGCACGCCATAAACGGCCCGATATTCGGAATGAACGAGAATACTCCGGCCAGCACCCCAACAAGTCCTGCATATGGCAACCCTACAAGAGAGTATGCGGCAAAAATCATAACCCCAACAATTCCCGCCTCGATGATTTGACTCATCAAGAAACGGTCATACGTATCCACGATGACTTCCCCGACATAAGAATGTGCTCAATTTTGTCTTTTAGCAACACCACATTGAGAATGCGAAGCGTTAAACGTGCGAGTATTTCCTTACTTACGAGAATATTAATCATGAAGAAAATCCCCATAATCACAGAGAACACATTTGAGAAGAGCCTATAATATTCGTTGTAAATCCGCCAAGGAATGTAATGACAGACGATATACGCTTTTGTATTATCTATAACCTAGTTTATTTCCATCAACATACCTGTGCCTTCAAATTATTTTTTATTTATTATCCTCATTATACCAAGAATTCTCACAATTTACTATAACTCCTACTTTCTATTGACGAAAGAAATGTTATTATGCAGTTATACTGCCTCAAGATGATTGACTTTCGAAACATGCAATTTAACGTTTAACAAATCAAGGGTGTCTCCATAGAATCAAAGTATTTCTGATACCCATTTCCTTCTATCTATAGACAGTAAAAAGCCTTGAAACAACTTATTCAAAGGCTTTCTTAGTATTCTATTGTATCAATTACCTTATTCCGATTTCTGTTGCTACTAATTTTATACTCATACTATAAACTTTCTAAATCTTTTAACTTGACCGACACAATCTTGGAAACTCCTGACTCCTGCATGGTTACTCCATAGATGGAATCTGCCGCAGACATGGTTCCCTTACGGTGGGTCACAACGATAAACTGGCTTTCTTTGTCAAAGCGATTGAGATAATCCCCAAAGCGCTTGACATTGGCCTCATCCAGAGCTGCCTCAACTTCATCCAAGATAACAAACGGAATGGTCTTGACGCGGATGATGGAGAAGAGAAGGGCTAAGGCTGACAGGGCTTTTTCTCCACCACTCATAAGATTGAGAGATTGGATTTTCTTGCCCGGAGGCTGAACCGAAATCTCTACCCCAGCTGTCAGCAGGTCGCCTTCTGTCAAGATCAGGTCAGCTGAACCGCCGCCAAACATCTGGCTAAAGGTCAGCTTGAAGCTTTCACGAATGGCTTCAAAGGTTGTTTGGAAACGTTCCTTGACTTCGTCATTCATCTCTTCAATGGTTTCCAAGAGAAGATTTTTGGCTGAGAGGACATCGTCCCGCTGACTTTTGAGGAAATTCAGTCGGTTGCTGACTTCTTCAAATTGTTCTACTGCTTCCAGATTGACCGGTCCCAAAGCACGAATAGCCTTTTCTAAGTCTTTGACTTGGGCTTCTGCAGCTGCAAGATTTTCCAAAGAACGCGCTCTTTGATCAGCCTCTTCAAAGCTGATCTGGTAATTATCCGTCAGATTAGTCAGCAGACGACGCAAGGCATCTGAAAATTTCTCTTTTTCAGCCTCTGCCTTGGCCTGACGGCGAATCAGACTTTCGTTTTGCTGACGGGCTTGATCTAAGTTCCCTAGAATATCCTCAGACTGGCCCTCTAAGTCGTCCAGCTCAAATTTGAGTCGGATGAGGCTCTGATCCAAGTCTGTCTTTTTCTCTTGGGCAGTCTTAAGCTGCTCTTCCAAGACGGAAATATCCACCTTCTGGCTGACCGCTTCTTCCTTTTGCTCTATCAAAAGCTGCAAAGTAGCGACTTCCTTGTCCAGAGCAGCCTTCTCCTCTAGCAAACGCGACAAATCATTCTTCTCAAAGCGCTGGCTAGAAGTCAGCTCTGTGCTCTTCAATTTCAGTTCAGACAAATTAGCCGATAGCTGATCGAAACGATCCTGAACAGCGTTTTTATTCGACTTGACCTGCTCAATTTCTGCAGTAATAGCCGTTTTTGCAGCCTCAATAGCTGACAGCTGCTCTTCCATTTTTTTCTTTTCAGCCAGTCCTCCAGTCTCAGACTGACTAGCCAAATCTTGCTCCTGCAATTGTTCCAGCTGGCTGAGTTCTGCAACCCGCTCCGCAATCTGTTCGTAGGCCAGCTTGACTCTTTGCTCCGTCAAGCGGGCTTGCTCACCCTCAGACTTAATAGCTTCCAAGGCTTGCTTGGCCTCTGATAGCTGGGACTGCAAGCTTTCGACTTGCTGCTCCTGAGCTTTCAGCTTCTGGGACTGCTGCTCCATTTCTCCAAGCAGGCTGTCCAGTTCAGGCTTGATAAAGATTGTGTTATTATTGCGATTGGCTCCTCCGGCGTAAGAACCGCCTGTGCGCAGTTCCGTGCCGTCCAGCGTTACAATTCTGACTTGGTAACGAACCTGACGGGCAGCTGCACGCGCATGCTCAATCGTATCGAAGATAGCGGTTGTCCCCAGCAGATTTTGGAAAATATTGTCCAAATCTGGCTCATAAGTAACCAGCTCCGAAGCCAAACCTAAGAAGCCCGGGCTGGCCTCAATTCTGGATTGATTTTGTTCGGGAAGTTGACGGGCCTTAATGGTCGTCAGAGGTAGAAAAGTAGCCCGACCAGATCGATTTTTCTTAAGAAAATCAATAGCTCCGGTCGCTGCTCCCTCATCCTCAACGATAATATGCTGACTGCTTGCCCCCAGCGCAATTTCTAAAGCAGTCTGGTACTGAGAATCAAAGCTCAACTTCTCGCTAACCGCTCCGACAATACCACCTAGACGATCAGCTTCCTGCAGGACACTTTTTACTCCTGCATAAAAATTACTGTGATTTTTAAGGATAGCTTCTAGACTGGCTGCACGGGCTTTTTTATTTTTCAGATCATCCAGCAGGGCAAACAAGCTGGTCTGCTCATTTTGATAAGCAGTCGTCAACTTCTCGACCTGCCCCTGCTGCTCCTGATACTGATCTAGCAAGGCTCTGAGGGCAGCCTGAGCCGCTTCCAATTCCGCCTGTCGAGCCGTTTCCTCTTGCCTACCGACCTTTAAATCAGCCTGTAGTTTGCTAAATTCAGCCTGTTTGCTGGCAGCTTGGCTCCGCTCATTCTCCAGTCGATTTTCTAGCGAGGTCAAGTCGTTGGACAAGTCCGCTTCTTCTTGCATGAGCTTGACGTAACGATCCCGCAGATTTTCAATCAACTGATCTGGGTCATCTGAAAAGTCCGCCAACTCTGCTTCCAACTGGCTCATGGCCTCTTGATTTTCAGTCAACTGGACTGCTAAATCAGCCAGATGAGCTTCCTTGGAGGAAATATCAGCCGTCAACTGCTGACTTTTTTCTCTCAGTCCAGCCAAGCGTTCTTCATTTTCCAAACGGCTGCTAGCCGCCTGACTCGATTCCAACTTGGCTAGGTCTATCTGGCGTTCCAGATCACTGATCAAACGCGTCAACTCCAAAAGACTTGTCTGATCGTCAGACAGTTTTTGATTCACTTCCTGACGTTTGACTTTGATTTCTTGGTTTTCACGTTCCAATTCGTCCCGTTTCGTATAATAGGTCGCCAGCTCCTGCTTGATGCTCTCCAAATCAGCTTCTGCCGCCGTCAAATCACTTTTATTCGCCTTGATTTGAGCCACCAAGACATCCAGATAAAGCTCCTGACGCTCATGATCCAGTTCTAAAAAGCGCTTAGCCGTCTCAGCTTGCTTTTCCAGTGGTTTGACTTGACTATCCAGCTCGTAGATAATGTCTTCCAAGCGATCCAGATTGTCTTGAGTCTGCGCTAGCTTGCTTTCCGTTTCCTTGCGGCGGGTCTTATATTTAAGCACTCCGGCCGCTTCTTCAAAAATAGCCCGACGCTCCTCTGGCTTGCTGTTAAATATTTCCTCGACCTTCCCTTGGGAAATGATAGAGAAAGAATCCCGTCCTAGCCCTGTATCCATGAAAAGGTCATGGACATCGCGCAGACGGACCTTTTTGCCGTCAATCTTGTACTCGCTATCACCACTGCGATAGATATGACGCTCGACACGAATTTCCTTGCCAGCTTGCTTGATAAACTGGTCCTGATTATCCAAAACCACAACGACCGAAGCATAGTTGAGGGGCTTGCGATTCTCCGTCCCTGCAAAGATGACATCAGGCATCTTACCGCCCCGCAGACTCTTAACACTCGACTCACCCAGAGCCCAGCGCAGGCTCTCCGTAATATTGGACTTGCCTGAGCCATTGGGACCAACAACAGCAGTCACCCCTTGGTCAAAAACCACCTTTGTCTTGTCTGCAAATGACTTGAAGCCCTGAATTTCAATTTCCTTTAAAAACATTAGTGACTTTCCTTTTCAAATGCATCCTTGGCAGCTTCCTGCTCAGCCAGTTTCTTAGAACGACCTTGTCCCTGACCCGCTTTTTGACCATTGATCAACACAGCCACAGCAAAGTTCTTAGCATGGGCTGGCCCCGTCTCATCTGTAACCTGATAGACAATCTCCACATCCCCATTAACCTGCAGGAGTTCCTGCAACTTGGTCTTATAGTCAGTCACTTGCTCAAAGTCACCTGCTTCCACCTTGGGAATCATGACTTGATAAATAAAAGCCTTGACAGTCTCCACATCCTTATCCAAAAGAAGGGCACCCAAGAAGGCCTCAAATAAGTCACCCAGAATGGTATCGCGATTGCGACCTCCTGACTTTTCCTCACCGCGACCCAGCTTGATAAACTGATCAAACTGACAGTCCCGTGCAAAGCCAGCCAAACTCTCCTCCCGAACAATCATGGAGCGTAGTTTTGACAAATCTCCTTCTGGTTTTTTGGGGTATTTTTTATATAAATACTCAGAAATAATCAGCTGCAGAACAGCGTCTCCTAAAAATTCCAGGCGTTCATTGTGTGAAATTTTTAAGAGGCGGTGCTCATTGGCATAGCTGGTGTGAGTAAAAGCGGTCTCTAGCAGGCTGCTGTCTTCAAACACCAGTCCAAACTGCTCCAGCAGTGCATCTTTTAATCGTTCCATAATTTCTTTTTCATGCTAGGCCAAGGCAGAGCATGAGTCCAATCCATCCTTTCTAAAATGATGTTCTTTGTGAACTATCTACCATTATACCAAAAAACAAGTGTCAACGCACTTGTTTACTTGTCTTCTTAGCGTAATTCCCGGTCTATTCCTTATCTGGGATGACCTTGAAAAGATAATAGGTAATAAAGATTGTCAGGGCGAACAAGAAGATTTTCACCCAAATTATCGGAGCTAACGCAATAGAAATTCCCATCAAGATATAGATGGACACGATAATCTTTTTCTTGCGCTCTTTGGCAATCGAACCCGTCTCCCGAAAATCTGCGACATAGATTTGATACATTTTGGTGTGATAAAGCCAATTCTCAATCCGCTTGGAGCTACGTGAAAAGCAAGCAATAGACAAAAGTAAAAAAGGAGTCGTAGGAAGAAGGGGCAGAAAAATCCCCAGCACTCCTAGAGCTAAAGATAGGCAGGCAATCACAAAATAAATCAGGCGCATTTGGTTTCCTCACGTACGTTTTCATGGTCATTCTTTGGCTTCCTTTCTAGTATAAAAAACAAGCTAAAAAATATAAAACTAGTTTCCCATAAAAAACAATCCTTGTCAATCCTAAAAAAGAGGCTGGAACAAAAATCCCAGACTCTCAATTGTCTTTGGATTGTCGAGCAAGACGCAGTGGTTGAGTGGGCTCTACTACGCTGATTTCATCAGCTTTTACAGCCCTACTCAACTGTGCGGAGGTGGGACGACGAAATCGAAGTCTAACGAATTACCGATTTCTGTCCCACTCTCTTTCTGAGCGACTGATGATTAGATATTCACCAAAGGCGTCGCTGTATCAGGAGAAGTATCAAAGACCTGGAAATCATGACCCACTGGCAAGTCAGCTTGAGCCAGTTGATTAACCATAGTCATATGAGCCAGCTCCTTGATATTATTTTCCTTGCTCAGATGCCCCAGATAGATGCGCTTGGTGCGATTGCCAAGTGTGCGAATCATGGTTTCCGCACCGTCTTCATTGGATAAGTGCCCCAAGTCAGACAGGATGCGCTGTTTCAGACTCCACGGATAAGCACCACTCCGGAGAATCTCGATATCATGATTGCTCTCAATCAAATAAGCATCTGCATTCTCAATCACTCCGGCCATACGGTCACTGACATAGCCCGTATCCGTCAGCATGACAAAGCTCTTACCATCCTTCATAAAGCGATAAAACTGGGGAGCAGCTGCATCGTGGCTAACCCCAAAACTTTCGACATCCAAATCGCCAAAAGTCTTCATCTTACCCATTTCAAAGATATGCTTCTGACTGGCATCCAGATTGCCCAAGTCCTTTTCCATCGCTCGCCAAGTCGCTTCGTTGGCATAAATATCTAGATTGTATTTACGCGCCAAAACCCCTACACCATGGATGTGATCCTTGTGCTCATGGGTGACTAAAATAGCATCTAAGTCCTCTGGTTTGCGGTCAATTTCGCTTAAAAGGCTCGTAATTTTTTTCCCTGATAGACCAGCATCGACAAGTAGGCGTTTTTGGTTTGTTTCCAGATAAAAGCAATTGCCGCTCGAGCCTGATGCTAGAATACTATATTGAAATCCCTTAGTCATGTTCACTTTCTACATTCTCTTCATTTTCCCAGTCATCTACACGGACAGCATCGTTATCATATGGAAGGACGATAGTAAAGGTAGAGCCCTTTCCGTACTCACTTTTGGCCCAGATAAAGCCATGATGCTGCTTGATAATTTCTTTAGCGATAGCCAGACCCAAGCCCGTTCCTCCCTGAGCTCGACTACGGGCCTTATCCACCCGATAGAAACGATCAAAAATCTTTGGCAGATCCTGCTTGGGAATGCCCAGACCTTCATCTGAAATCGAGAGAATCAACTGAACATCTGTTGTCCTCACAGAAACCGTAATCGTCCCACCATCAGGTGAATACTTGATGGCATTGTTCATGATATTATCAATCACCTGGGTCATCTTATCCGTATCAATCTCTACCCAAATCGGCGTAATTGAATAATCCCTGATAATCTCATATTTTTTAGTCTCATCCTGATTTTTTATCTTATCAAAACGGTTGAGGATATAGGTGATAAAGGCTGTAAAATTGGTCAGCTCAACATCCAGATGACTGGTATTATTATCAATCCGCGATAAGCTAAGCAAGTCCGTCACCATCCGCATCATCCGGTTTGTCTCAGTTAGTGAGACTTTGACAAATTCAGGTGCAACAGGCTCTGACAGAGCGCCATCATCCAATGCTTCCAGATAGGATTTTACACTGGTTAGAGGCGTCCGCAATTCATGGCTAACATTGGAAACGAAAAGCCGACGCTCCCGTTCTTCCTTGTCCTGCTCTGTTGTGTCATGCAGCACTGCTACCAGCCCTGATATAAAACCTGACTCCCGTCTGATCAAGGCAAATCGAACCCGCAGGCTTACATATTCACCATTTTCATCTTGAGAATCAATGGTCAATTCTGGAACCTTGGTAATCAATTCGCGCAGATCGTACTCATCAGCAATATCCAGCAAATCTAAAATACTGGTATTAAGGACATCATCACGTTTGACACCCAATTGCTTGGTTGCCATGTCATTGACGGTAATAATCTGCCCTCGACGGTTGGTCGCAAGCACCCCATCCGTCATATAAGACAAGATACTGGATAGACGCTTGGTCTCTTGCTCCAAATTTTCATGCGTCAGGCGAATCACTTCAGAAAGATCATTGATGGAATTGGTCATATCCGTGATTTCAGGACTGCCCTGCATATCTAAAACTTCTGAATAATCTCCTGCGATCAAGCCCTTGATCTTTTGGTTTAACTGCACCAGCTTTTGAGTATCTCGTCGATTTTCCAGTAGCAAAAGAGCCACGACGATGATAAAGCCGACAACAATCAGTGAAAAGACAAAGTCAGGAGAAAGTACGAATTCTTTTAGCGTTTCAATCATTATTTCTTATGTAATAACCGACACCGCGGCGAGTCAGGATATACTCCGGACGGCTTGGAGTATCTTCGATTTTTTCGCGCAGACGGCGAATAGTCACATCGACTGTCCGCACATCTCCAAAGTAATCATAGCCCCAGACGGTTTCCAGCAAGTGCTCACGCGTCATGACCTGACCAACATGGGTCGCCAAATGATGCAAAAGTTCAAATTCACGATGGGTTAATTCCAATTCTTTCCCGTGTTTTTTCACCACAAAAGCATCTGGAAGAATCTGCAAATCCCCAATAAACAGTTCCTTTGGACTGCTCTCATCCACGTGACTATCTGGGATTAGCTCAGAACGGCGCAACAAGGCCTTGACCCGAGCCAGCAATTCACGATTTGAAAAGGGCTTGGTCACATAGTCATCTGCCCCGATTTCCAGACCGATTACCTTATCGAACTCGCTATCTTTGGCCGAAAGCACAATAATCGGCACATTGCTGGTCTTGCGAATGGTCCGAGCAACATCCAGTCCATCCACTTCTGGCAACATCAAATCCAGAATCAAGATATCCGGCTGCTCTGCTTCAAACATTTCTAGAGCTTCCTTACCATCAAAGGCTGTCAGTACTTCATAGCCTTCCTTAGCCATATTAAACTTTATAATGTCCGAGATTGGCTTCTCGTCATCTACAACTAATATTTTTTTCATTTTTTACCTTCATATCTATACAATTTTTAAGCTTGGACATCTATTATTTTTGTATCTGTCCTACCGCTCCATAAGCACTATTATATCAAATTTTCCTTAAAAAATACTATTTTCGTACACTATATTCCAACATTCTTATAGAAATTTCAATTCAACTCTCTTTCTCCCAAAAATCTCAGTCAAGGATGAGGAATCCTCACTAAAACCCTTGATTTTTTTCACTTTTTCTGCAAAAATAGAGGCATAGAAAGAAGGTTGAACTATGACAAAAATCAATCAAATCATCACTTATCTTGAAAATGAAAAGCAGGATGTGGCTGTAATCTCCGATCCTGTAACCATTCATTACCTGACAGGCTTTTACAGCGATCCACATGAACGCCAAATGTTCCTAATCGTCTACACTGACCATGAGCCACTCCTTTTCGTACCAGCACTAGAGGTTGAGCGTGCTTCCTCTACCGTAGATTTTCATGTTGTGGGCTATGTCGATTCTGAAAACCCTTGGGAAAAGATCAAGGCTTCTCTACCATCTCAAACCTTCAAACAAGTAGCGGTCGAGTTTGACAATCTGATTTTAACCAAGTATCACGGCCTGCGTACTGTTTTTGATGGGGCTGAATTTGTCAATTTGACTCCTTACATTAACCGCTTGCGCCTGATTAAGTCTGCTGATGAAATCCAGAAAATGCTGGTAGCCGGTCAATATGCTGACAAGGCTGTCAATATCGGTTTTAACAATATTTCACTAGAAAATACTGAAACAGACATCATCGCTCAAATCGACTTCGCCATCAAGCGAGAAGGCTACGAAATGAGCTTTGAAACTATGGTGCTGACAGGCAATAACGCAGCCAATCCACACGGCATTCCCGGTGCCAATAAAATCGAAAACAATGCCCTCCTCCTCTTTGACTTGGGCTGCATGGTCAATGGCTACGCCAGCGATATGACACGGACCGTCGCTGTCGGCCAGCCGGACCAGTTCAAAAAAGATATCTACTATCTGACTCTGGAAGCCCAACAAGCTGCTCTTGACTTTATCAAACCAGGCGTCACAGCTCATGAAGTAGACCGCGCTGCCCGTGAGGTCATCGAAAAAGCTGGTTATGGCGAATACTTTAACCACCGCCTTGGCCACGGTATTGGCATGGATGTTCACGAATTTCCATCTATCATGGAGGGCAACGATATGGTCATCGAAGAGGGCATGTGCTTCTCTGTTGAGCCTGGTATTTACATCCCTGGCAAGGTCGGTGTCCGCATCGAGGACTGCGGCTATGTCACTAAGAATGGTTTTGAACTTTTCACCGAGACTAGCAAGGACTTGCTGTATTTTGATTAGAATAACAGAAAAGCACCGAACGGTGCTTTTTTAGTTTATCAATAATTTAAAACAGTTAGCCTCTCAACTTTCCCCCGCCTCTAGTTTCAACAAGAAGGCTTTTTTATCAAGGCCGCCGGCATAACCAGTCAATTTGCCGTCGCTTCCGACAATCCGATGACAGGGAATCAGTAGTGAAATAGGATTATGACCGATGGCGCCACCAACTGCTCTAGCAGAGCCAATTTTTCCATACTCAGCCCGCAATTCCCGCAAAATATCTGAATAGGTAGCCGTCTGACCGTAGGGAATCTTCTGCAGTACTGTCAGAACCTTGCTTCTGAACTCAGTAACTTGGGGTGCCAATGGAATCTCATCTGTCGCAGGATTTTCTCCCTTAAAATAAGCATCCAGCCAAGCAGAGACGCGTCGGCTGACTTCTGTCTCTTCCTCCTGTGCTTGCTCCAAATCATAGCCTGCCCCAAAATATTTCTGATTCTCCAGCCAAAGCCCCAACAAGGCATTTGCGTCTGTCAAGATGAGAATACGGCCAATCGGCGATGTATAATAAGTCTTGTACATATTTTTTCTTTCTTTTAGCTTCTTGATAAGCCTTATTATACCACTCTTGTCTTAACTTTTGCTACAATCCCATCTGGGTCTGTAACTTCCAGCTCCTGAGAGCTAATCCATCGGACTGGCGCCTGCAAGTCCAGAGCATTTTCATAAATAGCTACTAGGTCTTCTTTTCCTTCTACTTGCGCCTCAAAATAGGCTAGTCCCATTTGCTTAGGTTGGCGATGATTCAAGTGAGAACCTCCCCATTCATTAACTGCTAAATGATGATAGTTTCCGGATGCCAGCCAGCTAGCAGAAGGTACAGAAAATTTATCCTCCAAGTCTAGAAGCTTTTGGTAAAAATGACTGGCAGCTCTGCTATTTTTCACAGACAGGTGGACATGGCCCATACGAGTGCCTTCAGCAATACTAAACGGCTGGACTTCCTGACCCAGTTCATAGATTTCTTGAGCCGCAAGCGCTTCCGTCACTCCGATAATGCGGCCATCTTCTCGAATATCCCAATCAGCCTGAGGCTTGTCCCGATAAAGCTCAATGCCATTGCCTTCTGGATCCTCCAGATAAATGGCTTCACTATAACCATGGTCCGCTCCTCCGACCATAGGAACTCTCTTTTCGGATAAATGCTTAAGAATATCCGCCAAAGCTTGACGACTTGGAAGCAAAAGCGCCAGATGGTAAAGACCGTAAGCCGACTTGACGGGCTGTCGGTCACTGGTTGCTAAGAGCCTCACCAGCACTTGTCCGTCCCTACCCAAAGCTACCTGTCCGTCCTGCTCTTCCAAAAGTTCCAGTCCTAAAACGCGCTGATAAAAATCCTTTTGTCTTGCTAAATCGGCCACATAAAGTGCCACCTCTCCTAGATAAATCTTGCTTTCATATTCAAAAGTCATGTTCTTTCTCCTCTCTTAAATTTAAAATTTCAGCAGTGCCCTGCCAAATCTTTTTTTATTTTCCCAAAACAGAAATAGGTTCCTTGATGCGGGTGCCTGCCTTTCCATTTGCTCCGAAGGATTATTCAGACTGTAATTGTTTTTATTACAGCTATTAGTATAGCACATTCTAATGTAATATCAATAATTACATCTCGTAAAATTCTTAACAAAAAAACAACCTGCTCACTAGGAAACAGATTGTTCTTTAATTTCTTTTTCGGTTGCTGCGACGACTTCGTCAAGGCTGGTCTGAGCCAATTCAGCTTCCATGGCTGCTTGAATAGCTGCCAAGCGGTCGTCTAAGACATTGTGAATGTTCTTACCGATAGGACAGTCTGGATTGGGCTTGTCATGAAAGCTAAAGAGCTGGCCGCTCTTGCCAAGACATTCAACCGCACTATAGACGTCCAACAGACTAATATCTTTCAAATCTTTGGCAATCTCTGCTCCGCCAGTCCCACGAGCAACGGTAATCATCCCGGCATTCTTGAGCTGGGACAGGGTCTTGCGAATAATAACTGGATTGACACCGACACTGCCAGCAAGGATATCACTTGTCAGTTTTCGTTTTTTTCCCTCCAAAGCCAGTACAATCAGCATATGAGTAGCAATGGTGAAACGGCTAGAAATCTGCATTTTTTCTCCTCCCTCATCATTTCTCTCACTATTATATCTCAAAAATGGTGTAACTTCAAGAGTTACGACTAGACTTTAAGAAAGCCGCAATCTCATCTGCATAGCCTTCCCGCTCACTGATTTCCCGCAGCAGGTCATGATTGTGAGTATGGTGGATACCATTGACCAAGCTCTCCTCATAAATCTCATAGTAAGGCAAGTGGAGCTCCCGCGCCAATCGCAGTTCCTGCTCTACATCGTAGGCCACCCGCCGTAGGTCGACATCAGCCAGACCCGTCTCATCAATCTCTAAAATGGCATACTGAGCTCGCAAATCCTGACGCAAAGCCGAATCTAGAAAGAATGGCTGACCAATAGAGCCGGGATTGATAATCAACTGCCCCTGAGTCCCGTAGCGGAGAAACTGCTGGTGAATATGACCATAAACAGCGACAGCGCAGTCGTTTCCTTCAAAAAGGCGGTCGAAATTGCTCTGCTCGCCAATATGAATCAGCTCCCGTCCCCAATTCTTATCTGGCAGATGGTGGCTGACCGCAATCTTCAATCCCTCTACTTCTGTCAAGATTTGCAGAGGAAGTTCCTGCATGCGGTCAATCTCTTCAGGACGGATTTCCTCTAGGACAAAATGGCAGAGCCGGGTCAGATAGAGATGGCTGGGACGTGTCAAGTCTAACTTTTGGTGCAAGGCATGCCAGAGGCTGTCTTCCCAATTCCCTCTGACCTGGAGGCTGATGTGCAACTGCTCCATCCTATCTAAGATATTTCTGCGACCGGTTCCTGGCAGGAGCAAGTCTCCCAAAAACCAATAGTCTGTCACTTGCTGGCTTTCCGCATCCGCTAGTACTGCTTCCAAGGCTGTGCTATTCCCATGCACATCGGATAATAAGGCAATTTTTCGTGTCATCGTGTGTCTTTCTCTTTCTTTACAAGGAATATTATATCAAAGTTCAAAAAAACTTCCACCCATCAAGTGAGTGAAAGTTTTAAAATGTTTTTTATCAATCAACGGACTTGAGCGCTTCCAGCATATCCACCCTTCTGAGGCGGTAGTTGACAAAGAAGCCAAGCAAGGTCAGAATAAGAGTCACTGCTGTTAGAGGAAACAGATAGACTGAAGGACTTACTTGAGGGTTTAAGCTGATAATGCTAGGCGCAACCTTCTCAATCAAAAAACGATGCAGGAAGAAACCGCCTAGAAGTCCAACTGCCATCCCAATCACTGAAAGAATAATGGTCTCTCGATAGATATAGAGGGTCACTTCCTTATTATGGAAGCCCAAAACCTTGATGGTGGACAGCTCGCGAATCCGCTCAGCCACATTGATATTGGTCAGGTTGTAGAGAATGACGACAGCTAAAAGAATGGAAATCAGGACCAAAACCAGCATTGTATTGTTAAGAGAATCAGCTAGAACGTTGAACTGCTTCACCATGCTAGCGTTTTGTGAGACACTCTTGACAGACTTGAGGCTCATAAATTCATTGGCCTTGTCCACAATATTTTTGCTAGAAGAGTCCTTGAGTCGCACTAGATAAGCGTTTTTCTCGGGCTTTTTCCCGTAAATCTTCTGGTAGTCAGTTGCCTTCATAAAGGCAAAATGCCCAAAATGATTCTCATTGACTGCTGCGAGCTTGACAGACTTGCCACCCAGCTCTATACTGCCACCGGGGCTAGCTCCAGCTATACGGGCCAATTTATCCGAAACAACTACACCGTCCTTGAGAGTCAGCTTTTGCTGGTTGTCGGGACTTTCCATAGAAATAAAAGGTTCAAAATTTTCTTTGTCTGTAACCATTAAAGTGACTGACTCTGTCTCTTTTTTTCCTTTGTATTTCTCCGTCAAGGTTTCACTGTGGATCTCCTGATAGGCTGCAATCGAGCCATCTGCCAGCATCTTTTTCAGCTTGTCTTGTTCAGCTTGATTCTCCCCAGGATTGGCAGCGACAATCAAATCGTATCGCAGAATCTCCTCAAACTGACGTTTTGGAATACCACCAATAGAAGATTGGAGTCCTAGGCCGGCAAAGAGCAGGGCAACAGAACCCGCCACACCAAAGATGGTCATAAACATCCGCTGCTTATAGCGAAAGATGTTGCGTGCTGTGACCTTCTGAGTAAAGCTAAGACGTCGCCAGATAAAGGACAGTCTTTCCAAGAAAATCTTGGAGCCCTTGACTGGTGGCTTTGGCAAAAGCAAGTGAGCTGCTTCCTCTGTCAGCTCCCGTCTTGCCACCAAATAGGCAGGAAGAACACTGGATAGAAGGGAAAGCCCAAGGGCCAGTAAACTATAGGAAACATAAAAATATGCATGAGGGGCAGAAAGTACCATTCCTCTAGTAATAATAGAAGAAATCACCCCCGACAAGAAATAATGTCCCAGCAGAATCCCTATGAAAGTACCTAGACTCCCCGCCACCAAACCGTAAAGAGCAAACTTGCGAATGATATCGCGGCTATGATAGCCTAGAGCTTTGAAGACGCCTGCATTCGTTCGCTCCTCATCGACAAAGCGAGTCATGGTGGTAAAGGTCACCATAGCTGCCACCAGATAGAGCACCACCGGGAAGATATTGCCAATCGACGCAATACTATTCATGGAGTTTGTATACATATGATAGCCATTACCACCTGGCAGAGACTTGCGGTCATAGCTATGATAGGCCGGCTCTTTCAAACGACTCAGGTCTGCCTTAGCGTCAGCTAGCTTGTCCTTGCTAGCTGATAAGTCTTCCTCTGCCTTTGCTAGCTCTGCTTTTTTCTGATTGAGCTGGGACTCAGCTTCCTGAATCTGCTGCTGGCTCTGGCTGAGCTGTGCAGGAGGGAGGATAGAAGCGGATTGAGCTGCCGCTAGCTGGTTTTTTTGCTGGTCCAGCTGACTCTGAGCTTGCTCTAATTGTTTTTTCCCTTGGGCCAGTTGACTCTCAGCCTGAGCAATCTTATCTTGCCCCTTCTGAATGGTGCTTTTGGCATCTGCCTTTAATCGCTTAAAGCGAGCCGCTCCGTTATCTTCCAGGCTCTTGTCCAAAGCAGTCTGGTGCTGCTCCAAATGCTCCTGATAACTTTCAGAGAAGGGAGCCAGCTTTTCTAAATCATGATAGCGCAGGCGGGCAATACTGTAAACATCTGTATCAAAGGTCTTGGGGCTGACTACAGCATAGGCTGATAAAGCACCGCTTCCACTAGTCGCATTGCCTAGATTTCTATCAGACCAGAGCTCTGCTGAGTTGACAAATCCCACGACCTTATAGGTCTTGTTTTTCAGAACTGACCGATTGCCTGCTTTCTCGGTCAGATGGATCTCCTGACCAAGTTTATATTTTTTAGTCCAAAAGCTAGCTAGGGCAATTTCTTGCTCATTCTTAGGAAGACGGCCAGAGGTCACTTGAAAGTTTGAAATATCCTTGGTATCTGAGAATACTCGGAGGGCCTCCTCGTCCACGGTGACATCTGTCAGATAGCCAAACTCGACATCAGCTCCCTTGATAGCTTCCAGCTCTTTCTGATCCTCCGCATCCAAACCATAGTCCGCCATAACAGCCAAGTCCATGGTTCGCTGCTCTTTCAAGTAATCTGTTGCTGCTCTGCGCATATTGGGTGGAGCGACCTTGAGTCCCACGAGAGCTAAAGAGCCCAGCATCATGAGGATTAAAATAGATAGGAAACGGCCTTTGGAGCTAGTGAAGGAGCGCAGAATATCTTTCCAATAAATCTTTCTCTTCATCTCAATACTCCAATGTACTTATATCCTGTGGCTCTTCATTGACTGTAACACTCTTGACCCTCGCGTCGTGCATGCGGATAACCCGGTCAGCAATGGGAGCCAAGGCAGCATTGTGGGTCACGATAATCACCGTCGCCCCTTGATTGCGGGACATATCCTGTAAGATTTGCAGCACTTGCTTGCCAGTATTGTAGTCCAGAGCTCCTGTCGGCTCATCGCAGAGTAAAATCTTGGGATTTTTTGCCACAGCCCGAGCGATAGACACTCGCTGCTGCTCCCCACCTGACAACTGCGCTGGAAAATTATTGAGGCGATTTTCCATACCAACTGCAGTTAGAACGGCCACTGGATCTTGGGCATCCTTGACAATCTCCGAAGCTAATTCCACATTTTCCTTTGCCGTCAGATTAGGCACCAAATTGTAAAACTGAAAGACGAAGCCCACATCATTGCGACGATAGTCCGTCAGCTGGTGGGAATTGTAGTCAGCAATATTCTGACCGTCTATCAGAATGTCTCCCTCATCATTGGTATCCATCCCTCCGAGGATATTGAGCACTGTTGACTTACCGGCACCAGAAGCACCCAGGATAATGACCAGTTCCCCCTTTTCAATCTCAAAAGAAATATCATTGTTAGCGACAATTTCTGTGTCACCTACCTGATAACGTTTAAAGCTATGTTTCATTTCAATATAAGCCATATCGCTTCTCTCCTTTTCAAACCCCATCTTCTTAAATAGACAAGGTGTTGATTCTAAATCACAGATATTATATAATGAGCTTAGACAAAAAGCAATAATCAAAAATCAACAAAGTGTTGATTTAAGTAAAAAGGAAGAAAAATGGTCCAGAAACGAAAAACTAGCACCAAGGAAGACATCAAAGAAGCCTTGATTCAGCTACTATCTGAGGAAAGGTTTGATAATATCTCCATCAGCAAACTCTGCAAGCGGGCTGGGATTAACCGCGGCACCTTCTACCTCCACTACCAAGATAAGTATCAGATGATTGATAGCCTCAAAAGCGACATCATTTCTCAACTTTATAGTTATAGTCTTTTTGAAGAAGAAGGCGAATATTCCAAACAGTTCATGATAGCCAAATTTCATATACTGCGTGCTAATGAACGTCTGATCAATGCCCTGACTAGAAGCCATTATATTGACTTTCGCGGAGCTATTCGGGAATTCATAACCAGTATCATTCTGAGCGACAAGCAAAAAGCTGCTACCCAGCGTTTTTTAGAGGAGAGCTTTCACATCCCTCAGAAATACGCCTTGGAAATCTTCCTATCCAGTGTCGAGGGGATTATTTCTCTTTGGATAGCCGGCGGAGCTCAGGAAGAGCCTGAAGAAATTACGCAAATGATCTTAACTACCTACAATTATGATTATTGGAAATCATAACCAGCACTCCACTTTTATAGATGAGAACTCAAAAAGGCACAGAGTAATCTGTGCCTTTTCTTAAAGCATTTCTGGTGAGCAAATAGTTTTTTGGTGATGCCCACTTAGATAAAGGCAACAAAATCCTGTCCTATTTCACCATGTCTGGATCGTAATCATAAAATCCTGTATCGAGGAAACGATTCTTCGGATGTAATTTGTGAAGTAGCTCATCTAGCAAGAAAGCTTGGTCATGGCTAAATTCACCTTTTTCAATCAGATCTCTTGCCTGAACAAAGAGCTTAGCAATCTCAACAAAATTCTGACCAGGAGTATAGAGACCTTCCAATTTCCAATGAGTAAATCCATGGTCAACCAATTCTGTCAACTTGGTCATCAAATCCAAGTCATTATTGGCGAAAATGTGAGTCCCATGCTTGTCCTCAAAGATCGAATAATGGCTCTGAGGATCGCTCGGTTCCGCAAGAAAGAGATCCCTCTCTCTTGATTTCGCATCATCGATGTGTGTAAAGTTATAATAATTTTGCAAAAGCGGACGTTTAGAGTGGTGGATAACGCTTGCGCCATAAACTAGGACTTCTGCTGGAATTTCAAGGATTTCCGGCATTTTAAAGAGTTCTGCCGATGGAATTTCCCGCGCCAAAACAGCTTCCGACACCCCAGCATTCTTGCCCCAAAAATTAATCTGGCGACTGCTCGTTACCATAGTCGAAGCATCATAAATCGTTTTCAACTTATAACTATCCCGCTGCAAGACGTAGAATACACCTGCATCCCCAACGGTGATATAGTCCACTTCAATCTCCTGAAGAAAATCCAAATAAGGCTTGATCTGGTCCATCATGTCCTGATGCATCAAAGCATTAACGGCAACGGTCATTTCTTTTCCTGCCTGATGAACTATTTGTGAAATACGATTTAATTCGTCATAAGTGAAGTTATGTGGTAAACGAAGACCGTAGTTTTCCTCACCGACATAAATACGATCTACTCCTGCTTCCAATAAGGCTTGAACTTGTTCTATACTTTCAGCTGTTGCTGTAATAATTATCTTTTTCATATCATTATTATACCAAAAAAATAGGATTTATGATTTCTTAATTCGATTTTATTCGTTTTGTAACTATCTTGTAATATATCTAATCATAGAAACATGATAGAATGATAAGGTACTACTAGGAGAGAGACAATGGCTGTAAGAGATTTTAAACAGTTTGAATCAGTGCCCCTGCATGATTCGACAGAACAAACTAAGGAAATATCCTATCAAGAATACCTGCCTCAAGCAGAATCGGCATCACAATTACGTGAGCTATTTTTCTTTATAAATATCGCTTTATTCTGTATTTTGACAGTCTTTTTTAGCTTTATTTTTTTGTCTGCAAAAATGAGCACCTTTCTATCTTTCTCACTTGCTATTGTCCTAAGTCTTATGATTATTCAAGGATATCGCACTGTTCGGAGAAAGAGACACCGTTAATTCACGAATTAAATCAAACGAGATCAAAAGATCTCGTTTTTCTTTTTTTACCAAGCGTAATTCGGTTCCTGACAAGCACACATAGCTGCCAATAATTCTTCTGGAGTCACCTTTTTCAGCCCTCTATAGACTGGATCCTGAACGGTATAGGATGGATCAATGTAATAAACTGCAAGGACATCACTGCCGTCTGCTGATAATTCATAGCCCGTCCCCACGACATTGTGTTCACCCTTGTGCCCTGGGTAGATGGAGGCATTATCAATCGTATAGTAGAGCGGATAGCCATCATCAATATTCTTGCGCAGGCGCTCCTTAAAAAGCCGCATATCTTCAGAATTCGAGGCACTACTAGTCACTGTCGCAAGATGGTAGCCCGCTTGGCCTGCCGGCACTTCCGCATAACCAAATAAATATTGATTTAAGACACGGATAGCATTGACATTATGGGTGCCAAAAGTCTCATCGGTTCCCATCGCTCGTGCCAATTCTTCCTGACTAGCCTGGACGCCCCTGTAAGCTAGAATCATACTGACAGAGGTCGGTGCGCAAGTATTCCAAGCTCTCTGAACCTGCATAGGAACTTCCAGACGTTTTCTGATTGGAGAAGGCGCTTCTTTACTAGAAGGCTGTGTCTCCTCTTCTCTGACCTTTTCAGTTGTCTGACTGGAGCTTTCAGACTCCGCCAAAGCGGAACTCTGACTAGGGCTGGTTTGATTAGTACTGGCTTGACTACTACTAGCTGCTTTCGAGCTAGCTTGACTCGCGCTCGAAGCTTTAGACGAAGGGTCAGAGCTTTTAGACCGAGGGGATTCTGAAGCTTTCTGCCGAGAACAAGCTAGTAAGCAGCAGCCCAGACCTAGCAAGGCAAGTATTTTTAAATTTTTCATACCAACACCCCCTTTTACATATATAATAGCGCTTTCGCTGCGAAGTGTCAAGACTCAGAGGATAGAACTAAAGAGTAATAAGTGTCACTTCCTAGCCCCCTATGAATACTCATCAGCTACTGCAGGAAATGTCTACTTCATATAAAAATGAGGCTAGGACTCTTTTGTCCCAGCCTCAACTTGTATATCTAGTTTGAACTTACTTATCTTCTAAATCAATGATGATTTCTTCGGAAGGGGCTTTTTCTCCTTCTTCTACCACGATATCAGAAATTTCTTCTTCAAGAATTTCCTCTTCTTTTTCAAACTTTTCTTTGATTTCTTGGAATTTATCCTGTGAATAGTCTACTACTGACTTGGTCGTATCCTTGACAGACTCCAATACCGTTTCTGCTGTAATTTCGCCATTTTCAACCTTTTCCTTGGTTTGGTTGATGGCCTTGACAGCTTGATCTGAAAAATCCTTTACTGATTGGACAACTGCTTCGTGAGTCTTGTCTGGATCTTCACGATAGTCGACAACAAAGTCTTGAACTTTTTCAGTAATTTCTTTACCTTTTTTGCTAGTTAGAAAGTACGCTGCAGCTGCACCAGACACAGCGCCTAATAAAAGTGATGAAATTTTTCCCATAGTAAACCTACTTTCTTATTTTTTGAATAATTTTGTAAACAAACGAAGGGCCGTTAGACCTGCTGTTGTCTTGGCTGTCGTGCTTCCTGCTGCGACTGCTTTTTTTCCTAAAACACGCGCCTGATTGTTTAAATCAGAGACTGATTCGGATAGGTCTGCCACCGCATTGAAAAGCGGATCAATCGTTGCTACTTTGTGGTTGATATCATCTGTCAACACATTGACTTTGGCAATCAAATCATTGGTTTGATGCAGGGTGACATTGACATCAGAAGTCAACACTTTGATCGTATTTTCGGTCTCATCCAGCATTTTTGCAGCCTTATCACCGAGAGTTTTGACAGTGAGGGTCATGTAGATTAGAAAGACAATCAAAGCGACAGCAACTAAAGTATAAGCAATTTCAAGCATAATATTCTCCTCTCATTCTTGATAATAGGGGGCTTGTTTTTTTCTTTGGTAAATCATAATGCCAATGCCGAGTAAAATCAGTGCTGCAGACAGCCACTGAGATACACGCACACCCAAGAACATGAGACTGTCAGTCCGCATCCCCTCGATAATCATCCGGCCAAAGCCGTACCAAATCAGGTAAAAGGCTGCCAATTCTCCCTGACGGAAGAATTTAGACCGGCGGCGTAAAATCAGCAGTAGGGCAAAACCAAGTAAATTCCAAAGGGATTCGTACAAAAAGGTTGGCTGGCGATAAGCACCATCTATGTACATATTGTTGCGGATGAAGGACGGCAGATAATTAAGATTTTTGACCACCGCTCCATAGGCTTCTTGGTTAAAGAAATTGCCCCAACGGCCGATGCTCTGAGCGATCAAGACACTAGGCGCTGCAATATCCAAGAAATCAACAGGATTGATCAGCCTTCTCTGAGAAAAGAAATAGAGGACAAGGGCTCCAGTGATCAAACCACCGTAAATGGCTAAACCACCATTCCAAATCTGAAAAATCTCAATCAGAGAATGCTTGCCATAATAAGACCATTCAAAAATCACATAGTAGAGTCGCGCTCCAAGGATAGCCAAGGGAAAGGCAATCAGAATGAAATCAAGAATATCATCTGGAATCATCTTTTTGCGTGGCGCTTCCTTCATGGCCAAGTAAACGGCTAAAATCAAGCCGCTGACAATGCAAATCGCATACCAACGAATACTAAAGGGACCAACTGTAAAAGCTACTGGATCAAGCATCTTTCACCTCATTCTGGCTAATCAAATTAGTCAGTCGTTCTTCAAAAATCTTGGTGGCATCAAAGCCCATTTCCTTAGCTCGATAGTTCATGGCTGCAGCCTCAATCACCACAGAGATGTTGCGTCCTGTCTTAACGGGGATGCGAATACGAGGAATTCTGACACCAGAAACTTCCAATTCTTCTGCATTATTACCCAGACGGTCAAAGGTCTTATTGGTATCATAATTTTCCAGATAGACGGCAATCTGTACCTGTGAAGAATCCTTAACTGCACTAGCTCCGTAAAGACTCATCACATCGATAATGCCGACACCACGAATTTCTAAGAGATGGCGAAGAATCTCAGCAGGCTCTCCCCAAAGGGTCATTTCATCCTTGGCAAAGATATCAACCCGGTCATCCGCCACTAAACGATGGCCACGCTTGACTAACTCAAGACCAGTTTCACTTTTACCGATACCACTGTCTCCTTGAATCAGCACTCCCATCCCGTAGATGTCCATCAATACGCCATGAACACTGGTTCTGACCGCCAAACGAGAATCAAGGAAACTAGAAATTTCCCCTGATAGACGGCTGGTTGATGTGCGGCTGGTGAGAATCGCGATTTGCTTTTCCTCCGCTGCTCGCTGCATTTCTTCAGGAATCTCCAAATTGCGCGCCACAATGACAACTGGCGTTTCTGGTTGAAACATTTTCAGAAGGACTTGATGACGGTTGTGGGATGTCATCTTCATCAGATAAGACCACTCCTTCATCCCAATCAGCTGAATCCGTTCTGGCGTGTAGTAGTCAAAATAGCCGGTCATTTCAAGGCCCGGCCGCGAAATATCCGATGTCGAAATCTCCTTTTCTAAGAGGTCATCACTGCCGTAAACGATGCGTAAACGGACTTTTTCAATTAAATCTTTGACCTTTACAGACATTCCCTGCTCCCTTCAAATTTATCTTTCTCTATTATAGCAAATTTTTACCCTAAAAGAGTTTTTAAGATTGGAAATTAAGCAGGATTTTTCCCTAGATGCTTGTGAAAACATCTTCCAACCAGCAAAAAGGCCAGTCAAAACAACTAGCCAATCCATCTTTGGAGAATTCTTTTCTGATTTTGAAAACAAGGATGGCTCTCGATAAAGGCTGGTATTTCTCTTAGAGTCAGCCAGATATGAGCATCAGTTTCGCCTACCTGATAGCAAACCTGGCTCTTGTCCCCAGACACCACCGCTTCATAGAAATCAAAGTGGCACTGGTCTTCGACAGAGCACACCTGCTCCAACAGTCTGATACTGTCGGGAACTAGGCCTGTTTCTTCTTCCAATTCACGCAGGGCGGCTGTCTGACTATCCTCTCCTGCTAATACACTACCTCCCGCTCCAAACTCATAGTAGCCAGGATAGAGATTTTTATGAGCTGATCGTCGCATACAGAGAAAATCACCATCCTGATGGCGAACCAAGACATTGACACAAAGATGAAACTGCCCTTCAGGAATCTTTTCTCCTCGAACTAGGAGATGCGGGAGCAGATTTCGATTCAAGTCATAGGCATTCCAAACTTCTGTCATACTTCCTCCTTGGATAAAAAAGTCATTTTCAAGTAGAATTGCAAGATTTAATCTACTTTACCTTCATAAATAGCTTTCTTCTTACAGTTATAGAAATTAATTAAATGAGCCAGCAAATAGACACTTGTATTTGAAACTATCATCCCAAAAATATAAAATAAATTATCAGAAAAGAAGGATATGGTCAAAGGCAAAGAGAAACCTCTACAAAATCCGAGAAAAATGATAGATATAATTGGCTGAAATAAAATAGATACAAGACCGACCAAAAACTCTGAGCTTTGCTCTGGAGATAAGACCTTAAGGAAAAAGAAGAAATTCCATAGACCAAGGGGAAAAACTGCTGTACCAATGATCATAACAATCAAACTCTCATAGCCTCCTACTAATATAGCAGCCGTAAAAACAAGGAACATATGTAGGATCAAACTAATAATTAAATAAAGGAAAAATTTCAAAATATATAACGGTAAAGAAAATTGTTTCATTTAAATCTCTTTCTAATCTTTGAAACGACCAGTTGAATCAGCCTTTCCCACTTTTGGGGTTGTCTATCACTAGGCAAATCACAAGCTTTTGTAACATAAGCTATATAAAAGAAGATAACTACGAATATAGTTTTTCAAAATAATAATAATCAGGGATAGGAACACTTAAAGCAGCAATTTGAATGTTGGTAGCCTAATGGAAAGTGTTTCTTATAATTGTTATCTTTCCTCTACATCTAGCAAAAATTCGGGAATACTCCCCCGAATTTCTCTATTTTATAATTACCAAAACCAGCCGTCATTGTCATTGATTGGCTCGGCATCTTTTATTTTACGAGGGCCTGTTCCATACATTTCTGCTTCCACATCTTCCTTGTAAGGAATCACCACAGCCAGCAAAATATAAATCAAAATGCCTAAGCCAAAATTGAAAACTGTAAAAATGATGAATAAAAAGCGTAACAAACCAAGATCAAAGTTGAATTTATCGGCCAGTCCCGATAAAACCCCTGAAATCACTCGGTTTCTTCTTAATTTATAAAATTTAGTTTTCATGGTGACGACCTCAACTCTCATTCTTTCCTTCATTTTATCATAGAGGGAGAACAAAAAAATCAGCCCCAAGGCTGATTCTACCTCTATCCGTTTTTCATCGCTCAGCCTCTGTTAGGCTCCTCTTTTAGGAATGCCAGTTGGCCTCTACAGCGTCCGCAACGGTATTTTTGAAGATTGACCCTGCGTCTGCGACGGATAAGTGCTCCGCAACGCAGGCATTCATAGATGAGAAAGGCTTGCGAGTTGGACAATGGAGGAGCGTAGCGCAGGCCATCCACCTGCTTGAGTAATTCTTTAAAATCCCTATCTCCATGGCGGTAACCCTTGCGCTGATAATAGAGATGATAGTGGACCAGCTCATGGCGGACAATTTTTCGAAATGTCTCCAGCCCAAAAGTTTCATAGATTTTTGGGTTAAAATCCAGATGGCCATCTTTGGGAAAGAAGCGTCCCCCTGTCGTTCGGAGACGCTTGTTCCAATAGGCTTGGTGGCGAAATTCCCAGCCAAAATCTTCTAGCGACACCTGCTTGACGTAGTTAGTTAGATTCATTTGGCGCTATCAGAGAGAGGTTGACCTTCTCCCGCTCCACATCCAGTTTATCCACCCAGACAGTGACCAGGTCACCAACCGAAAGGACTTGACTAGGATGCTTGATATAGTCTGTGCTCAGCTTGGAGATATGGATAAGACCATCTTCGTGGATACCGATATCCACAAAGGCTCCGAAATCGACGACATTGCGGACGACCCCCTCCAGTTTTTGACCGATGCGCAGGTCCTTGATATCCAAGACATCCTGCCGCAAAACTGGCGCGTCAAAGGAATCACGCAAATCTCGGCCAGGCTTGAGCAGATCGGCAATAATATCTTTGAGGGTTTCTTCTCCCAAGCCCAGCTCCGCCGCCAAACTAGCAACCTGAACAGTCTTTAATTTGGCTTGGGCCGCTTCATCCAAACTGCTGATTTCCAGACGCTTAAAGAGCTCCTCCACCGCCTTATAAGACTCTGGGTGAACGCTTGTATTGTCTAGCAAGTTATTACTTTCGGGAATACGCAGGAAGCCGGCTGCCTGTTCAAAAGCCTTTGCGCCCAGACGTGGCACTTTCTTGATGGCCTCGCGAGACCGAATCAAACCTTCCGTTTCCCGGTACTTGACAATATTTTCTGAGATAGTTTTATTAAGACCAGCTACATGGGCCAGCAGGGCAGGACTGGCGGTGTTGATATTGACTCCGACTTGGTTAACCACGGTATCAACGACAAAGTCCAGACTCTCAGACAGCTTTTTCTGGCTGACATCATGCTGGTACTGACCAACCCCGATAGACTTAGGATCAATCTTAACCAGCTCAGCTAAAGGATCTTGCAGACGGCGGGCAATGGAAATAGCTGAGCGCTTTTCAACCGTCAAATCTGGAAACTCATGACGAGCCAGTTCACTAGCAGAGTAGACAGATGCTCCGCTCTCATTGACGATAACATAGCTGACATTTGGATGAGATTTCAAGACTTCAGCTACAAAGGCTTCGCTTTCTCGGCTGGCCGTTCCGTTTCCGATGGCAATGATTTCCACGCCAAACCGCTCAATCAGCTCTGACAACTCTTTCTTAGAAGCTTCAATCTGAGCTGGCTTTGCTGGTGGAACTGGATAGATGACATGAGTCGTCAGCATCTTGCCTGTCGCATCCACAACAGCCAGCTTGGCTCCTGTCCGAAAGGCTGGGTCAAAGCCCAGTACTACGCGACCTTTGAGAGGAGCAATCAGGAGAAGATGGCGGAGATTATCTGAGAAGAGCTGAATCGCACCATCCTCAGCAGCCTCAGTCAGCTCGGTCCGGATACGACGCTCCATGGCTGGAATGATTTTCTTTTTGACTGCTTGCTGGACAGCTTCGATAATATAAGCATTTTTCACCTTGAAACGAACTTCAAAAAAGCGCAGAATTTTCTCAAGATTGTGCTCAAAACCAACCTTGAGAACATCTAGCTTCTCACCACGGTTAAGGGCCAGTGTTCGGTAGCCCTGCATAGTCGCTACTTTTTCGGAAAAATCATAATAAATCTGGAAGACCTGCTTTTCATCCAAGTCGCCGTCTTTGAGACTGGATACGATAGAAGAATTGGTCTGCATCTCATGGTAGGTCCAAGCCCGCAGCTTGGTGTCTTCGGAAATCGCTTCAGTCAGAATATCCACTGCTCCAGCTAGAGCAGCTTCCGCTGTCGGAAAAGCTTCACTAGTCAGTTTCTCAGCCTCTTCCTTCAGATTAGCCGCATCCTGTAGGATTAAGCGGGCCAAAGGAAAGAGACCTGCTTCACGCGCAATGGTAGCCTTGGTACGGCGCTTCTCCTTGTAAGGCAGATAAAGTTCTTCCACATCAGCCAGCTTTTCAGCAGCCTCAATCTCAGAGCGCAGCGCATCCGTTAGTTTGCCCTGCTCCTCAATCTTAGCTAAGACAGTCGCTTTACGCTCAGCCAAGGCAGTCATGCTCTTATCTAAGTCAATGATTGCCTTAATCTCGACCTCATCCAGATTTCCCGTCATTTCCTTACGGTAACGAGCAATAAAAGGAATCGTATTTCCTTCAGCGGTCAGTTCTAAGACCTGTGATACTTGTTTTTCTTTAAGGCCCAATTTCTGGGCAATTTTTTCAATATTTAAATTTTCCATAACGCTTCTATTATATCATAATATCAAGCTTAAAAATCTATAAAGACTAGTTTAAGCAATCTTTTTCTTGCTTGTATAAGTCTGCTGTCTCTGATCCATCATGGCTGAAAATATCATTTTTTTTCGTTTGGTAGTATAATAGAATTATTATTTTAGAAATGAGGTGGCCCTATGGCTGTGAAATTTACCAAAACAGACGATTTAGACAAGATGTTCGAGGAGTTTGCGACCCTGCCAAAGCTTGAAAAAGTAGAATTTCCAGATGGCAAAAAGAAAAAAGAAGCTGAAGACAAGGCTAAAAAAGCATGAGCTTCTTTTCAAATCTTCCTTCCAGCGTTTTACAGGCTGGAGCTATTTTTCTCTCCATTATCATCGAGGCCCTGCCTTTTGTCTTGATTGGAAGTATTATTTCCGGCTTTATCGAGGTGTATGTCACGCCAGACAGGGTTTATCACTTCCTGCCCAAGAACAAGTGGGCTCGGATTTTCTTTGGAAGCTTGATCGGCATAGTCTTCCCTTCTTGCGAGTGCGGAATTGTTCCCATAATTAACCGCTTCTTGGAAAAGAAAGTGCCCAGCTACACTGCTGTTCCTTTTCTAGTGACAGCACCTGTTATCAATCCTATCGTGCTTTTTGCGACTTACTCAGCCTTTGGTAATTCCTTCCGAATGGCTCTGCTTCGTGCTTTAGGTTCTATAGTCGTGGCTATTCTTTTAGGAATTTTTCTGGGCTTCTTTGCAGACAGCAATATTCAGAAAGAAAATCGCAAGGCTGTTCATGAGCATGACTTTTCACATCTCAGCAAGGGACAAAAGCTTTTTCAGGTCTTTGTTCAGGCCATTGATGAATTTTTCGATACAGGCCGCTATCTGGTCTTTGGCTGTCTCTTCGCCAGCCTAGTCCAGGTCTATGTGCCAACCAGAATCTTGACCTCCATCAGCTCAACACCAGCTGTTGCTATTCTCCTGCTCATGCTGCTGTCCTTCCTGCTCTCACTTTGCAGTGAAGCTGATGCTTTCATCGGAAGCTCCTTGATCGCTAGCTTCGGCTTAGCGCCAGTCTTAGCTTTCTTGGTTATCGGGCCTATGCTAGATGTCAAGAATCTGCTGATGATGAAAAACTACTTTAAGACACGCTTTATCTGGCAATTTATCAGTCTGGTTACTGTTGTCGTCTTTCTTTACTCTTGGCTTGTGGGGGTAGTGCTATGATTCGATTTCTAATCTTAGTCGGCTACTTTGAGATTACCATGTATCTGCAGCTAACGGGCAAGCTCAACCAATATATCAATCTCCACTATTCCTATCTGGCCTATTTATCTATGATTCTGTCCTTTATCTTGGCAGTTGTGCAGCTCATCATCTGGATGAAGAAGATGGAGGTCCACAGTCATTTGACCTCTCGCTGGGCTAAGTTAGGCAGCGTGCTGCTCCTTGTCATTCCGCTTTTTGTGGGAATTTTCTTTCCAACTGTCACCTTGGATTCGACAACAGTTTCGGCTAAAGGATTTCATTTCCCGCTGGCTGAAGGAACTTCTGCAGCCGTCCAGCAGGACGAAGGCACAACCAGCCAATACCTGAAGCCTGATACCAGCACCTACTTTACCAAAGGGGCTTACGAAAAAGAAATGCGGGCAGCCGCCAAGAAATATGTCAAGCAAGATACCATTCAGGTCACCACTGAGAACTACATGGAGGTCATGGAGGTCATCTATGACTATCCCGACGAGTTTGTGGGTAAGACGCTGGAGTTCACCGGGTTTGTCTTCAATGACCCCAGCGACCATAAGAGTCAATTTCTCTTTCGCTTCGGTATTATCCATTGTATCGCTGACTCAGGTGTTTATGGCCTCTTGACAACTGGAAATACCCAGCGTTTCGAGAATAATACCTGGATTCATGCCAAGGGAAAACTTGCCATGCACTACCATAAAAGTCTGGGACAAAGCCTGCCAACTCTAGAAGTTGAAAGCTTTGATAAGGTAGAAAAACCGGACAATCCTTACGTTTATCGAGTCTTTTAAATCCAAACACCTATGAAAGGCAATTTTCATGGGTGTTTCTTTTATATACCATTCTCTACCCTTTACTCAGTTGCTCTGACCGACTTTTCTAAATTAGAAGAGACTTGATGAAGCTCGCTCTCTAATTTTTTCTCTCTTATCTTGGAAAATCATGCTACAATAATACTATCTCATTTGAAAAGGAGTTGTTTTTATGAATCAAGAAAAAGTAAGGAAACGAGATTTGCTTTCTATTCTGGCTGTGGCTTTAGTCGCCTTTGCTGGAATTCTTTCAGAGACTAGTATGAATGTGACCTTTCCCCACCTGAGCAAAGTATTTGGTCTGAGCCTAGGAGTTCTACAATGGATTACGACTGGCTATCTGCTGGCCGTCGCCATCACCATAACTTTAGGCGCAACTCTAGCCCACAATTGGACGGAGCGCCGCATCCTCTTTACCTCACTTTCCATCTTTACCCTTGGTAATCTGATTGCCATGATTGCCCCAGACTTTACTTTCCTTATGCTGGGACGGATCCTTCAGGGGGGAGCGACTGGGATTGCCATTCCACTTATGTTTAATCTCATCGTGGAGCGAATTCCTCGGCAGAAAATCGGCTTTTATATGGGGCTGAGCGGCCTAGTCATCAGCATAGCACCAGCCATTGGCCCGACCTACGGAGGCTTCATGATTGGCTCCTTCGACTGGCACATGATCTACAGCTTTATCATGCCAGTTCCCATTCTCTCTTTTTTACTGGCTTATGTTAACTTGGAAAATTCGGCAGGAAAAAGCAAGCGCCCCTTTGATGTGCTGGGCTTTCTCTCGCTCGCAACGGCTCTTTCCTTTTCTCTGATGACCATTTCCAGTTTGGAAGGTGGGGATAGTGTCAATTGGCTCTATCTAGCTATTTTCCTCCTTTCCTTTGCCGTTTTCATCTGGCGGAGTTTGACTGTTCAAGATCCGTTTCTGGACATCCGTATCTTGAAAGAACCAACGATTTTCTTTGGAATTCTGCCCTTTTTAATCTTCCAATTCTCCAACCTTTCCAGCAATTTTCTCATTCCCAACTTTCTCGTACTGGTCAAGAATGTCTCTACTGCTCAAGCTGGATTTTCTCTACTTCCCGGAACCATGATCGGAGCTTTTATGTCGCCTTTTCTAGGAAAATTGTACGATAGCAAAGGTCCAAAGCTGTCTCTGCTTGGCGGCAATAGCCTAGTCTTTCTGGTCATGATTGTCTTTAGCTTCTTTACAAGCTGGCTCAATCTGCCTTTAATCTTAGGATTTTATATCCTCTTTACTCTAGGGCGCAATATGGCCTTCAACAATACTATGGCTTTATCCGCTTCTCAAGTCAGTAGAGATAAAACGGCGGATGTGACTGCCCTCTTTCAACTAGCGCAAACCTTTGCTGGTGCCTTGGGAACGGCAATTGCAGCCGTCCTGCTCAACCAAGCACCCGATACGACAAGCGGCGTCCACAATGTCTTTAGCCTACTTCTCCTTCTCGCAATAGGAAACTTTATTTTCTACTATTTTCTGTTTCGAGCGATTCATCAGAAGAAAGAAGCCTAAATTTCTATCCCGACTTCCCCTCGGGATATTTTCTTTGGTCAAATCCAGATTTTTCAAATACAATTTTTCTGAAAATTGTGATAAAATAGAGACAATCACATTTAGATAGGTAATAAGTATCATGTCTTCAAAAGTTATTATTACAATTTTCGGTGCCAGCGGAGACTTGGCTCAAAGAAAACTTTATCCCTCCCTCTTTCGACTTTATAAATCTGGCAATCTTTCGCAACATTTTGCCGTTATCGGAACTGCCCGCAGACCTTGGAGTAAGGAATATTTCGAGTCTGTCGTTGTCGAGTCTATCTCAGACCTAGCCGACAGTGCAGAGCAGGCTCAAGAGTTCGCCAGCCACTTTTATTATCAAAGCCATGATGTGCAAGATACCGAGCATTATATCGAATTGCGCAAGCTGCAAAACAAGCTTAACGAGCAATATCAGGCAGAAAATAATAAACTCTTCTTCCTTTCTATGGCGCCACAATTTTTCGGGACCATTGCTAAGCATCTCAAATCTGAGCAGATCGTTGATGGAAAAGGATTTGAACGCCTGATTGTCGAAAAACCTTTTGGGACAGATTTGGCAACTGCCAGCAAGCTCAATGAAGATCTACTGGCAACCTTTGACGAAGAACAGATTTTCCGTATCGACCACTATCTGGGCAAGGAAATGATTCAAAAGATTTTTGCCATCCGCTTTGCTAATCTGCTGTTTGAAAATGTCTGGAACCGCCAATACATTGATAATGTTCAGATTACCTTTGCTGAAAAGTTGGGAGTTGAAGAACGCGGTGGATACTATGATCAATCCGGTGCCCTCCGTGATATGGTGCAAAACCATACCTTGCAGCTCCTCTCCTTATTAGCCATGGATAAGCCAAAAAGCTTTACCAAAGACGATATCCGAGCAGAAAAGGCCAAGGTATTTGAGCGCCTCGTTCAGCCAAGCGAGGAAGATTTGAAACGTTTCTTCATTCGTGGCCAGTACAAGTCTGGCAAAATCAACGGTCGAAAATATATTTCTTACCGTAGCGAACCAAATGTCAATCCTGAGTCTACTACTGAGACCTTTGCCTCTGGTGCTTTCTTCATTGATAGCGACCGCTTCCGTGACGTTCCTTTCTTCTTCCGAACAGGGAAGCGCCTCACCAAAAAAGGCACCCATGTCAATATCGTCTTCAAGCAAATGGACTCCATCTTTGGTGAGCCTCTCAAACCAAATGTCCTAACCATCTTTATCCAGCCAACCGAGGGGATTTCACTCAGCCTCAATGGCAAGGAAGTTGGGGAACTCTTTAATCTAGCTCCTATCTCATTGGATTATCGGACAGATGCCACAGCTTCAGGAGCTTCTCCAGATCCTTATGAAAAACTAATTTTTGATGTCCTTAATAACGACTCAACTAATTTCAGTCATTGGGATGAAGTAAAAGCCAGCTGGGAGCTCATCGATCGCATCGAAGAACTCTGGAGTCAAAATCAAGTGCCACTCCATGAATATCCTGTCGGATCTATGGGACCAGAAGCCTCCTTCGAGTTACTCGCCCAATTTGGAGCAAACTGGCAATGGCAACCTGATAAAGAATAATACATGCAAAAAAGATTGGAAAATTTTCCAATCTTTTTTTAACTTTTAAAACTCTGCTAGCCCTTCTATTATAGCCATTCCTTGTAACGCTTGATATAAAGGCCTTTCACAAGGGTTACGCTAACCATATAAAGCACGATAATCAAGAAAAGGCAAAGGAAATAGGTGACATTCAGCGGAGCTGTCTTCAGAACTGACGCAAAGAGGCTATATGGCAAGGAAGTAACAAAGAGCGCAGCCGCCATGGTCGTCACAATGACAGACAAAGCGGGACGACTTTGCACAAAAGGCAGTTTAGGCGAGCGTAGCATGTAGATGACCATGGTTTGGGTCCACATAGACTCAATAAACCAGCCTGTTTGGAAAAGAGTGATAAAGGTCACTGCCTGTTCAGTACCAGCTTGATAGCTGCCACCTGTGATCATAGGCACGATGATAAAGTAAAGCACCATATAGGTCAAAACATCAAAAACAGATGAGATGGGCCCGATCCAAGCCATAAAACGGGTAATGGAGCTAGCTGACCAAATATGAGGCTTCTTGAGAAATTCACTATCTACATTATCAAATGGCAGAGCGATACAAGACAGGTCATAAACTAGATTGAGGACAATCAAATGAACTGGTGCCATAGGCAGAAAAGGTAAAAAGATGCTGGCGAAGAGAAGAGAAAAGATATTCCCAAAGTTGGAACTGACCGTCATCTTGATATACTTGGTCATGTTGGCATAGACCTTGCGACCTTCTACCAGCCCTTTCTCCAGAACCATGAGATCCTTGTCCAGCAAAATGACATCTGCCGTTTCCTTGGCAATGTCGACAGCCGTATCAACAGAAATACCAACATCTGCTACTTTCATAGAAGGCGCATCATTGATACCATCACCCATGTAGCCAACCTTGTGGCCATTGGCCTTGAGCTGGAGGATGATCCGAGCCTTTTGGTCTGGTGAGAGCTTGGCAAAGACTGTCGTGTTCTCCACTGCCTGACTCAATTCCTCATCAGACATGGCATCTACCTCTACACCCAGCAAGATATTGTCTACATCTAGCCCAACCTTTTCACAGACTGCTTGGGTTACCTTATCATTATCGCCCGTCAAAATCTTAGTGGCAACACCGTATTCAGCCAAAGTTTCAATAGCTGGAGCTGCGGATGACTTAGGTGGATCTAGAAAGGCCAGATAGCCCGTCAAAATCATATCGGACTCATCCTTTACTTCATACTCATAATCTTCTTCTAAGTCTGACTTGTAGCTAACACCAAGTACGCGCAGCCCTTGCTCATTAAGTTGAGCCACTTCCGCAAGGATTTCCTGACGGATCTCCTCAGTCAGTTCTGTAATATGATTTTTGTATTCTACATAGCTAGAGATGGCCAGCATTTCCTCCAAGGCCCCCTTGGTCACCATGCTGATAACATCCTCATCATCCTTGACGATGACGCTCATGCGACGACGCTCAAAGTCAAAGGGCAGTTCATCAATTTTCTTAAAGGTTTGGTCTAAGTTACGAACAATCTCATGCTTTTCGGCTTCTTTCTCCGTCCGGTTGATAATGGCCCGATCCATGAGGTTTTTGAGACCAGTTTGATAGTAGGAATTGAGAAAGGCCCGACGGAGCACTGCCAAGTCCAAATCACCATGAATATCCAGCGGATATTCTAAAACAATCTCGTCCTGGGTCAGTGTGCCCGTCTTATCTGTACAGAGGATATCAATAGCTCCTAGGTCCTGAATAGCGTTCAGCTTCTTAATCACAACCTTTTCCTGAGCCATAATAATAGAACCTTTAGCCAAGCTCGCTGTGATAATCATGGGCAGCATTTCTGGAGTCAGGCCAACCCCAACGCTGAGGGCAAAGACACCTGCTTCCAACCAGTCGCCGTCTGTCAGACCGTTGATAAAGAATACGACTGGCACCATGACCAGCATCAGACGAATCAAGAGCCAGGAAATACTATTCATCTCGCGCTCAAAAGAGGTCGGTTCATCGTAGGTATTAAGCGTCTGCTCAATGGCTCCCATCATGGTCTCATCACCAACCACCAGCACCAGAGCCGTAGCTCTTCCGGAAATAACGTTGGTTCCCATAAAGGCCAATGATTCTGTCTCTAAAAGGCTATCGAAATTTTGACCATCTGCCTTGGTCAAACAGATCTTTTCTACTGCATCACTTTCCCCTGTCAGGCCGGACTGCTGAACAAAGAAATCACGCGAGTCCAGCAACAGTACATCTGCAGGAATCATGTCTCCAGCACTAAGTTTGATGATATCTCCTACAACAAGCTCATCAATGGGCAGTTCCTGCTCTGCTCCTTCACGGATAACCGTAGCCGTATTGACAATCAATCGAGACAGATTGCTAGCAGCGCGGTCGCTCCGCAATTCCTGAATAAAACGAATGCCGCCGGAAATCAGCACCAGAACGACAATAATAATGGAAGTCGTCGGATCTTCCTCACCGGGCTTGGCCAGCCAGACATTTGTCACTAAGGACACCAGGGCAATAACCAATAGGATGACTGTAAAGGGGTTAATGATAGACTCGTAAATCTTCTTGAAAATAGAGTCTTCCTGACCCTTTGTGATGACATTTTCACCATAGAGGTCACGATTTTCTTCGACCTGCTCTTCTGTCAGGCCGCGAAAGGAACTCTTGTAAAATGCCAGAGTTTCTTTTACAGAAAGCTGCAATGCAGCAACTAATCTTTCTTTTACTGTTTTCATTGGTTTCTCCTTTATGTATGATTGATAATTTTCATACACAGGGACCAATCACTTTATAAGGACGGAACGACACAAATCAGCGATTGGCTGTGTATGTGCGGTTCCGGATGATCGTCAATTTGCATCGTACTTCTCCTTTCTTATTTTATAAATGTAGTTAATAATCCCAAGATGCCTGCAAAATATCAAAAGTGGCATTCATCCTCTGGGTCCAATATTGCAAGTCGGGAAAATTTTCTTTCAAAGAAAATCCAATAACTTCTTCACGTAAATTCCACCAATCTACAAGAGCAACTACTTGGATTGTTGCAATATTTAAAGAAAGTCCTTGCTCAGTAGCCAACTTCTCTAATAAGGCCAAACTCCGTACATTTCTCTCTTCAATTTGCTGATGTCTGTCTTTCCACCAATGGTCTTTTTCATGAAAAATTTTTTCCGCAACCATCGGCATTGTGTTTTCCAAAATCCCTTCAGCAACGGACAGTATGTTTAAAACGTGCCACTTCTCCATTCCATTAGGAAAAAGCGGTGTTCCCTGACCTAGCTCGTCTAAATATTGAGAAATTAAATCGCTACCATATAACCATTCTCCATTGGAAGCTTGAAAAGCAGGAATTCTACCCAAAGGATTATCTTGATTATGCGGTGAATTTTTGTCGAAAGCCACCTGAACTTTCTGAATATCCACTTGCTCCTCTAAATGATGGTGTAAAATTGTAGCATAGACTTTACGCGCAAAAGGACTGGTACTAGAATACCATAATTTCATTACTATTCCTCCTTCTTTTTCTTAAGAGGCAGACAATCAACTATTTACTCTCTTGAAATATTTTTAGCAAAAAAGAAGACCCTGCCAATTTCTCAGCAGGGTTGTTTGCATGACAGGTTATTCGCTTCATTGTTTTAAACACAGATAAAACAAGCATTCACCGTTCAAGCTTTAACTCCATAAGGCGATGAAATGAGCTTAGTCTTGACCTTTGCGATCAGGACTGTTGACCAACGAGTAGTGTCTCCACTGCTTTGCGGTAGTCATCCGTATCCTTATGGTAGCCTCACCTACCGATTGACACTATTACTATACTCCTCTTTAGAAAGATTGTCAATAAAGAGAGCTATTTTTATTTTATTTTGGTAAAACTTCCGCAATCCGTCGACAAATCTCTTTGATCATAGTCTTCGGTGCAGCTGTATTGAGACGAGCATGTCCTTTGCCTTCTTGGCCAAAATCACTTCCCCGATTCAGGACAACCTTAGCCTCTTCTCGAAGCAAGTGAAAAAGATGGTCATCTGTCAGCCCATAATCTGAAAAATCCAGCCAAACCAGATAAGTCCCTTGAGGTTTCATGACCCGCAGACGTGGTGCTTCCTTAGCAAAATAATCGACTACAAAATCAATATTTTCCTCTAAGACAGCCTTGAGCTCTGTCAACCAAGCTTTGCCATGACGATAGGCAGCTTCCGTCGCTAAAAATCCAAGACCCGAAATTTCATGCTGGTTATTGGCCAGTTGGCGCTTTTGAAACTTTTGTCGCAAGCTAGGATTCTCAATCACTGCATAGGAATTTTTTGTCCCAGCAATATTAAAGGTCTTAGTCGCACTGGCTAGAATCAGGCTAAAGTCCTTAAAATCAGGTGAAACAGTATTGAAAGACTGGTGTTTATGTCCAAATAGCGTCAAGTCTTGGTGAATCTCATCTGAAACTACGAGAACGCCGTACTTTTGGCAGAGACGACCAATCTTCTCTAAAACGTCCTCTTCCCAAACTCGACCGCCAGGATTATGCGGATTGCAAAGCACGTAAATCTTGACTTCATTGTCTACGATGTCCTGCTCCAACTGTTCAAAGTCAATCTGAAAAAGACCGTCCTGCTCTATCAAAGAATTAGTAATCAACCGACGATTATTGAGCTTGACACTGCGGGCAAAAGGAGGGTATACAGGAGTGTTGATTAGAACAGCATCGCCTTCATCGGTAAAGGCTTGGATAGCCGTCGAAATAGCAGGAACAACTCCCTCGATAAAGACCAAGGCTTCCTTGTCAAATGTGTAGCCATGCTCATCACGCTCCCAAGCTAGAACAGCATTGATCAACTCCTCACTAGCATAGGTATAACCATAGACTAACTGATCAGCGTAATCATACACAGTTTGCTTGATTTCAGGCAGGACTTCAAAATCCATATCCGCAATCCAGGCAGGCAGGACTTGACTGTCTTTCTCCGCCTCTTTCCATTTATAAGTATGCTGGCCAATACGATTGGGTGCTGTTTCAAAGTTATAACTTCCCATATTAGTCCTCCAAGGCCGCGCGCAAATCGTCTACTAAATCTCGACTGTCCTCAATGCCAATCGACAGGCGCAGCAAATCATCGGTCAAGCCATAAGAATGACGCACTTCAACAGGAATGTCTGCATGAGTCTGGGTTGTCGGATAGGTAATCAAACTCTCTACTCCACCTAAACTTTCTGCAAAGGTAAAGACTTTCAAGCTATTTAAAAGATGAGGAATCTTACTTTCATCCACAACTTTAAAGGAAATCATGCCGCCCTTACCTGGATAGAGAACTTCTTTTACCGCAGGAGATGACTTCAGAAATGCAACTACTTCTTGCGCATTCTGAGTAGAGCGCTCCATGCGGAGAGCCAAGGTCTTGAGCCCGCGCAAAAGCATGTAGCTGTCAAAAGGAGACAGGACTGGCCCAGTTGTATTGAGATTATAGAAAAGCTTGTCATAAATAGCAGCGTCATTGGTCATGATGGCCCCAGCCAAGACATCATTGTGCCCGCCCAGATACTTGGTCGCTGAGTGCAGAACAAGATCTGCTCCATCTTCCAGCGGTCTTTGGTAAATCGGACTGTAGAAGGTATTGTCCACAATGACAGCTGCTCCTCGCTCATGAGCCGCTTGGGAAATGCGGGCAATGTCAAACTCTACCATAAGAGGATTGGTCGGTGTCTCGATATAGACAATATCTATATCCTCTGTCAGACTATTCAGAAGTTCTTCTTCTGTATTGGCATAGGTAAAGACAAAGCGCCCTTCTGCTTCAGCCTGAGCAAACCAACGGAAAGAGCCACCATAAAGATCCCGAACAGCCAAAACCTTACTGCCGACTGGAAAGGCACTAAAGGCTAGGACAATAGCCGACATACCAGAGCTAGTCGCTAGGGCATAGTCTGCACTTTCGATAGCAGCTAGAGTCGCTTCCAAGCTAGCCCGTGTAGGATTTTTGGTTCGAGTATAGTCATATCCTGTGGACCGGCCAAACTCTGGATGCTGGTAGGTCGTTGAAAAATGCAAGGGGGTTGTTAAGGCACCCGTTGTTGTGTCTGTTTTTACTCCCGCTTGGGCCAACAAGGTATTTAATTTCCGTTCTCTCTCCATTTAACCGTTCCTCTTTTTAAAATATTCTACCTTTCTATTGTAACATCTTAAGAAAGTCTTGAGCTTTTTTCTTTTCAAGAGCTAGCTATAGTCTGAAACTATAGAGTAATAATTCATAAAAAAAGAGTCGCTGAACGACTCTTCGTTTCTTATTTCATTCTTAATCGTTGGCGTAAACTATCTGCCTTTTGTCCGATAAAACGGTCTATGAGCCGAACCTTGAGAGACAGTACGATATAGACGAGCATTCCGACTCCTCCAACGGCAGCGACATAGATAAAGCTGTACATCCGATTAGTTGGCTGGAAGATAAAGCTTAGTAGATACTCGACAAGCAGAACCAAGATCACCATGGCAATTGTGAGAATCATACTCAACAGCAGGCGCTTCAATAGATTCTTAGGATTCAGACCAACAACCTTGCGGATTTCTCTAAACATGAAGAAGATCGGCAGTAAAAGACCGACGGTCGTTGAAATCAAGGGACCATAAGCATGGAAGAGATTGATCATCGGCACTTGCAAACTGAGCTTGACAAGAACTCCATAAAAGAAGTAGAGAATGGCTTTCTTGTTTTGGAACAGAGCTTGAATCATCGGAGCGAGAACTGTATAGGTGCTGAGAATGATCGTCTGCAACATAGCACAGATGAAAAGCCCCAGTGCTAGACTATCTGGCTTACCATAGAAAACGGTATAGAGCGGACTAGCCACCAGAACTGCTCCCACTGTTGACGGAAAGATAAAGAAGAGCAACATGCTAAGATTATCTTGCACTAGGCGAGCAGCCGAGCGAAAGTCACCCTTGACATAATTCTCGGTCAAGAGAGGAATCCCGACACCACCGATAGAAGTTGCCACTGCAATTAAAATCATGGTGATTTTATTTGGATTAGCTGAGAAATAGGCGAATTGCACTAGGAGCTCTGATTTCGTATAATCGCTAATCTGGGTCATAATGTTGATAAAGGTCGCCTGGTCAATAATCTGGAATAGCTGAATAGCTGAGCCTGTAATGATGAAGGGAATGGCTTCTCGTATGGTATCCCAGAGGAGAGAACGGCCACTAATTCCCGCGGACTTTTTAGGCTTTCTCAGGATAGAGCGTAGCATACCCGTTTTTGCTAGATAGAAAAGTAAGACGAGCATACTTGCCAGCATCCCGACAAAAGCAGCAAAGGTAGACTGGGTCACGGCTTCAACATAGTCACCTGAACCGATTTTCATAATGAAATAAGCCGTCAGTAGCATCCAGATAACCCGAATCACCTGCTCCGAAATCTGGCTGATCGCATACGGTTTAAGATTATTAAATCCTTGGAAGAAGCCCCGAATGACACTCATAGACGGAAAAATGAGCACGGCCCAAGACAAACTCTGCATGACTGGAATCAAGTCAGCCCCGCCACCAGACATTGAGGCAAAAACCGGTGCCATCAAGTACATGATGACTGCAAAGATCAGCCCCAATCCCAGCATGAACTTGAGGAACTCTCGGATGAGAGCAAAGCTGTGTTCCTCCTTGTCAATGGTATTATACTTGGCAACCTGCTTGGCCACAGCCACCGGCACTCCCGCTGTGGAAACCAAAAGGAACCAAGCATAGATATTGTAGCCCATTGTAAAAAGACCATTGGCCTCTGCTCCGTGCTGGCCCATCCAGATATACCAAGGGATGATATAAACAGCCCCAAGAAGGCGGCTGATAAAATTACTAGCAGTCAGCCAGGCAGTCCCTCTTAGCATTTTCTGCTGCTGGCTTGTTGTTTCTTGGCTCATAGAAAACCTCTTCTATTTGTTCTTCTTTTATTATAAACTTTTCCTTGCCTCTTGTAAAACATAGCCTTTCGGTTTACAATAGAGATATGATAAAAATTGAAACAATACTAGATATTTTAAAAAAAGACCAAAATTTTCGTGAAATCATCGCTGATGGAGACTACTACTTCAACTATCAGGGCTTGACCTTTGACAAGATTAGCTATGATAGTCGTCAAGCTGACAGCAGAACCCTCTTTTTTGTCAAGGGCGAGCACTTCAAGCGGGAATTTTTAGAAAAGGCTGTAGCAGCTGGGCTAGGTTTTTACCTAAGTGAAACTGACTTCGAAGTCGGAATTCCGGTGCTCTTGGTCAATGATATTAAACAAGCCATGAGTCTCATTGCTATGGAATTTTACGGTCACCCAGAGCAAAAACTCAAACTTTTGGCCTTCACTGGTACCAAGGGCAAGACCACATCGGCTTATTTCGCTTTTAATATTTTAAAACAAAGCCACAAACCAGCCCTGCTTTCTACTATGAATACCACTCTGGACGGTGAAACTTTCTTTAAATCAACCCTGACCACTCCTGAAAGTTTAGACCTCTTTGAGATGATGGCCCAGGCTGTAGCCAATGGTCGTACCCATCTCATCATGGAAGTCTCCAGCCAAGCCTATCTTAAAAAGCGGGTCTATGGCCTGACCTTTGATGTAGGTGTCTTCCTCAATATCAGCCCTGACCATATCGGCCCGATTGAGCATCCAACTTTTGAAGACTACTTCTACCACAAGAGACTCTTGATGGACAATAGCCGAGCTGTTGTTGTCAATAGCGGCATGGATCATTTTCAAGTTTTAGCTGAGCAAGTGGCCAACTACGACCACGACTTCTATGGACCTGACTCCGCCAATAGTATTCAAGAATCGCAAGCTTTCTCCTTTGAAGCGCAAGGAAAGTTGGCTGGTGCCTACGATATCCAGTTGATTGGTCGCTTCAATCAGGAAAATGGCATTGCTGCTGGTCTAGCCTGCCTACGACTTGGAGCTTCATTGGAAGATATTCAAGCTGGTATTGCCCAGACACGAGTTCCGGGACGCATGGAGGTCTTGACCCAGTCAAACGGTGCCAAGGTCTTCGTGGACTATGCTCACAATGGCGACAGTTTGGCTAAGTTGCTATCCGTCGTTCAAGAACATCAAAAAGGACAGACTGTACTTGTACTAGGAGCTACTGGCAATAAGGGAGAAAGTCGACGCAAGGACTTTGGTCTCTTACTCAACCAGCATCCTGAAATCAAAGTCATTTTAACCGCAGATGATCCAAATCGTGAAGATCCGATTGCTATCGCAAAAGAAATTGCTGGCTACATCTCCTTTGAGGTGGAGATGATCGCTGATCGCGAAGAAGCTATCAAAAAAGCCCTCAGCCTGACTAGTGCTGAAGGTGATGCCGTCATCCTGGCTGGCAAGGGAGCAGATGCCTACCAAATCATCAATGACCAAAAGGTTCCCTATCCTAGTGATTATGCACTGGCAGAAAAATATATATAAAAAAGGACTCCTGAAAGTCCTTTTTTATTATCCATTCCACATCACTAAAACGTAGAGCAAGCTGCTACCCACCATATCCGCAAAGGCATGTGCCAAAAAGAAAGGCAGCAAGTTTTTAACCTTGTATTTGTAAAAGAAATAATAGAACAGACCGAAGACTACGCCAATCAGAAAAGCAGAGACTAGCCCCTGATAGGTATGGACAGAAAAGCGAACCAGCGTTGAAAAGCCTAAAACCCACCATTTGCTCTCTTCTTTCACCGATGTGAGCAAGCCTAAGAAAAAGAATTCCTCATAAACACCATTGAATAGAGAATAAAGAATAACGACAGGTCCCAATGCAGCTAGTTTTCGAAAAACTTCGACAAAGGTCCAGTCGATATGCTGCAAGATTTCTAAGTCAAAATAATTATAGGAACCGACTAAAGCTGCTATCACATCAGAAGTCAGACCGACAACCACAAAAATCAAGGGTGCCCACAGAATAGACCAAGACAAGCGTAGTTTCAGTTGTTTAAAATCATAATGGCGGATGCCTAGATAGATAAGTGCCAACACTAGCAGAAAAACTTGCAATTTCAAATTGCTCAGCAAGGCAAAATTTTCATCCTCTGGTCTGGGCACGATTGCTTGTCCTACAGAGCTGGACATCGTAAGCCAATTTACTGTTGAGGAATAAATAAATTGACCAAACATAATAGCGGCTAAAATCAGCATATCGAACCATCTAAGGTTCTCCAGTGGTTGCTCGGGATAGATTTTTTTTAACATTGTCATTCTAATTCCTTTCCCAAATTCTATATACTACTATAGCACAGAATATGGCAAAATGACAGGTGGGGCTGTCTAATTTTTCTTTATTCGAATAATTATCAGTCCAATTGGAAGACTAGGCGTTCCTTGTCAAAGCTAGCCTCCAACTCATACTTGCCAGCCTCATTCTGACGAATGTAACCTAGAATCACCAGACTATCGACAAAAATGTCTCGACGCTTCTGCAGGAGCTCATCCTTACGGACATACTTGAGGAGGAAAGTCGTCATATACTTGAGGGCATACTCTGGATTCACATCTCCCAAGATAGCATAAAGGGGCTTCTGCTCCTCAGACAGCGGATACTGTCGCTGCATTTTATAAAAATAATTGGACAAGGTCAGTTTATCTCTCTGAAAATCGGTCTTTTCCAGCAGAATAGCCGCATTAGTCTGATTAGCAAGCTGAGTCTCAAAGCGCAAATTCAACAATTCCTGATAGATCGGACTATCATCTCGAATAAAGATTTCCTGATCCAAAGATAGATTTTCTAGATTCTCCAAAAGCGGGACTTTCTGATAATAGCGCTTATTCTCCCGCCGAATATAGCCCGCCTTGATACATTCCTCCATGAAGCGATCTAGATTGGAAAAGCCCGCAAATTCACGTTTGATTTCTCTTAAAATCACATCATCCTGCTGATCCAGATAATTGATTAGTTTTTCAAATAAGGGCTGTCGTGTCAGCCGAGTCGGATTGAGAATTTTAATCATGGAGCTCTCCTTTATAGATAAGCTTGGCTGATTGAGCCAACTGACTGGGATTGGTTCCAGGATGTCCTACAGGCACTGCTAAGCCCAATTCCTCATAGTAAGTCTGCCAAAAATTAGAAATCAGGTTTTTATCATCTCCAAACTGCATGGGAATGGTCTCAAAAATTGGCATAATCTGAGCAATATATTCCGAGCAGTAAAATCCCTCGCTCTCAGCACAAAAACTAACATTATAAGGCTTTCCAAGATGGGATTTGGCTTCTTTAAAGACGCTGGGCGCATCTATCTCAGGATAAGCAAAGACATGATAGATGTCCTCTTCTTTCAAAAACTGGCTCAAGGGTTGATGCGTCACTCCCTTGTCCTGCGTCGCATGGTAAATCTCACCATCAAAAAAGATACCCACATGGCTATAGGCGCCTGTCGCTGTCCGAATCGCTGCTGCCATCTCGGATTGACCGACTGTGAACAGCAGGTCACCATTTTGTAAATCTTGAATCTTCATTTCTCTCGTCTATCAAAAAAGGAGTCGAAACTCCTTTACATGTGCGGAAAACCAGTGTTTCCTATTTTGAGCTGCCACTCAGGAAATTACCCATTAAAGCTTTCAGTCAACTGAGGCACCACTTGTTTCTTACGTGAAACGGCACCAGCCAAGAAGGCATGGTTATTTTCAAGTTTGAAGTTAAAGGCTGCTTCTACCTTGTCCATGTTTGCGCCAATTGCAAGGATTTCTGAGTTTGAGTTTACGATATCTGTAATCATCAAAACAAAGTCAGAATAACCATTTGCTGCAATAGCCGCTTGCATTGCTGCCTCGATTTCTGCTTGGCGTTCCAAGACTTCAGCAATATCAACAGTGTTGACTTGCGCTACACGGACATTGTTTCCGTTCAATTCAAAAGTCTTAGCATCAATGTCAATCAATTCTTCTGCAGATTTGCTAGCCAAGTTTGTACCAGCCTTCAGCATAGCGAGACCGTATTCTTCCAAGTTCACACCTGCTAACTCAGCCAACTCAGGAGCAATATCCTTATCACTTGGGTGTGTCGTTGGAGATTTCAAGAGAAGTGTATCTGAAATCAAACCAGATAACATCAAACCAGCAAGCTCTTTAGGAACTGCCACACCGTGTTCTTTAAACATACGGTAAACGATAGAAGATGCTGATCCAACTGGCTCCAAACGCATGTAGAGTGGGCTTGCAGTTTCAAAATTAGCTACACGGTGGTGATCCACAACGCCATAAACTTCCACTTCAGCAATATCTGAAACAGATTGTTGGAATTCATTGTGGTCAGTCAAGATGACTTGCTCTGCACCTTCTGCTTTAGCTGATGTGATTACGCGGGGGGCTTCTACACCAAAATAGTTCAAGACAAAGGCTGTTTCTTCATTTGGAGTTCCAAGAGCTACTGCTTCTGTATCCAAACCATAAGCTGTCTTTGCAAGATAAGCAAAGGCTACAGATGACCCGATGGCATCTGAGTCTGGATTTTGGTGACCAAATACTAGAATCTTAGACATGATAATACCTCTTTGTTTTTAATAATATTTATTCCACTTATTTTACCACAATTATGGGTATTTCACAAAAGGAGAAGGATATTTTCTTGAGAAAAATTGTAGCTTTGCAATAGAGGTCTGAGCTGAACCTTCAAAATAATCATCCAACCTTAACCGTCGATACAAGTATCATCTCTGGTGAAAGTCCCCCAGAAGAAACGCTTGCTTTATCATTTTTATTTCCTGTGAAAGGATTTTTTCCTAAAAAAAGCCCTATCATAAGATAGGGCTGAAAAATTTATCAATTTAGCGATAGAGGCGTTTGTCACCACTATTTAAGTGACTGTCTCTTCTCCCGTTTAGCCAAGAGAGGTAAGATGACACCTAAACTAATCAAGACAATCGGTGTCAAGATATTTGTCATCAGAGAGAAGCGCCAACCAGCTGGATCAACTGCATAGTCTACTTTCGGAACCATACCTAAAATACAAGCAAAAGCTGTGAAAAGGAAGCACCAAGCTCCGATGATAAAGCCAAATTTTGGATTTTTCGTAAGTTTGTATTCCGCATCCTTGTATTTTCTCCAAGCTTTATTGAGCAACATATAAGCCACGAATACCCAAAGATAACGCATCGGCATAACAATAGAGTTAAGATTGGTCATCCATTTAACCAGACCGTCAATTTCCTTGATTCCAAAGATTGGTAGGACAATCAAGAAGCTTACCAAAATCCCTGTCAGGATATAACCGTTAATCAGTACACCTTTTGATGTCCGCTTGCGTAGCCAGCTTGGAACAAATTCTTCGTCTGCATTATTGAGCAAGATTTGTAGAGGCGCGTCAATAGAGAAAGCCAAGGCCGCAATCTGTCCAACCATATTGGTCAGGGCATAGATGACTACTAGTACATTGCCTACACCCCAGTAGTTACCCAGCATTTGGAAGGCTTGATAAGCACCGTTACGCATCAAATCTCCAGGAATATTACTACCGTCAAAGAGCATACCCATAGCCAGAGATCCTAGGATAGCAGAGGCACCAACCATGATAGCCATGATGATCATCCCTTTTGGAAATTCCTTGGCTGGATTGCGAGTTTGGTTAACGTAAGGCGAAATTTTCTCAGCCCCACCTACCGCAAAGACCAAAAGTGAGATAGTCGTAAAGTATGAAAAATCAAAATTAGGAATGTAAGTGCTGAGCTTGTCCATATTAGCCGTTGCAAACTGCATGTCCGGCTTGATAAAAGGCGCGCCAACCGCCAAGAGTACAAAGAGGAAGGACATAATCAGCATGGCACTTCCAGCTAGACCACCAATGACCTTGAGTGTGGATAGACCCTTAGTAGACAAGTAGAGAAAGGCACCGAAAATCAGCAAACTAAGAATAACAATCCAGTGAATATCAAGACTGCTCAAAAAATCGCCATTTCCTTGGATAGCCCATCCTAAAGGAATCAAAACTCCCTGTGGCTTTTGTGCCAAGTAGGGAATATGCACCACCCAGTAAGTCCAAGCCGCAAAATAAGCCAAGCGCTTGGTAGAGGTCTTCTCCACCCAGTCGCTGACACCACCTCCGCTCTCCTTGAAGGTCGAGCCTAGCTGCCCCACGATGAGGGCATAGGGAATAAAGTAAATGGCCAGGATAAGAATCCAAGAAACAACGACCGAAATCCCTTGTTGGGAATAGTTGTTGACCACATTTCCCAGACCCCAAACCATATTAAAGGCAATTAGGGACACCATCAGCCAAGTCAGCTGGTTCTGATCTTTTTTCATCATTCATCTCCTTTGAATATAAAATAAATAGCTCCATAAAATTATACCATGTTTTTACATTTTTTGTAACCGTCTTCAGCATATTTTGTCCAAAAAAAGAGCTACCCGTAGGTAGCTCAAATTCAATTCTTAAAGTGAGTTCACGTCAACCTTGATACCAACACCTTGAGTAGTTGTGATTGTCAAGTTTGTTACGTAAGTTCCTTTAGCTGTAGCTGGTTTTGCTTTTTGGATTGTTTCGTTGAATGCTTTGAAGTTTTCAACCAATTTTTCAGCTTCAAATGATACTTTACCGATGATTGCTTGAACGTTACCTGCACGGTCAGCACGGTAAGTGATCTTACCACCTTTAGACTCTTCAACTGCTTTAGCAACATCCATCGTTACAGTACCAGTTTTAGGGTTTGGCATCAAGTTACGTGGTCCAAGGACACGTCCAAGACGTCCAACAAGAGCCATCATGTCAGGTGTAGCGATAACTACATCAAAGTCCAACCAACCGTCGTTAATTTTCGCAACAAGGTCATCTTCACCAACAAAGTCTGCACCTGCAGCTTTTGCTTCTTCAGCTTTAGCACCACGTGCGAAAACAAGAACGCGTGAAGTTTTACCAGTACCGTTTGGCAATACCATTGCGCCACGGATTTGTTGGTCAGCTTTTTTAACGTCGATATTCAGGTTATAAGCAACTTCTACAGTTGCGTCAAATTTTGCAAAGTTAGTTTCTTTTGCAAGTGCTACAGCTTCTTCTACACTGTATGCTTTTGTGCTGTCGATTTTCTCAAGAGCAGCACGAAGTTGTTTGCTTTTTTTAGCCATTTTCTATTCTCCTTGTAAGTGGTTCAATCGATTTTCATCTCCCACGTCACTCCTCGAAATGATGAAGTCTTGCGGGTTATATTGGGGGTGTTATTGATTAGTCAACAACAGTGAATCCCATAGAACGAGCAGTACCTTCGATCATACGCATTGCAGACTCAATGTTTGCTGCGTTCAAATCTGGCATCTTAGTTTCTGCAATTTCTTGTACTTGTGCACGAGTAACTGTAGCAACTTTCGTTTTGTTAGGTGTACCTGATCCTTTTTCAACACCTGCAGCTTTTTTCAAAAGAACAGCAGCTGGTGGTGTCTTTGTAACGAAAGTAAATGATTTGTCTTCGTATACTGAGATAACAACTGGAATGATCATACCAGCTTGGTCAGCTGTACGAGCGTTGAACTCTTTTGTGAATCCCATGATGTTGATACCAGCTTGACCAAGAGCAGGTCCAACCGGTGGAGCTGGAGTAGCTTTACCAGCAGGGATTTGCAATTTTACAAGTTTTTCGACTTTTTTAGCCATTTTTAAATCCTCCTTTGTGGTTTTGGCGGTAATTAGAGATTTTTACCTCCCACAAGTATGCTTTTTGCATACTTTTCTATTATACACTAATCTTTTCAAAATGCAAGAAAAATTCTTATATTTTCTCATTTTTATGGTAAAATAGTTACATGGTATTATTAAAAATTGCTTCTGTATTATTTATCTTTTTAACACTTATCTTATCGATTATCGCGGTGAAGGTCTTCAGGCTAAGAAAATTTGGCTTGAATTTTGCAGATTTGGCTTTCCCTTTTTTTGCTATAGAGTTGTATATCATTTCAGACAAGGCCTTCTATCACAGTCTTTTACCCCACCTATTATTAGTATTGTCTGGCCTAGCTATCGCCATCACAGCTTATTTTCTTAGGAAAAAACGGACTTTCTACTATCCCAAGTTCTTTAAATTCTTCTGGCGGGCTGGTTTTATCTTGACCTTCTTTATGTATCTAGCCATGGTCATCGCTCTCTTTTTATAAATGTAAAACACAACCCATCGGTCTGTACTGACCGATGGGCTTTTCATACGCGCATCTTATGAGTCATTCTTCTGTTGAGAAACAAAGCCCTCCGATTCTCCTAGTTTTATTCATGAATCTCTAAAGGCAGACCATCCGGATCAAAGAAGAAAGCCATCTTACGGCCGTCAAAGTCATCATAGCGCAGCTCGGTATGGGGAATCTCCAATCGGTCAAATTCCTCTAGCATTTCTTCGACATCTGTCACTCGGAAAGCCAGATGACGCAATCCAGTATGCTCTGGAGCAGGCAGGGCTGGCCGCTTGGGAGCTTCTTCCTTGATGAAAATTTCCAGCGTCAGATTTCCTTTGCGGACATTAAAGAGAATGTCCTGCTTGTCGGGTCGATGGTGCTCATCCAGCATGTCAAAGCCCAGCTTTTCCACATAAAAATCCTTAGTCTTGTCATAATCATGACCAATAATCGCAATATGGTGAATGCTATCTAGTTTCATAGCTTTTTTCCTTTCATTCTTCAGTAGAGAAAATCTGCCGGCTAACAGCTGGCAGATTTGTATTACAAGATATTATTCTTGTTAACCAACTGCTCAGGAAAATGTTTAATTCGTCTGTAAAACTTTTCTTGGCTTGGTTCCTTCGGCTGGTCCAATAACGCCTGCCGCTTCCAGTTCTTCCATGAGACGAGTAGCCCGGTTAAAACCGACCGAGAGTCGCCGCTGGATCATCGAAGCGCTGGCTTTCTGAGTCTCGATAACCAAGGCCTTGGCTTCTTCAAAGAGCGGATCACCTTCATCGTCGCCACCGCCAGACTCCATATCACTTTCAGATATTTCACCAGGATCAAAGCTATCGTCATAGTCAGCTTCAGCTTGATTCTTGACAAAGGCTACGATGCGCTCCACATCTTCATCCGAGATAAAGGAGCCCTGCAGACGAACTGGGTGGTTTTCATCAATCGGCTTAAAGAGCATGTCTCCTCGACCCAAGAGCTTTTCCGCCCCATTCTCATCCAGAATGGTCCGACTGTCTGTCCCGCTGGACACAGCAAAGGCAATCCGAGAGGGTACATTGGCCTTAATCAGACCGGAGATAACATCCACAGATGGCCGCTGGGTAGCCAGAATCATGTGGATCCCAGCCGCACGCGCTTTTTGTCCCAGACGTATAATAGCGTCTTCCACTTCCTTGCTGGCCACCATCATGAGGTCAGCCAGCTCGTCCACGATGACGACGATTAAAGGCAGGGGAACCTGCTTGTACTCCGATTGGGCATTGTACTCAGCGACCTTAGCATTATAACCAGCAATATTACGAGCACCGACCTTGGAAAAGAGTTCATAGCGGTTTTCCATCTCATCCACGACCTTCTGCAATGCACGACTAGCCTTGCGAGGGTTGGTCACAACGGGGATAAGCAAGTGGGGAATGTCATTATAAACAGATAGCTCCACCATCTTAGGATCCACCATCATAAACTTGACTTCATCCGGTCTGGCCTTCATGAGAATGCTGGCGATAATGCCGTTGACAGCCACAGATTTACCAGATCCAGTAGAGCCCGCCACCAAGAGATGAGGCATCTTAGCTAAGTCAAAGGAGCGGACAGAGCCGTTGACAGCCTTCCCAAGTGGGATTTCTAGGAGCTTGCTGGCATCTGTCTTCGACTGTTCCCAAAGTTCTCGGAAAGTCACGGTCGCAATTTCAGAGTTAGGTACCTCAATCCCGACTAGGGATTTCCCAGGAATTGGTGCCTCAATCCGTACATCCTTGGCAGCTAGGGCAAGAGCCAAGTCATCAGCCAGATTGGAAATCCGATTGACCCGAACACCAACAGCTGGCTTGACCTCGTACTTAGTGACGGAAGGTCCGATTTCAGCTCGCTCGACAGTAACCTTAATCCCAAAGCTAGCAAAGGTTTCTTCCAAAATTTTGATATTCTCTCGGACAATCCGCTTTTCTTTGGACTGATTCTTAGGCTTGTCAGGCGCAAAGAGATTGATAGTCGGTAGTTTATAGTCTAGATTTTCTTTAGCTGTAAAATCCACTTCTACATCTATATCTGCCTCTGCTTCTTCTATTTCCTCTTCGCGGTCAAAGTTCAGGGGCTCATGAGGATCATACTCTCCCGATTCAGCATAGTCCGCCTCATCAAAGTCCATAGGCGAGTAAGACAAGTCCTCACCATCTAAAATCTCCCCCGTTTCAGGATCCACTTCAGTTTCTGCCTGCTCTACCTCAATAGCTTGCATAGCTGCCTGTGCAGCTTTCTCCTCCTGCTCAAGAAAACGAAGCTGACGTTTTTCTTCCTCTTTTTCTCTCCAGTTTTGGAAAGCCACGCTGAATTTCTCAGCAAGATCATAAAGCGACCATGGACTCATGAGCAGAGCCCCCAGCAAAATCAGGAGCAGGCCAATGAAATAGGAGCCTATATTTGAAAAGAGAAAAGAAATCGGAGCATAAAGAGCCGCCCCAATCAGCCCACCGCCAGCAAATGAGGACACTTTAAAGGCCAACAAATCTGTCAAGACTCGCGTAAGCGTTGTAGATAAAACCTGTCCTTTCAAATGCAAAACATGAACAAAATAGGCTTGAAAAATTAAGCTGAGTCCTAAGAAAAAGCTGATGAAGCCTGAAATCTTCCCCTCATGTTTGTGCAGCCACTTAAAGAAAAAGAGATAAAACAAGGCAGCTAGAATCGCCACATAAGCCAGACTCCCTACCAGAACCCGAATTAAGTTATAAATGGTAACTCCAAAAGCCCCCAGCTTCAAAGCAGCAAACAACAAAGCGATAGCCAAAACAAAGGTGACTATCATCCGTCGAATCGCTTTTTGTCTTTCTAATTCCGCTTTTGTCGGCCGTCTCGTAGTCCGACTGTTTTTTGTATTTTTCTTATTTGCCATAACTTTCATTATACCATATTTTAAGATCTTCTAAAGAGAAAACTAGCTGCCTTTTGCAACTAGTTTCTGCCTTATTCTTCTGGCAAAATTACCCAGAAAATGAGGTAGGGAAGAAGTCCAATACCATAAGCAAAAAAGGAAACTCCCTAGATAACACGGATAATAACCGGATCTATATTAAAATACTGAGCCAAGCCGGAGCAAACTCCCGCAATGATTTTATCATCAGCACTTTTTGTTAAACGTCTTGCCATAATTAAACTCCCTTCAAATCAACGATAAATTTTTATCAAACGAAACCAATGATTTTTATCTTATTTTACCATAATTTTTCCTCAAATAATTGTTGGAATTTCACTATCGCCCTCAAAATCTTCAACTTTTTCTTAATTCGGGAAAGGTTTCTGGATACGCCCTAGTATAAAAGGCGAGAACGGTCCAACCAAGAGGAAGTTGAGGGGGACCGCCATTACAAAGTTTGTTCCCCAAGCTCCCAAATAGCTTTCCACTGACAAGGATACGCCCTAATATTTTGTCAACGCTTATGATGAACGAAGGACCAGTTCTTTGACCAATGTTTCTACTAAAAAAGCTGTTATAAAAGCAGATGAACAATATAGCTTCCTTAAAATTTATAGGCACAAGTGCTCCATTTCTGATGTATAACGTTCATCTTAACATATATATTTTTCCAGTAAGCAGAAATTTCAAGAAAAAGTTTCTATAGCTCAGATTGGTAATCTCTAGCTATTTTTGCTAGACTATTTAGAAGAAAACAGCGGAAAGGAGAATAGTATGCGAGCAGGTGTGATTGTCTACAATCCTTTCTTGGACAAGATTTTGCTCATTCATCGCTGGAAGAATGGGCAAGAGTATTTGGTAATTCCCGGTGGGACTATCGAACTTGGAGAAGGGCCTTTAGAAGCTGCCTTACGGGAAATGAAAGAAGAAGTCAATCTTAGCTTTTCTGCTGACCAGCTGCACACAGCTTTTTCCTTTAACAATCAGGGAAAAGAGGAGTATTATTTCTACACCAGTCTAAGTACGTCTGAGACTCCCCTCATGCAAGGCGAAGAGCTCGAGCGCAGTAGTCTCCAAAACATTTACCAGCCCGAATGGGTCAGCTTGCAAGAACTTTACAACCACAATCTGCGCCCAGAAAGCCTCAAATCCCTGCTCTTGGAATTTCTGACGCAGGAAAGTTTGAAAAACTAAAGCACTTATAGTAAAATAGCAATAGTTCATAAACTTATTCATAGAAAGGTTATTTATGAAAAAAATCATTCTTTTTAGTCTTTTATCTGCACTTGCTCTGACAGGCTGCTCCACTAAAGAAGATTCTACCACCAAGTCCTCCAGTGCTCCTAAGCAGTCTTCTGCTACCGATACCAGCTCTGAGGCAGCTGAAGCTCAAAAACTCCGTGAACAATACAAGGATGCCATGACCAATGAAAATGCCAACTTCCCACAACTATCTACAGAAGTTGCCGAAGATGAGGCTGAAGTCAAGATTATCACAACACAAGGAGACATTCGCCTCAAGCTGTTTCCTAAATACGCTCCTTTAGCTGTCGAAAATTTTCTAACACATGCAAAGGAAGGCTATTATAACGGTGTAATTTTCCATCGCGTTATCAATGATTTCATGATTCAGACCGGCGATCCTAAAGGAGATGGCACGGGTGGCGAATCTATTTGGAAAGGCAAGAATGAGTCTATTGACTCAGGAAATGGCTTCAAGAATGAATATTCTCCTTACCTCTACAACTTGCGCGGTGCACTAGCCATGGCCAATGCTGGAAAAGACACCAACGGCAGTCAATTTTTCATCAACCAAAGCAAGAAAGACTTATCCAAACAATTACCGACCGACACCTTCCCAGCTAAAATTATTGAAGCTTACAAAAATGGTGGAAATCCAAGTCTTGACGGCGGCTATACCGTCTTTGGTCAAGTCATTGAAGGCATGGATGTGGTAGACAAAATCGCTGCCACAGAAACTGGCGATAAAGATAAACCCAAAACAGACATTAAAATCGAAAAGATTGAAATTATAAAAGAATAGGAAAAAGTCAACTCGAGCTCTGCTCATCTTGTGAGTTATGCCTTAGCATCAACAAAAGAAAAAACCAGTCCCCAAAAAACGAGGACTGGTTTTACTATGCATTTTTCTAATCATCCAGCAGCTCAACTCCACTTTTAAAGTGAGATATGTAGCTTCTAACTTTTGAGAATAAGGTAGACGCTGAGTCTGCAATTAGATTTTACTGGGCATAATTACCACCTGTAAAATGATAATACTCTTCCAGTGTGAGACCAGATTCGGAAATTTCCTTGGCTTCTTTTCCTACATAGCGTAGATGCCAACTTTCAGGCACATAGCCAGTAGAATCCTCCTTGCCAACAGGATAGCGTACTACAAAACCATATTTATAGGCATTGTCCAAGAGCCACTGACTAGCTCCCGCTTCTTCAACCAGATTGCCGCTACTATCAATCAAATCAAATGCTAAACCAGTTTGGTGCTCGCTGTAGCCTGGTCTTGCCGAATAACGATCAGCCGCAGCTTGTCCATCTCGATTCACATAACTTTGATAAAGGCCGACCTGAGTTTGATAGCTACGAAAACCGCTATATTGGTTGCTGATAGGATAACCTTTGGACTGCATATCTGCGATTAACTTAAGTAGTTCTGCTTTAGCAGTCGGATTCTCACCTGGATTGTAGTCAGCTGATAATGGATAGTGTTTATTGGCGATGACTATTTCGTCATATTTCCCTTGAACGCTATAGTAGCTTCCGTTGTAAGAAACATTTTTATCAACAGTTACGTCCTGTTTCTGCTCCTTCTTAGACTCCGTGTCATCCGATTCACTCCTTGTATCTTGGCTAGATGCCTGGTCTTTTTCAGTCTCTTTCTTTTCAACAGATACCTTTGAGCTACTAGTCTGCTTGTTTGTACTACTTTCAGTCTTGTCTTTGGCTGCTGAACAAGCACTTAAAACCAAGACTGACATTGCTAGAAAAATAAGTTTATTATATTTCATTGTATTCCACTAACTTTCTGAAACTTTAATATTGTAGATTGCAAAGGAATTTCCGGTCGGCTTCAAATAGTAAGTTTTATTTTTTCGATTGACACTATTTGGAGTACTATCAATATAGTGAACTGTATAGTCCTCATAAGTCGTCACAATATAGGAGCCGTTCTCCTCTCTCACTTCACGGATATCCAAAGCTCCTGGATCGTAATAATCAATTTTCGCCTTCTTGACACCACCACCTGTAGTCCACTCAACCATATCTTTGTATGCTGGACTAGAAGTGTCATAATATTGAGCATAATAATTAGAACGATTAGAGACCGATCTGAAAACAGCCGTGCGATATTCACTAAGGAAATTGGTGATTTTTGCCTTGTTAGCTTCTACCTTTTTAGCTTCTTCGTCCTTTTCTTTGATCTTATCTGTCACTTCTTTAGGTAAAGATAAAGCAACATCAAGCGTGTCTCCTTTGACAACAATACTTTCCTTGTTGGTTACAAAAGTGTTATCAGCAACAACAAACTTAGCATAAACTTCCAGTTCTTGATGTGGTACAACTTGAATATCTGTTTCCAAGCTACTACCAATTTCCTTGCCATTTACAACAATTTTAAGGTCTGTTGCATTTGAAGCTTCTGCTGGCATAGTAACCTTCAATCGTTTCTTTTCAGACTTAAGATCCAATTTAATTTCATTATTCTTAGCAGTGGCTAAATCAAGCTGGATCTTACTCTCAATCTCTCCAACTTCCGTCTTCCCTTTCAGGGTAAATTCCTGCTTGATAAAATGATATTTGCCAATATTCGTCTCAGCATTCTTACTCAAAGGAAGGCTTTTCTTATCTCCTGCTTTGATGCTCGCATTATCTAAGTTCGTATTAACCTTCACCTCTACTGGATAGGCCACTATTTGATATTCCTGAAAAATCCCAAATTTCTTGCTTTTTTCAGTTACACCTAAAAGTTTATTCTGATTGTCATCAATATAGGCTGATTTTCCCTTTGACTTAGCAATGTTGTCCAGCTCGGTCTCAATATTGATTTCTTGACTCTCTAAGTGCTCGACCAAAGCCCTCGCATCTGCACGTGTCCACTTATCTGAGTTAGAAGAGAGCAGGTTTGCGATTCCATCATAATCCTTTTTAGTAACCGCTTTTGCAAAATCATCCGTAACAACTTTCACACCTGTCACTGAGGTTAAATAAAGAAAGGCTGCCACCAAAAAAGAAAGTAGAATAAGAGGAAAAGCAATCAGCATGACTTTCTTCTTCGACATTCTTTTTTCTGCTTTTTTTATTGCTTTCTGTGGTAATTCCGAATCCAATAATTCAGAGCGAATAGGCAAATTAGCAAAACCTTGATTTCGTGCTTCTAAAAATTCCTCTTTAGTCGGCTTTCTACCAATATTCGTCTCGAAAGCTTGCAGCCAATTTTCCCGTTGCTCTTGGTATTGATCCGATTCTGAAATCTCTTTCTTTTCTTCTTTAGGAGAAGCCTCAACAAATTCTTCTTTGAGAAACTCTAGGGCAGGATCCTCTTGCCCCAAATTTTCTTCCTGAGTCACCGAGCTTTGCTTCTCTTCAGCTGGACCATCGTTACTTTGTACTGCTGGAGCCGCAATAGAAATAATCTTTCTGGGATCAAAATCAGAACGTTTTCCTTCTAAAAACTCATCTGCGGTTGGCTTTCTACCAATCACTTGCTCAAAAAGCTCAACCCACTTTTCTTTCGTTACCATAAATAACCTCCAAGAACCTTACATCATCATAAGACTCATCAGCAATGAGAAAGCGATGAAAGTAAAGATAAATGTAATCACACCATTGACAATAATTGCTAGTAAATATTTATAAAAAGGATCCATTGACGTGCTGGATTTTGAATAAATCAAAGCAAAGGTTGCTCCGACCCCAATTAACACTAAGCCAATCCATGCTAGGAAGAGGGAAACAGACATAATCCCAAGTAAGCTAAATAAAGCAGAAAGAGCCACAAAAGGTAAGACAATCGCATAGAGTCTGCCATACCAGTCAAATGCCTTATTAAAGCTAAAGCTTCCATCCTTATAAACCATTCGTTTTACAGCAAAGCCTCCTAAAATAATGGAGAAAAGAACGAGGGCTGCCGCTATCAGTGAGACTAAGAAAAGTCTAAAGTCAAAAGTCGGACCACTATAAAAGCCAAAACTCACCGAATGAATAAGATTATAAAAATTATAATTCACCACAATAGCCGCAAAGAAAACAGTCAATCCTAGAGAAAGATAGCCATTTAATTTGCTACTTTCAACTTCTGAAGTTGGCGACTTCCAAGCAGAAACAAGCCAAGCCCAGAAACCTTTCATTGTTTTAGAAAATTCACTTGGTTGCGCCGGCTGTTGCTGACTGTAGTAGGCCTGTGGTCCTTGCTGGAAATTCTGCGCATTGAACTGGCCTTGCGGATTGTTTTGATAAGCTTGCTGATTGAAGCCTTGCGGACCAGAAGATTGAGGCTGACCAACGAACTGGTTAGGTTGCCCACCATTTGGCTGTTGATAAGGATATCCCTGTTGAGCAAATGATTATGTTTGATTAGCAAAATGATTTTGGTTAGGCTGTTGCTGAGGAAGCTCTTGATATTGCTGCCCAGTTGGCTGAGTGAACAATGCTTGCCCATTCTGTTCCTGAAAACTATTTTGCGGCTGAGCATAAAATTCACCGTTTGAAGCTCCTCCTTGTACTGGAACAGAGTCTGATATGATTGAGCCAGTTTCACTTCCAACTTGATGTGCACTTACCACCTCAGGTTCCACAAACTCACCAGCCAGCAAAGCTTGAGCAATTTCTGCATCCGTTGCTGAACGACCATTCACAGCTTCAAAATATTCGAGCCAATCTTGCTTTAACATATAAAAATCTCCCTTCAATAAATGATTATCCTCATATTAGTATACAAAAAATCAAGTAAAAATTCAATCAAGGCAATAGGCACGCATAAATAGCAAAAAATATGAAGTAAGGCAAATACTTTAATCAAAAAGTAAAAAGACCACATCCTATATGGATACTATCTAATTTACGAAAACTTATAAATTATAGAGACATTATAGAAAAGCAAAAAATCAGAACCCATAAAATATAAAAACAACAGCATATAGCTGTTGTCTTTTATGAATTAG
>NZ_JAPVZU010000008.1:0-96202 GCF_041432545.1 Streptococcus sp. 27098_8_113 | reverse complement strand
TTAGGCTTTAAAGAATAAAAAAATAGCTTGATTACACAATTAGTAATCAAGCTATTTAAGTAAGAAAAGCATCTCTTAATTTTCTTCCATTTTAGATTTTATTTCATCATAGGAAAGGGCATGCGCTTCTCGTTCCAAGTCTTTTTCAGACTCTTCTGGCATATGACCTGTTTCATAGAGAGATTTAATTTGGGTGCTATCAAGCGTTTCATATTTAAGTAATGCTTCTGCAATCAATTTATGGGTTTCACGATTTGCTTGAATAATCTCAGCTGCCTTGTTTCGTGCTTCATTTAATAATGAACGTACTTCCTCATCAATCTCATAGGCTGTTTGTTCTGAAATTGATTTTTGAGGACTTTGTGCACCAAACATAGCATGATTACCTTCGTATTGGACTGGGCCAAGCTTTTCACTCATACCGTACTCAGTGACCATTGCACGCGCCATTTGTGTAGCTTGTTCAAAGTCATTTGAAGCCCCTGTTGTTTGCACATTAAAGATGATCTCTTCAGCTACACGACCACCCATGAGACCAGCCAATTGCTCTTTCATATCTTCTTTAGAAAGAAGCATTTGGTCTTCTTTAGGTAGGGCAATCATATATCCACCAGCACGACCACGAGGCACAATAGTTACCTTGTGTACGACACGCGCATTGGACAAAACAAGTCCGACAATCGTATGCCCCGCTTCATGATAAGCGACAATCTGACGATCACGCTCTGAAACGGTTTTATCTTTCTTAGATGGTCCTGCGATTACTCTGTCTTCTGCTTCATCAATATCATCGGCATCGATGACTTTCTTATTACGACGAGCTGCAACCAAGGCAGCCTCATTTAAGACATTTTCCAAATCAGCACCAACAAAGCCAGGTGTCTGCTGAGCAACTAGTTTCAAATCAACGTTCTTAGCCAGCGGTTTATTCTTAGCATGAACGCGAAGAATAGCTTCCCGACCCTTCACGTCAGGACGGCCAACCAAAACTTTTCTGTCAAAACGACCTGGACGTAGAAGAGCTGGATCAAGAACATCCGAACGGTTAGTAGCCGCAATGATAATGATTCCTTCATTGCCTTCAAAACCATCCATTTCAATCAAGAGCTGATTAAGAGTTTGTTCACGTTCATCATTACCACCGCCAAGGCCAACACCACGCTGACGACCGACGGCATCAATTTCATCGATGAAGATAATAGCAGGAGCCGCTTTTTTCGCATCTTCAAATAGAGAACGAACACGGCTTGCTCCGACACCGACGAACATTTCAACAAAGTCAGAACCTGAGATGCTGAAGAAAGGAACACCTGCTTCACCAGCAACTGCCTTGGCAAGCAAGGTCTTACCAGTCCCCGGAGGGCCTTCCAAAAGAACACCTGCCGGAATACGAGCACCCAGCTTAGTATAACGTTTTGGATCTTTCAGGAATTCAACAACTTCAACAAGTTCTTGTTTTTCCTCTTCTGCACCAGCAACATCTGAGAAGCGTACTTTGATATCTTCTTTATTAGCCGCACGAGCTTTGTTACGTCCAAAATTCATAGCACCACGAGCACCGCCACCGCCTTGATTCATCATAGACATAAAGATGAAGGCGATGATGATAAATGGAACCAAGGAGATCAAAAGATTAATCCACATTCCACTGGAGCTTTCACGCTTAATAGTCACTTCTGTCTCATGCTCAGCAGCCAGCTTTTGCAAATCAGAAACTGTTGTATCTGATGGCAAAACAACACTAGTAAATCTGCTAACTTTTGAGATTTCCGGACTGAAAAACAGGATTCCTGTCGTATCTTTTGATTCTTTAGGTTTTTTGTAAGTACCCGATACCTCGATAATACTACCATTTGGCTGGTAGCTCATCTCTGTAACATTATTATTTTGGATTTCTTTTACTAATTGGCTGTAGTTGATTTGCTGGCTACGGCCTGTCGCACTTCCTGTAAAGAAATACTGAAAACCTGTAACAAGGACTACAATAATTAGAATATAGAGAAAAGGATTTTTTATAAAACCATTATTTTGTTTATTTTTCATTTATATCTAGCAAACCTTTATTTTGTATAAACTTCTTCTTTCAAAACACCTACATAAGGAAGATTGCGATAATACTCATCATAATCTAGTCCGTAACCTACTACAAATTCATTTGGAATTGTAAAGCAAGTATAGTCTGCCTCAATGTCAACAATGCGTCCTTCTGGCTTATCCAACAACGTAGCAATTTTTACAGATGCTGCATTTCTTTCTTTGAACAAGTTACACAAATTCTTCAAAGTTTGGCCAGTATCGATAATATCTTCGACAAAAAGAATATCACGACCCGTAATATCTTGATCAATATCTTTGATAATATTAATCACGCCACTACTAGTTGTACCGCCATGGTAACTAGATACCAGCATAAAATCTAATTCAATATCTGTATCCACGTGTTTGATTAATTCGGCCATAAAAGGAACTGACCCCTTCAAAATTCCTACAAAAATAGGCTTTTTACCTTGATAGTCTGCTGTCAACTGTTGGCCCAATTTTTTTGCCGCTGCTACGATTTCCTCATGAGAAACCAATACTTTTTTAATATCTTGTTCTAGCATAATTTTACCTATCTAATTTTCTGAATATAAAGTACAGTACTCATTATATCACTTTTTAATTCCTTACTCAAATCACTGATAGCGATATTTACAATTGCCAAGATCTGCTGATTTTGCTCCACAATAATCGCTTTTTCGCGTTTTTCAAATGGAATTTTTTGATCAATGAATAGCCGACGAAGTTTTTTGTGATGTCCTTTCAAACGAAGACAATCACCTGTTTTCCTGTGACGTAAAAGAAGTGGTGTTTCACGTGAAACTGCAATCGCTTGAATATTTTCACCCTCCAAAGGAGTGCCAAATGAGAATTGATAGTCTCCAAATTGAAGTTGATTACCACATTCTAACAGAATTGAGCCCACTTTCAAATCAGACCTACGACTGATTTTTCTGATTTCAAAATGTTTATAATCTTTCACCAACTCATATTCATCCTTTAAAGGGTGGATGTAATTAGCCTTGGTTCGTAAGATTCCTAAGATTTCTTCAAATTGCTTTTTATTTATATTTAAGGAAGGAAATTTCTTCAAATACTCCTGCAGAAGGAAATTTTGAACTTCTGGAATTTGCCGCTCAAACACTTCAAGTTTTGTAATGTCCAAACCTTGCGTCAGATGAGACAGAGCTGTCTGTAAATCCTCAACTTCTTTCCCTAAAGAAATCAGAGAATCCTTAAAGCGTGGATTTTCCTTTTCAAGACTGGGAAGATAGAGATTACGGATCCGATTTCTGAGATAGTCATTTTGAAGATTGCTCTTATCTTCAAAATGCAAAATATCAGGAAAGTCTTGCTTATGAAAATAAAGTAGAGGTCGGATTAATTCCCCGTTTGCAAAGGATTGAACCTCGGTCATTCCAGACAAGTGGCGCAGCCTTGCTCCTCGTAGTAGTCTCATAAACACCGTCTCGGCCTGATCATCAGCATGATGAGCCGTTACCAAGGCCGTGTAGCCTTCTGTCAACATGATTTCTTCAAAAAAACGATAGCGAAATCGCCGAGCTTTTTCCTCGGAAAAATCACCTGAAAAATTTGAGCTGAAAAATTTCACACCAAGTTGCTGGGCAAAATTTGACAGCTCTTTTTCTTCCATATTTGACTCTGGTCGTTGCTTGTGGTTGACATGCGCTATGCCCAGCTCAATCTCTAGTTCTTCCCTGTTCTGGTACAAAAGATGGAACAAGGTCATCGAATCCAAGCCACCAGAAACTGCTACCAACACTTTTCGATGATTTTGAAAATACCGCTTTTCCTGCATTTGTTTGCGAAACTTCTGATCGATCATTTCAGAACTCCGTACACATCATCCGCAATTTTAGAAATTGTATCGTAATCCGAATTATTCGTAAGAATAGCAATGATAAATGGCGAATCCGCATACACAATAGCGACATCATGCTTGAAGTCGTAAGCATCACCAATTTTATGAGCAACTTTTACATTGATGTTTTTAGAAATTCGCTGATTATCATAATTTGTTTGAGATAAGGCATCGACGATCATGCCATTTTGCTTATAAATGGCTTCCATAACATTTCCTGCCATTCGAGCTGAAGCTTGTCTGCTTTCCACATCCCACTTTTTACCCGCAATTTTTTCAATAGTATTTTGAAATTGGCCATCAGATTGATTGCTTGTATAGTAGGCAAGGATATTGTGGGCCACATTATCCGATTCTTTTGCTACACCATTGATTAAGTCCTGTACAGAATATTCCTTATCATTTGCTGATTTGGAAATACTACCGCTTCCCTCAGGGTCGTAGGCACCTGCAAAATCATTGACAGCCGCTGTATATTTTAACTTCTTATCCAAGGAAATGGTATGATTGTCCAGTTGCTCCTGGGCATAGTAAAGATAAGGAATTTTCGTCACACTAGCTGAGTACATTTGTTGATCTGGATTGATACCTGCTTCCTTGCCCGTTTCTAGCTGCTTTACATAAATAGAAAAGTCAGCTTTTTTGTACTTAGAATTTAACAGCTCCTGAACCTTTTCCATTCGATTATCTTCTTGGGAAAGAAAATCAACAGAAATCCAACCTTGACCTTCAATTTTAGCGTATTCTCCCTTAGCTGTTTGAGCAATTTGTACCACCTTTACTTTGCTATAAGCAGGTAGTTTAGCTGCAATCTTTTTAGAAGAATTGATCGGGATAGTATCGTAGAGCACATAGTTAGGGGCCAGCCATCTTTCCTGTTTGACATCTGTGATAGACTGAACCGTGTCCTCATAGATGCTATTCTTATCTGCAATTACAAACTGGCCATTCTTTAATTTAAAGATAGGGATTCCAACTTCATTCACGTGCAACTCTGTCAGCTCTAGTGGCTGATCTGGCAAAAGTTTCCCAGCTACCTTAGTCAAAGTAGCATCCGTAAAAGTAGGCGTTTCTTCATAAACATTAGGATTTGTAGGGATATTCGTATGGTAACGGCCATAAGCTGTACCTGTCAGCTGATACTTTTCTTCTTCGTCTAAAACAAGTTCCTTTTCAGTACTGATTGCTGTTTGACTGCTCCATAAAGCTGGCAGTAAAAATATCAGCAAAAGTAACTTACGCATGACCTCCCCTTTCCTTTTTTGTTTCTTGAAGTTTTAAAGCTTGATTCTTTTCGGATAATTCTGCTAGTTTTTCATCCGAAAAAGATAAAAATTTCTCTATATTTTGAAGTAAATTTTCCATGATTATTGTGGTAATAAATCTGGTGTTGTGTAAATATATTCTCCTTCTTTTGAAAAGGAATACTTGGCACGAGCATATTTGGCAGCATAGCTGTCATCTTTCAACTTAGTAGCAATGTCAGATTGATAGCTCTTTTCTTCGCCTAATTTTTCATATTTTTTCTGTAGTTGTGCATATTGAGCACGACGATTAAGTAAAGTTTCGTAACTTTGATATAAATTATAGGCTGGAAGAATAAAAAGTAGCATGACTAAAATTAGAACCCATCCCATAAAACGATTTCGCTTCCGACGTTCCTCATCGAGGTATCTGCGACGCTGATTTTCATCTTGGATAAAGCGATTATTTATTTGAACAATATTTCTAGACATTTTCTTCAATCCTTGTCTCACTGATAATTTCATACATTTTAGCAGCATCTTCTTTTTTGGTGCTGTCTTTCATTTCTAGCACCCGCACTGTTAACAGCTTATTGCCAAAACGAACTTCAATTTGATCATTGATTTTCAAATCTGTCGAACTTTTTGCCAGGATTCCATTTACCTTGATACGACCTTTATCTGCTACCTCTTTAGCTACAGGGCGCCTCTTGATAATGCGTGATACCTTTAAATATTTGTCTAATCTCATAGTCTTTTCCTCGATTTTCTCTTAATATTCTATCATTCTTTTGAAAGAAACAAAGCTAAAAAGCTGAAATTTTACCGAATTGTAATGTTTATTCAGCTTTTCGATTCTTGATTTCTATCAGTTTTTCACCAAAGTTCAGCAAGTTTTCCAAAATCTCGAAATCTTTTTTCTTCCGAACATCAAAAACGACTTCAATCAAGCCTTGTTGCTCACCAATTCGAGCCTTTAGATTTGTCGTTGACAAGGCTTCAAAATAATCTTGGGTCAGATAGATTTGCTGAGAAATTTTTTCAAAACGAATGATGACAGATTCTTGCTTCCGCTCAACAAGTGCCACAAAGGCTTGATCAAGATAGGATTTGACTAAACCAATCTCCAGTAGGTAAGCCACTACATCCGGATATTCTCCAAAGCGGTCAATCAATTCATCTTGCAGATGTTCATAGTTGACACGATTGTCAATTTCACGAATTCTCTTGTAAACCTCGATTTTCTGACGTTCATCAGAAATATAATCACTTGGAAGATAGGCATCAATCTGAAGATTGATTTCAGCGTTGCTTTTTTGGCGCTTGGTTTCCTTACCTTGTTTCTTAGCAATGGCCTCTTCTAAAAGTTGAGAATACATTTCAAATCCTACAGAATCAATGAAACCTGACTGAGAACTTCCTAAAATATTTCCAGCTCCTCGGATAGACAAATCCCTCATCGCAATCTTGAATCCAGATCCTAGCTCAGTAAATCCTTTAATGGCTTCTAGTCTTTTTTCTGAAACTTCAGTTAGAGTTTTATCTGGTCGGTACATAAGATAGGCATAAGCGATTCGATTGCTGCGGCCAACCCGACCACGAAGTTGATACAAGGTTGACAGACCCATATGATCAGCATTTTCGATAAAGAGAGTATTTGCATTTGGAATATCGACACCAGTTTCGATGATCGTTGTTGTAACTAAAATATCGTATTCGCCATTAACAAAGTCTAAAAGGGTATTTTCTAAACGCACCTCTGTCATCTGTCCATGAACATAACCAATTGAAGCCTCTGGAATCAACTCTTTTAATTCTGAAACTTTTTGCTCAATGGTGTCAACTTTATTGTAAAGGTAGTAAACTTGTCCGCCTCGGTCTATTTCACGCAAAACCGCATCCCGAATAACTGTCTTATTATTTTCTAAAACATAAGTTTGGACTGGATAACGATTTGTCGGTGGTGTTTCAATGACCGATAAATCTCGAATCCCTAGCATCGACATATGAAGGGTTCGTGGAATAGGGGTAGCCGTCAAGGTCAGCACATCAACCTTCTTTTTAAGCTCCTTCAACTTTTCCTTATGCTTGACACCGAAACGCTGCTCTTCATCTATCACCAGTAGCCCCAAATCGGAGAATTTTACATCTGCTGATAGAAGGCGATGGGTACCGATAATAATATCAATCTGCCCTTTTTCCAATTTTTCTAGAGTCTCTTTTTGTTCCCCTTTACTTCTAAAACGACTGAGAACATCGACATTCACGGCAAAATCGTTGAAACGTTCTTTAAAGTTTGTGTAGTGTTGCTGAGCTAAAACAGTGGTCGGAACCAAGATAGCCACCTGTTTATGATCGTTGACAGCCTTAAAAGCAGCCCTCATAGCCACCTCTGTCTTCCCAAAACCAACATCGCCAACCAAGAGTCGATCCATTGGACGGTCGCTCTCCATATCCTTCTTGATTTCCTGAATGCTTCTGAGCTGATCATCTGTTTCCACATACGGAAAGGCATTGTCAAACTCTACTTGATGCTGGTCGTCACTAGAAAATTGAAAACCTTTTAATTGACTACGCTCTGCATACAATTTAATAAGGTCATCGGCAATGTCTTCAACCTGATGTTGTACTTTTTGCTTCGTTTTTTGGAAACGCCCATCATTTAACTTATTAATTTTAGGTGCTTTTCCATCACTAGCTACATATTTAGACAGAAGGTTGATTTGATCCACCGGAATGGAGATACGATCTGCATTTTGATACTGAATCGTCAAATAATCCCGATGAACTCCTGAAACCTCAATCGTTTCAATTCCTAAATAGCGACCAATACCGTGGATATTATGAACCACATAATCGCCTTTTTCCAGTTCATTATAGTCTTTCAATCTTTCAGCATTAGAAATATTTTGACGACGAATCCTACGTTTGATTTTTTTCTGAATCATCTCATGCTCAGTAATCAAAACGATTTTTTCATCGACAAAATTAAATCCTTGAACTAGATTTCCTTCTATGAGCTGGACAGCTTTTTCATGGATGTCTTTTTCCTTGATGTAATCTAAATGAATCTCATAATCCTGTAAAGTTTTATGTAAACTTTGTAAACTTGAGGCTGAATTTGCTTGTAAGACTACCGTATAGTCCGATTTCCTAAAGCGATTGATTTCTTCTTTTAAGAGAGGAAACTGACTAAAGAATTCCTGCATTGGATATTGATTAAATTGATAAAGTGCATCAAATTTTAGATTTCCTAAGCCTTTATGGAAATTAGAAAAAAATGTAGCAGGTTTATATTTACGATAGTCCTGATAGCTATTTGCAAAGTATTGTTGATTTGACAGTGCTTTACTATTTTGTAAATCATCTGTCAAGATATTGGCAACTTCTAATTCAAACTGTGCATGCTTGTCCATTATCTTTTGAAAATCATCAAAAAATATAGGAGTGTGCGTTGGCAGGTAGTCTAAAATAGTCCATTCTTTCTGATAGAATAAGGAAAGAAATTTGCGAATATCTGCATGATGAAAGTGCTCTCTAACAGAGCTCAATACTTCTTCTAAATAGGATTTTAAGGAAGGATCAAGAACCGTAGAGAGAGCCACTTCTAGATTTTTCTGTCCTCTTGCATAATCTTCTTCTGTCAATAGAAGATCTGTAACAGGCTCTATCAAAATCTGTTCCACATTTTCAAGAGAAAGTTGATTTTCAGGATTGAAAATCCTTATGCCATCAATCTCATCGCCAAAAAATTCTATCCGATAAGGATATTGAGCCGAGCGTTCAAAAATATCTAGAATATCCCCTCTCAGACTGTACTCTCCTTGACTGAGAACCTGAGAAACCTTTTTATAACCATTACTTGACAAGGACTTTACTAGGTTGTCAAGGTTATATTCTTCAGTAACAGAAAGAATAAGCTCAGATTGTTTAAAAATATCAGGCTGGGGCAATAATAAACGACTGGCTGCAACATTGATGATCAGAATCCCATTTTTCTCTTTATCTGATAAAAAATTCATGGCTTCTAATCTGGCAAAGATTTTTTCTTGCGATGAAAAAACAAATTCAGCTAAAGGCGTATCATCTGCCAAGAAAGTATAGACTTTTTCTTCCCCCAACAAAGAAATCAAGTCACTAGCTAGACGCTCTGCTTCGTTCTGACTCGAAGTAATGACTAGGATTTTCTCCTGCTCTTCTAAGCTGCTAGCAATCGCTAAAGCCTTTGTTGAAGCTGAAAGTCCCATCACTAACTGACGGGTCTTCTTTTGTAACTGTTTCTTCCAATCTACAATTTGTTGGTTTCGACCAAATAGATCAAGTAGTGTCATTGTCTTATCCATTGTATTGTTGCATGGTCTGCTCAAAATTCTCAGTTTGTAAATAATGATTTACAGCACTGTCAACTTTTTCTAATGTGTTTAAAATACTAATATAATCTTCCTCATCAAATTTCCCTAAAACATGATGAATAACTGACATATTATTTTTAGGTCTTCCAATGCCGATTTTCACTCGCTTGAATTCCTGTGTTCCAATATGTTTAATGATAGACTTAATACCATTGTGACCGCCAGCTGAACCTTTGGTACGAAGACGAATTTTCCCAACTTCCATATCCAGATCATCATAAATAACGAGTAAGTCATCTATATCTAAGCCGTAGTAAGTGAGCAGGGCATGGACTGCTTTCCCACTTTCATTCATAAAAGTAGTCGGTTTTACAAAATAGACTTTTTCCCCATTCAAGAAAGTTGAAGCAATGTCTGCTTGAAAAATCTTATCTGCTGTAAACTTTAGATTTAATTCTTTACACATTTTGTCAACTAACATAAAGCCAACATTATGTTTGGTCTCAAAATATTTATCTCCTGGATTTCCTAATCCAACAATTAATTTTGTCATTTTACTCCTTTATAAAAGCCAAAAGGGCTGGAAATTCCTTTCCAACCTATGTATTTTAACTTTACACTTGATTTACACATTAAAGCGGAATTCCATAATATCGCCATCTTGAACGATATATTCTTTTCCTTCTTCACGCAAACGTCCAGCTTCTTTTACAGCTTTTTCAGATCCATATTTTACCAAATCATCATAAGACATCGTCACTGCACGGATGAAACCTTTCTCAAAGTCTGAGTGAATGATGCCAGCTGCTTGAGGAGCTTTCATACCACGCTTAAAGGTCCAAGCACGGACTTCCTTTTCACCAGCGGTAAAGTAGGTTCCAAGTCCCAACAAATGATAGGCTGCTCGTGTCAATTTGTCTACACCTGACTCTGTCAAGCCGATAGCTTCCAAAAATTCTGCCTTGTCTTCATCATCCAGTTCAGAAATTTCTTCCTCGGCACGCGCTGAAATGACAACAACTTCAGCATTTTCTGTAGCTGCAAATTCACGAATCTGCTTCACATAGTCAATATTGTCTGGATCTGCAACTTCATCTTCACCGACATTGGCCACATAAAGTACTGGCTTAATCGTTAAAAGAAAGAGACCTTTGACGATTTTTTGCTCTTCTTCTGTAAACTCAACTGTTCGAGCCGACAGACCATCTTCCAGAACAGGTTTGATTTTCTGCAGAACATTAAATTCTGCAACTGAGTCTTTGTCTTTCTGGGTACGGGCCATCTTCTCAACACGCGCATAGCGTTTGTTAATGCTTTCCAGATCGGCCAAAATGAGCTCCAGATTGATGGTCTCGATATCAGCCATAGGGTCGACAAAATCAGACTCACGGCCTTGTTCCCGCATGACATTTTCATCATCAAAGGCACGGACTACATGGACGATAGCATCCACTTCACGGATATTGGCCAAGAATTTATTTCCTAGACCTTCCCCTTTCGAAGCTCCCTTTACAATACCAGCAATATCTGTAAATTCAAATGTAGTGGGAACCTTCTTTTGAGGTTTAATCAATTCTGTTAGTTTATCCAAACGTGCATCCGGAACTTCTACCCGCCCGACATTTGGATCAATGGTCGCAAAAGGGTAGTTGGCAGCTTCTGCCCCTGCTTTTGTAATTGCATTAAATAAAGTTGACTTGCCCACATTAGGCAGTCCAACAATCCCTGCTGTTAAAGCCATTCGTATCTTCTCCATTCATCTTTTCAATCCAAACCATTATACCATAATTCCTTATCCTAAACAGCGGATTTGAATGAAAAATTTCCTGCTTTCTGGATAGAAATAGAAAATATTTCTGCAAAAAATGATATAATATAGTTAATATTTTGATAAAAGGAGTTAGCCATGAAAAAAATGACAATTAAAACTTTTGTTCTTTCTTTCTTGACCATGTTTACTTTACTTTTTTTAGCTGCCTGCAGTAGCAGTCCTAAAAAAGCCTATTTTCAGTTGATTGATCAAAAGACCAAGCAAGACAGCCGGATTACTCTTGAGTATAAGGGAGATGATTTACTGAACAATGAAACCAGCAATGTTTTCTATTATGAGCCTATCGGATTGACAAAAGATACCGCCAAAGAACAAATTGGAGGCTACATGCAAACGCTGGAAAATATTAAAGGACTTACTAATAAAATCGAGTATAAAGACGATCATTTGACGCAAAAGATGACGATGGATTTTAGCAAGGCAGATATTTCAGAACTGAAAAGTAAACAACTTATCCAAACAGATGGAGACCAAAAAGCTAATTATATCAGTTATAAAGAAACGGTAAAATCTCTTGAAGCTTCTGGCTATAAAGAAGTCAAAGACGGCAAATTTGAAGAACTTAAATAAAAGCAGAAAACGGATAAGACTTTCTTGGTCTTATCCGTTCTTTGTTGATGAGGTAGGTCATCTAAAATTGGGCTAAGTCCAAAATATAGACTATTCAATGACCTTCTTCATTTTTCTTTCAAAATCATATCTGCTCATCATGACAACGTGTTCGCAGTTGCTGCAGCGAATCTTGATATCTGCTCCCATGCGGACGACTTCCCAACGATTGGCCTTTTTGCCCGTTGACTTAATGGTACAGGCATGGGGCTTTTTCATTTCTACAAAAGTTCCAAGTTCGTACATCTTCTCTCCTTTTGACAATCTTTTTTTATTCTCTTAGAAATACAGATTAGCACTTCTCTCAACCCTAGCTGTATTATACCACAAGTTTAGAATCAGCTGGCTTGTAAATGATCAAAATAAGACAAGGCGGATCGAGTCAGCCTTGTCTTAAATCTTATCTTCTAATTAGTACGTACTGGTGTGATCAGCTGGATAAAGTTTTCAGCATCTTCGTTTGGTACTAAAGTGAAAGGACGAACAGCTGAAATAAAGCTAATGGTCACCTTCTCACTATCGACTGCCTTTAGCGCTTCGATCAGGTAGGTAGGATTGAAGCTGATGCTCAAATCTTCTCCTGACACACTTTCTGTATCAATTTCTTCATTCACGCGTCCAACTTCTGGTGAATAGACATGAGCGCTGACAATGCCCTTCACAATTTCTAGTTTCACTGTTCCGTTTTGAGTCGCATTGGACAGAAGACGAGACCGTTCCATGGCATGACGTAAATTATTGGTATTAAAGGTCACAACGCTTGAAAATTCTGTTGGAATCAGGCGGTCTGTGTCAGGATAGTTTCCTTCCAACAGGCGTGTATAGAAGCTGATATTTTCACTTCTAAAGAGAAGTTGATTATTGGCAAAGAAAACCTCTACTGTTTCAATTTCGTCTGTGAAAACAGCTGTAAATTCACGCAGAGAACGGCTAGGAATTACCACATCGAAGTCATCCCCCTTCTTGTCCAAAGTAATTTTCTTTTGGCTCATCCGGTGAGAGTCTGTCGCAACTGTTTTGAGGGATTGATTATCTGTCAAAACAAAATGAACACCCGTCAAAATAGGACGGCTTTCTTGCGTGCTAGCAGCAAAAGCTGTCTCATTGATGATATTTTTAAGGACTTTTGTTTCTAAAACCAAAGGATTGCTAGTAGAGACTTCTTGGATACGTGGGTATTGATCTGCATCTTTTCCTTTTAGCGTAATTTCTGACTTGCCGCTGGTGAGGACGATTTGTTTTTGCTCAATTTCTTTAAAATCAAGCACGATATCTGGCAAGCTAGAAATGACATTGATAAAGAAATTTGCTTCGAGAAGGATCGAACCTGGCGAAGTAATCAAGAGTCCAGCATTTTCATTTTGAACTGAAATGAAGTTTTCAATGGAAATTTGACCATTTGAACCAATCAAGGTAATACCTTCTTTGGTCACATCAATTTTAACCGTTGATAAAATTGGAATAGCGTTTTTGGTACTGATAGCTCTTTTAGTTGTATTCAAAGCTTGTAGGAATAAATTTTTATTAATAGAGAAGTGAATCATAGGGACTCCTTTTATTATTTATGATTATTAAATTAATAGTAATAGTAGTTCTTGTGGAAGCTGTGGAAAAATGGAGCAAAGTATCTAAAATAAAGTTTTAAGACTTGTTCACAACCTGTGGAAAAAACTTTAAATTCGTTCAATCTTTTCCACACCCTTATTTTATCTTGTTTTTGATATTTTCGATTTCAAGTCGCAGGCTATCGTCAGTTTCGAGTCGGGTTTTGATTTTTCCATGCGCGTGAATGACTGTTGTATGGTCTTTACCGCCAAATTCTCGCCCGATTTTTGGTAGGCTATTGTCTGTTAGTTCGCGGGCTAGATACATGGCTACCTGTCTAGCCAAAACGATATTTTGGACTCGACGACTTCCCTTCATTTCCTTGACACTGACACCATAGAAATTGCCGACCTCAGACTGGATTTTTTCAATCGGAATGACGGTCACCTGACTAGAATCCTGCTTGCGAGCTCGAATGGCTTCGGCAGCAATATCAATCGTAATTTCCTTGAGATTGCGGACTCTTGCAATGAGCGTAATATCATTGAGGGCCCCTTCTAAGTCACGGACATTCGAGTCAAATTGTCCGGCAAGGTACTCCAAAGTATCATTAGGGAAAATATAGTCCAGATTTTCGATTTTGTTCCGGAGGATGGCAATCCGCGTTTCAAAATCAGGTGGTGTAATATTTTGAGTGAGCCCCCATTTGAAGCGCGTGACCAAGCGTTCTTCCAAATTATCAAGATGATCTGGACTGCGGTCGCTGGTCAGCACAATCTGCTTGTTATCGCCATGCAGAGCGTTAAACGTATTGAAGAATTCTTCCTGGGTAGAGACTTTTTTTCCGCCAAGAGACTGGATATCATCAATCAAGAGCAAATCCAAGCTCCGATAGATTTTTTTGAAATTATCCATGTCACCGAGCCTCAGATGCTCCAGAAAGTCATTGATAAAGGTTTCCGCTGGAATATATTTTACACGCGCATCAGGAATATTTTCTAAAATTTGATTGCCAATAGCATTCAGTAAGTGGGTTTTTCCTAGACCTGGTCCGCCGTAGATAAATAGGGGATTATAGGTAGTTGCTAGATTTTCAGACACAGCCAAGGCTGCTGCTTTGGCCCAGATATTTCCGTCCCCTTGTACAAAATTATCAAATGTATATTTAGCTTTTAGTCCAGTATCAATTGGCGGTAAACTTGGCCGAAATGGCGTCTTTTCAGGAAGTTCTTCCAGCTGATATTTAGAAATACTGTCATGTCCTGCTTCTTCAAAGACGTATTTGGCCGTGATTTGATCGTTGAAAATTTCAAAGCCAGCTGTGAGAATAACGCCCACTAAGTTTTGTTCCCAAAACAGCTGTTTGACTGGGCTATCCAAAAAGATAGTAGCCTGATTATTTTCAATGGCTATCAATTTTGCTTCTGCAACAAAAAAATCATAGGTTGTCTGTTTTAGTTGAGCAGCTGAAAGTTCTAAAATTCTTCGCCAAAATTCTTGCTCTTTGGTCATTGCCTCCTCCTTTTCAAAAAATTATTCTCTACGTCGACTCCCATTTTAACATAAAAAGGCTAAGTTTTCCACAAGTGGTGGAGAAAAATTAACATTGTTTATAAGACTTATCCACAGATTGTGGATTATTAATGAAATCCTTATTTTTCAATATTTTAGGCTACTTTTAAAGGTGGAAAAGTCTGTTAGTTTGAAAAAAGAAAATAACAGCCCTATTTCAGGCTGTTTATAATTCTTTGATACTCTTCCTCGTTTTCAAAAGGAATAACGATCTTTCCTTTTGAAGAATTTTTTAAGTGAATGGAGACATTGAGTCCAAGGATTTTTTTTAGTTTTTCTTCTTCTGAATGGGCAAAAATTTCTTTGTTCTTCTTAGTCTTTGACTTCTTGGTATTTTGTAATGAAAGCTCAAGAGCACGAACGGATAAATTATCTTGAATGATTTTGTCCAGCCAAAAAACTTGCTCTTCCTTTTTGAGTGGAATGAGGAGACGAGCATGCCCTTGCGAAATCATTTCCTCTTTGACAGCGTCCAGCATAAAAGCTGGTAGCTGTAACAAGCGGACAAGATTACTGATGTAAGGCCGAGATTTTCCCATGATTTTTGCAATTTCTTCATGGGTCAGACCTTTCTCAATCAGATGCTGATAGGATTCCGCTTCTTCGATTGGATTGAGGTCTTCTCTTTGCAAATTCTCGATGATGGCTTGCTTCATCATGTCATCGTCAGACAAGTCTTTAATAAGGGCAGGAATGTTTTCTAAGCCAGCAATTTTAGCAGCTCTGAATCGTCTTTCACCTGCTAAAATTTCGTAACCAAATAAGGAAGATTTTCTCAAAATAATGGGCTGAATAATTCCATTTTCTTTAATAGAAGCTGCCAATTCATTTATTTTCTCTTGAGAAAAGCTTTTTCTAGGCTGATAAGGATTGGTTCGAATGTCTTTTAGTGGTATGTATTGATAATTTTCCATTTGTATATAGCATAACACACCTTTACGATCGTGTAAAGGTGTGTTGACAATTATGTAAAGTATTAGTTGTCACTTAAGTCCTGGGTTGATTTGGTCAATTTGATTGTCGTAGTAGCTTCTTTACCATCTCTAAAGTAAGTCACTTTCAACTCATCTCCCAGAGAGTGTCTGTAGAGAGCAGATTGTAAATCACTGGTTGACTCGACATCCTTATCGTCAACTTTTGTGATGACGTCGTATTTCTGAAGTTTATTTTCAGCAGGCATTCCTTCTTGTACAGAGCGGACAAGGATACCTGATTTTACAGATGAAGGTAGACGTAATTTTGCTAAGTCAGAAGTGGCGATATTAGATAAATCAAGCATTTGGATACCCAGAGCAGGACGAGTGACTGTTCCATTTTTCTCTAGTTGCTTGATGATATTGACAACATCGTTTGATGGAATTGCAAAGCCCATGCCTTCTACAGCAGTTTGACCATTGTGAGAGATTTTGCTGGACGTAATACCAATAACTTGCCCTTGGATATTGATGAGTGGGCCACCAGAGTTACCAGGGTTGATAGCAGCATCTGTTTGCAAGGCAGTTGTCGAGATATTTTGGCCGTCTTCAGATTGCAAAGTTACATTTCTACCCAAACTAGAGATGATTCCCTGTGTAACAGAGTTAGCGTATTCTGTTCCGAGAGGGCTTCCGATAGCAATAGCAGTTTCTCCTACTGTCAGGGAATTTGAATCTCCAAATTCAGCTACATCTTTCACCTTTTCAGAGCTAATTCTTACTACAGAAATATCAGAATAAACATCTGATCCCACTACTTCACCAGGAACCTTACTACCATCTGCTAGTAGAATATCGGGATTTTTTGCTCCATTTAGCACGTGAGTATTGGTAACAAGGTAGGCATATTTTCCTTCCTTCTTATAAATGACACCAGATCCCTCACTAGCTACTTGAGGATCACTGGTTGATTCATTATTGATCACTCCTTCCTGATTAGAACCGGTATAAGTAATCACCGATACAACTGCATTTTGTACCTTTTTTACAGCCTTTGTGGTGTCAGTTGTGTTTTTATAAGACGTTGATACAGTGGTCTTTGAGCTAGAAGGACTGATATTAGCCAATTTATTATTAAGAAATGCGGTGGCTAAATTCCCTAGGCTTCCGCCGATAAATCCTACAACTAAAACAATAAAAAGCAACAAAGATTTTTTAAAGAAATTTGAAGCGTTTTTCATATTTTCCTCCTTGATTACAATTGATGAAATTATAGAAATCTATTCTTAATTATAACTTAAAATTCACAAGTTTTCCACAAGTTGTGGAAAACTTATAAAAAATGTTGATAGAGGTTAGAAAATACATAGATTCAACCAGTTTTCCATAAAAAACTGATGTGAATAAAGTGTGAAATCCATGTGGATATGATAGAATGGAAATATGAAAATAAAGCTTGTAACCGTTGGGAAATTAAAGGAAAAGTATCTCAAGGATGGAATTGCTGAATATACTAAACGTCTAAGTCGATTTTGTAAGTTAGAAATTGTAGAATTAGCAGACGAAAAAACACCAGATAAGGCCAGTGAGGTAGAAAATCAGCAAATCCTCGAAAAAGAGGGAAATCGGATCTTAACAAAAATCTCTGAACGAGAATTCGTGGTTGCTCTAGCTATTGAAGGAAAGCAATTTCCTTCAGAAGAGTTTAGTTCGATCTTGAGCGACATCACAGTCCGTGGCTTTTCTGATATTACTTTTGTAATTGGTGGCAGCTTGGGTCTGTCTCCTGCTGTCAAAAAAAGAGCTAATCTACTGATGAGTTTTGGAAAATTGACCCTGCCCCATCAACTGATGCGCCTTGTTTTGGTAGAGCAGATTTACCGTGCTTTCATGATTCAACAGGGAAGTCCTTACCATAAGTAAATCTTGACGATACTAGATTTTTCTGATAGAATGAAAAGGTATCGGTCTCATAGCTCAGCTGGATAGAGCATTCGCCTTCTAAGCGAACGGTCGCAGGTTCGAATCCTGCTGGGATCATAATATACATTACTCAGACACGAAAAATTTCGTGTTTTTTTATTATATTTTTGAGAAAACGACATTTCAGGAATAAAAAATGACATTTCAGGGAAAGATGACAGATTATTTGAAATTTTATTTATAATAGATCTTGTAAGGTAACACTTACGAAAAAATTTTTAGGAGAATGTATTATGAAAAATACTCAGAAAAACTTTAAAACAATCGCTCAATTCCCAGCCTTGAATGAAAAAGAACTTAAAGAAGTTCTTGGAGGAGATTTTAGAAAGATAGGCCTTCCTCGAATTATTTTTAAGTAAAGGAAGTAATTAGGAGATAAAAATGATATTAAACTTCATTTTATGGTTTATATGTGAATTAATAGAAATTTTTGCAATTGTAAAAATATATAAAAAAGTAGAGAGTAAAGTAAAATCTAGATTTTACTTTATTTGTCTTTGTATTTTTACAGTTATTATTGCTCCTTTAGCATCTCTGATTAATTTATTACTCTATTACATCATCTTAATGGTGCAACCTTTCCTTTTTTATGCTTATTTTTATAAGAAAGAAAAGTTGCCTAATTATCTTTCTTTATTTTTATCTTTTTTCCTTTATTTAGCAACTCAGGCTTCGTCTACCTTTTTTTCAGTTATTATTTCATCCATTACAGGGGATCAATTTGTAAAAAGTAATTGGGCTATCTTTTATATTACGATAAACAGTATCTCTGTTTTGTTTATGCTAAAATCCATTGATTATTTTGAATTTCAACTGAGAGATTTTAAAGACTCTTCCTTTAAAAAGACAGTTCAAAAGATTAATATTTATTATTTTCTAACGATCCTCATATTAAATGTTTCTCATTGGTTAAGTGAAGACGATCATTTTAATAGTTTTAGCAGTATGCTAGCGACTATTTGTTTCTTGATCTTTATGACGACTCTTTTCTATTTGAAAGCGATTCGGGAAAAGTATGAAAAAGAAGAGGAGATTCGACAAAGAGAATTGGAACAGTTGCAGCTGCAGCAGTACACAGATGAAATTGTTTCTCTTTATAATGAAATTCGTGGCTTCCGTCATGATTATGCTGGCATGCTGACCAGCTTTCAGACGGCCATCAATACGCAAGATATCAAGGAAATTGAAAAAATATATCAAGAAGTTTTAGTCGATGCGAATTTGAAATTACGTTCGGACAAATATACCTATTTTGATTTGAATAATGTTGGTGACTCAGCTCTTCGAAGCGTTATGACAGAGACTTTGTTCAAGGCGCGTGAACACCAGATTGATTTGACATTTGAGGTTAAAGAGCCTGTTGAGACATTACCGATTAAGCTATTAGATGTGGTAAGAATGGCCAGTATTTTGCTAAACAATGCTGTTGAAGGCGCAATTGAAAGCTATGAAAAAATGATTCATGTGACTTTAGTTCAACTCGATACAGAAATCATTTTTGTTGTAAAAAATTCCCGCAAGCAAAGGAAATTAGATTTAGAAGAAATTTATGAACCAGAGTTCTCAACGAAAGGTTATCGAAGAGGCCTAGGTTTAAATAATCTGAAAGAAATTTTAGAGAATTATGAATATATCATGCTAGATACAGAAATAAGTAAGTATGATTTCACCCAAGTATTAACAATTAAAAGAAGGAATAGTTTATGAGAATCTTAGCATTAGAAGATACCTTAGCCCATCAACTCCGCATGGAAAAAACTTTAGCAGAGATTGCTGAAGAAATGGGGCTCGATATCCAGGTAAAAATCACAGGAAAAATTCAGGAATTTAAGGACTACGTCGAAAATGAAGATGTCAATCAGATTTATTTTCTGGACATAGATATAAAAGGATAAGAGACCAAAGGACTGGAGGTCGCTCGTTTTATTCGTCACCATAATCCATATGCTATTATTGTCTTTGTAACTTCAAAATCAGAGTTTGCGACCATAACTTTCAAATACAAGGTATCAGCTCTTGATTTTATTGACAAGGATATTAACGATGATTCGTTTAAAAAACGTATAAAAGAGTGTATCATTTATACGAAAAATACTTTAATAACAAACACCAACATGGTTGATTACTTTGAATATAGCTATCGAGGCAATGATGTGCGCGTGCCATTTAATGATATTTTATATATTGAAACCTCAAGCTCCTCCCATAAGTTACGGATGGTCGGAAAAAACTTTATAAAAGAATTTTATGGAACGATTGCCAGTGTTCAAGAACAGGATGAGAAAACCCAACGTTTCTTTGCTTCCCATAAATCTTTTTTAGTCAATATCGATAATATCTGCGATTATGATAAGAAAACAAAGGAAATTATATTTTATGAAGGCCGTCGTTGCCCTGTTTCTAGGCTAAGAACAAAACATTTAAAAGAAATTTTAAAAAATAAATAAAAAACTGTTGACAAAGATTCAAAACCTGATATAATAGAATATGTTCTGAAAAGAACATAGATGGTCCGTTGGTCAAGGGGTTAAGACACCGCCTTTTCACGGCGGTAACACGGGTTCGAATCCCGTACGGACTATACTATCCGCCATAGCTCAGTTGGTAGTAGCGCATGACTGTTAATCATGATGTCGTAGGTTCGAGTCCTACTGGCGGAGTAAGAGAGTTTCAGGTATGCGAATTACCAATAATGAAGAGAGGACAATTGTCCTCTTTTTTTGTATGATATCAGGCAGAAATTTGATAAGTTTGATATAATAATTTTAGAAAATATGTTCAAGAGGTTTCTTATGAAATCATTAAAATTTCAATCTGTTTTTGACATTATCGGTCCTGTCATGATTGGCCCTTCCAGTAGTCATACTGCAGGGGCTGTGCGTATCGGTAAGATCGTATCCTCTATTTTTGATGATACACCAACCGAGGTTGAATTCCAGCTTTTTAATTCCTTTGCAAAGACTTATCGCGGGCATGGAACAGATTTGGCGCTGGTAGCAGGTATTTTAGGAATGGATACGGATGATCCTGAAATTCCTAACAGCCTTGAAATTGCCCATAAACGCGGTATCAAGATTGTCTGGACTATTCAGAAAGATAGCAATGCTCCTCATCCAAATACGACAAAAATCACGGTTAAAAACGCCCATAAAAGCATCAGTGTAACGGGTGTGTCTATCGGTGGTGGAAATATTCAGGTGACCGAGTTAAATGGCTTCTCAGTCTCTCTCAGCATGAATACGCCAACCATTATCATCGTCCACCAAGATGTTCCAGGTATGATTGCCCATGTAACGGAGGCTCTATCACGCTACAATATCAATATTGCTCAAATGACGGTGACTAGAGAAAAAGCGGGCGAGAAAGCGATTATGATCATTGAGGTGGATAGTCGTAGTTGCGAAGAGGCTATCGAAGAGATCCGGAAAATCCCCCATCTCCATAATGTCAATTTCTTTAAATAGGAGAAGAGATGTTTTATTCAATAAAAGAATTGGTTGAGCAGGCTGATTTAGATTTTAATGGCAATGTTGCTGAATTAATGATTGCGACCGAATATGAATTGACGGGTCGGGAAAGAGACGAAGTTTTACGTCTGATGAGTCGAAATCTTGAGGTGATGAAAGCCTCAGTCCTTCTTGGGCTTGACGAGAGCAAGTCTCGCAGCGGATTGACCGGTGGAGACGCAGCCAAGCTACACTATTATATCCAGTCGGGGAAGGCCTTGTCAGATTATACTGTGCTGACTGCTGCAAAAAATGCTATTGCTGTCAATGAGCACAACGCTAAAATGGGGCTGGTTTGTGCAACTCCTACGGCTGGCAGTGCTGGTTGCTTACCAGCCGTGCTTACATCAGCGATTGAAAAACTAGATTTGACAGAGGAACAGCAATTAGACTTTTTGCTGGCTGCTGGTGCTTTTGGTTTGGTTATTGCCAATAACGCTTCTATTTCCGGCGCAGAAGGAGGTTGTCAAGCTGAGGTGGGCTCCGCTTCTGCTATGAGTGCAGCTGCTTTGGTTTTAGCTGCTGGTGGCTCTGCTTTTCAGGCGAGTCAAGCTATCTGTTTTGTGATCAAAAATATGCTGGGCTTAATTTGTGACCCAGTAGCTGGTCTGGTAGAAGTTCCTTGTGTCAAAAGAAATGCTATGGGGGCTAGCTACGCTTTCATCGCAGCGGATATGGCTCTGGCCGGAATCGAGTCCAAAATACCTGTTGACGAAGTCATTGATGCCATGTATCAAGTTGGGTCAAGTCTGCCTACTGCTTTCAGAGAAACAGCTGAAGGCGGTCTAGCTACAACACCTACAGGCCGCAGACTTTCAAAAGAAATTTTTGGAGAATAAAGAATAAATAGTATCTTTGAGTAAGAAAAAATGACTAAATATGTTTAGTCATTTTTTTCTTATTTTAGTAAGCCCAAGCAGATAGTCCTTGTGCACTGTAAGCACGGTAAGCTGCTTGAATTTGATCTTCAACAGTTGCAGTAGATCCCCAACCTGGCATTGTTTGGAAAAGACCACTTGCTCCTGATGGGTTGTAGGCATCGACTTGTCCGTTAGATTCGCGAGCAATAATATTTTCCCATGTAGATGCAGACACTCCTGTCATTTCAGCCATACGAGCAGCTGCGTAAGAACCTACAGCACCTGGAGTATTACCATTTGCGAGTACGACGTCTGATGAATAGGCAGAGTAGTCTGAAGTTGCAGCAACTGCAGGAGTTTCTGTCGTTACTGGAGTTTCCGTAGCTACTGGGGCAGCTGGAGTTACTGGAGCTGGGACTGCTGGTGTCGCTGGTGAGACAGCAGGTGCTGATGTTGTTTGTTTTGCAACATCTTTCAAATCACCCAATTCCAAAACTTGTCCAGTCATGATAAAATCTGGATTTGAAATTTTGTTCAATTCTACCAAACGCTCAACGGTTGTTTTCTTACTTTCAGCGATTTCTGATAAGGTATCTCCAGCTTTTACTGTATAAGATTCAGCACTAGCAACAATAGTTGATGCAAATAGTGTTGCTGTAGCAATCGTTCCTGCTAGAGTCAATTTTTTCACTTTCATACTCATTTTAAAAGTTTTCTCCTTTAGTTATAATACTATCATACACATTAAATATTACTAAAAGATTACATTTTAAGCACGAATATTACAAAAATATTGAGATTTACACATAAAAATATTATTTTAAAAGGATTTTTAGTGTATTTCATTAGATCTTTAACAAAAATATTGCTATCAAACTTATACTATTCTTTATTTTTTTAAGATAAAAAGCAAGATACCGATCAGGAAAATAGAGAGAAGAGCAAGATTGTCCATCATTTTCCAAGAAAGTTGTCGATAGCGGCTTCTTCCTTCGCCTCCACTATAGCCACGCGCCTCCATTGCGATAGCTAAGGCGTCTGCCCGCTTGAAACTAGAAGCAAATAAGGGAATTAAAATTGGAATAATTGACTTAACCTTTTGAACAATCGTTCCTTCACCAAAATCAACTCCGCGAGCCCTCTGAGCGTTCATAATTCTCGTGGTATCGTCCATTAAAGTCGGTACGAAACGCAGACTCATAGAGAGCATGAGGCCAATTTCATGCGTAGGAACTTTAAAGACTTTGAGTGGCTTTAGTAGGGCTTCTACTGCATCTGAAAGGCTGAGCGGTGTCGTGGTTAGGGTCAACAGAGTTGAAAAGAAGATAATCAAAACAAAACGGCTAAAGATAATCCCCGCTTGTGAAAGCCCAAATTCCGTAATTTTAATGAAACCAAATTGGAAAAGTACCTTGCCTCCCGCCGTTAGAAATAGCTGGAAGAGGGTGGTAAAGGCAATAATGAAAACCATTGATTGAATTCCCTTTAGGAAGAATGTCAAAGGAACTTTTGAGAGAAAAATCAGAGTAAAAACGAAAACAAATAGCAGCAAATTAGTGATGAGATTATTGGCCCAGAAAATTAATAAGATAAAGCAGAACATGGCCAACAATTTACTGCGCGGATCCAATCGATGGATGACTGAATTTCCTGGGATATACCGTCCTAAAATCAATTTATCCATGTATCATCTCCTTAAATTCCTCAATCGTAATAGGATAATGAGCAAATTCCATTCCTTTTTCAGCTAATTCTTGAGCAAATTTCGTGATTTTAGGCACTCCTAGCTGAATCTTTTCCATAAAATTAATATCTTGAAAAACCTGAACAGGCTGGCCGCATTTGACAACACGCCCCTTCTCCAAAACATAAACTGTATCAGCAAAATTCGCGACATCATCCATTAAATGGGTTACAAGAACAATGGTCATTCCAGCTTGATGCAGTTTCTTAAAGAGTTCCATCAATTCCTTTCGCCCTGCTGGATCAAGTCCAGCCGTTGGCTCATCCAGAACCAAGATATCAGGCTCCATTGCTAGGATTCCGGCAATGGCGACCCTTCTCATCTGACCGCCAGAAAGTTCAAAAGGACTGCGGCTAAACAATTCTTCAGAAATGCCAACAAGGCTTAATTTTTCACGCGCTAAAGCCTCGGCTTCTTCTTTAGAAATCCCAAAATTTTGCGGGCCAAAGGCCACGTCTTTCAAAACAGTCTCATCAAAAACCTGACTTTCAGCAAACTGAAACACCAAACCGACCTGTTTACGAACTTGTTTGATGTCCTTGTTGACAGAATTTGAAGTAATGGTAACATTGTTGACTTGCACGCTGCCTTCACTAGGGGTCAGCAAGCCATTCAAGAGCTGTAAAATGGTTGATTTTCCACTGCCAGTGTGTCCAATCAAAGCCGTATAGCTACCATCTTTGATTTCCAAATCAACTTCAAAAAGCGCTGGACCCTCAAATGGAGTTCCAGCCTGATAGGTATAACTGACTTTATTTAGAGTAATTCCCATAATTGTTCCTGCAATTCTTTTTCAGTTAAATAGGTTTCTGGTAGAGTTAGTCCAGTTTGAATCATGGCAGCTTTGACCTGGTTGACAAAGGGTTGATCTAAGCCCAAGTCTTCTAAATCAGGTCTAGAAAAGAGTTCTCTCGGTGTAGCAGTTGACTCAACCTGACCATTTTTCATAACAAGTACACGGTCACTCAGCGAAATCTCGTCCAAATCGTGAGTAATAGAGATGACTGTTAAATGATTCTTATCTTTAATTTCCTTGACAGTCCGAATTAATTCCAGACGTCCTTCTGGGTCTAACATACTTGTTGCTTCATCCAAGATGATAATATCTGGCTGGAGTGCGACTACGCCAGCAATAGCGACTCTTTGCTTCTGCCCGCCAGAAAGTCGAGCAGGTTCTCTCTCTTTAAAATTCTGCATGCCGACTAGCTTCAGAGCCTCATGGACGCGTTTCACCATCATCGGATAATCCATGCCTTGATTTTCCAGACCAAATGCAACGTCATCCTCGACAGTCGCACCAACAAACTGATTATCAGGATTCTGAAAGACCATGCCGATTTGGCGACGTTTTTCCCAAACATTATCAGCCGTCAATTTATCTCCAGAAATGATAATATCGCCACTCTCGGCCTCCAAAAGACCGTCAATCAAACGAACCGTAGTCGATTTCCCGCTGCCATTGTGACCGACAATAGATAACCATTCTCCTTGTTTCACGTGAAACGAGACGTCTTTTAAAATATAATCTTCAGACTGATGGTCATAGCGATAACTAAGATTTTTTACTTCAATGATATTTTTCATATTATTTAAATGTATCTTTAAAGAGATAGGCACTGCCCTTGAAATAATCATAGCCAGAATAAATAGTGAAAATCAGGGCTATGTAAAGGAGAATCTGACCGATTAAAGTCCAATGGAGCAGAAGAAAGAGAATGGCAAACATCTGCGTGAAAGTCTTGATCTTGCCTGGCATAGCGGCCGCTAGAACTGTTCCGCCAGTTTCTACCAAGAGGAGTCTCAGACCAGTTACGGCCATCTCTCGGCAAATGATGATAGCTACCACCCAAGCAGGAGCCATTTTCATTTCAATCAGCATGATAAAAGCGGACATAACCAGCAGTTTATCGGCCATAGGATCGGCAAATTTTCCAAAATTGGTCACGACCTGCCACTTGCGCGCCAGATAGCCATCCAGGTAGTCTGTGATGCTGGCAAGGGCGAAAATGATTCCAGCTAGGATATGCATGGCTGGAGAATGCCCAAAAGTCAAAATCAAAATAAAGATTGGAATTAAGGCAATTCTGGCAAGGGTTAAAGCGTTGGGGATATTTTCTTTTTTCATCATTCTTCCTTTATGATTCAATTGTAAGGGTAATTATAACACTGTCGCTGGTCAAGGTAGATAGGTCTATTTTTTGACTGCCGACAGTGACAGTGACGCCTTTCACTACTCCTAGAGTTATTGTATAAGTTGTATTGGGAGAGAGTGTCACTGTTTGGCTTGATTGGGTTGGAGTAAGGGTTATACCTGCTGCCAAGTCCGTATTTGTCACACTAATCCAGCTTTGGGTGTTGCTCGCTGAGATTGTTAACTGAGTAGTTTGCGACTCACCACGATATTTTGCAGTTAAATAGTTTCCTTCTCCAGTGACTTCCAGCTTTTCTTTTGTTGAGCTAGAGTCTGTAGTGGAGGTCTCAGGTGGAGTTGAACGCTCTTCGAGACTTGAGCCAGAGACGAGACTGTAACTATCGGAGCTGGTAAACTGCGGAGTAGTTGTATTTGCATATTGCCAAACATAATAGGTGACAAAAATAATGATAGACAGGGCAACTACTAGGAAATAAAAGAGCGGAAGTGAAAAGGAACGATTTTTATATTTTCTGCTTCGAAATTCTTCGTTTTCAGCTAATTCAATTTCGTCATAAACGACAGTATTATCTGTGTCGTAAGCCTCTAAAAGAATTGTCTCGTCTAAATCCAAGGCCCAAGCGTATTTTCGTAGCAGGCTACGGACGTAAAAGGCATTCGGAAATTTTTCGTATTGATTGTTTTCAAGAGCCTTTAGGTAGTCAGTTTTTATATCTGTTTTTTTGGCTGCATCTGCTAAAGTAAGTTTTTGATTTACTCGAGCAAGTCTGAGTACCTCTCCTATCGTTTTTTTTCTCATAGGGATAGTCCTTTTCTCTTAGACATTATTCTAACAAAATTTTGAAATAAACTTGGAACTATTTTGGAAAAATAGTAAAATCTGTCATATCACACTGGTCGATAAAGCGACGTCCGACTTTTAAGACGTCATTTAAAGTGATATCCTGTAAAATCTTAGGCAAATCAAAAAGATTTTCACCTTTTAAATGCGGTTCATACTGGGTTGCCATGTACTCAAGAGAATTCAGACCATGCAGAAGATCTCCAAACATTTCACTTTTAATCGTGTCTAGATGTGTTTCTGTGACATCTGGATCCTGAGCAAACTTCCGAATGGCTGAGCGGAATTGATGAGAAATTCCCACTGGTTCCTGCGTGTCCATAGTTAGGATGACAAAGTGGAAATCCTTTTCCACCTCTACTTCAAGAGTGAGCGAATTGTCAATCTTGCCATTTTCATACAGGGTCTGGAAACGCTTGGAAGTCCAACCAAACATCATGGCAAAAAGCAATTTCAGGGCAATTTTATAGCGATAAAGCTCCGTATCCTGTATCGCATCTTTCCCACGAATACCAATCGCCAACTTAGGACTAGCAACTTCCATACGACTAGTAGCGGTTGGAAGCACAGGCTGTAAGATGATAGGCTCTTTTTCAATTACTGAAGTTAATAATGGAGGCGATAAGGTCTCTTGTGTTTGGACAATGTCTTCAAAGGTGGATTCCAAATCAAAATTTCCAATGACAAATAAAGTCATGTTGGACGGACGGTAGAAAAGCTCGAAGTTCTCTGTCAGATCTTCCACAGTAATATCCATGATTGACTCTGTCGTTCCGGCGATATCTTCTGCTAGTGGAGTTTGAGGGTAGAGATTGCTCAAAGCACCAAAGAAGAGCCGATAATCTGGATCGTCTTGGTACATTTCGATTTCTTGTTGGATAATTCCTTGCTCACGCTGAACAGATTCTTCTGAAAAATTAGCTTGGGAAACGAGTTCCTGCAAAAGCTTCAGATTTTCCGCTACATAGTTTGTCGTAGAAAACAGATAGCTGGTACGTGTAAAGCTTGTAAAGGCATTACTTTCTGCGCCAAACTTGGTAAATTCCTGCAGCAAATCCTCGCCGTTTTCACGCTCGAATAATTTGTGCTCCAAAAAATGCGCAATCCCTGCTGGATAATGAGAAACTTGCTTTGTTTCACGTGAAACAACCTTAGTATCAACAGAGCCAAAATGTGTTGAGATGATGCCGTAGGTTTCATTAAAATCATTTTTAGGGAGTAGGTAAACTTGCAATCCATTTGCTAGCACCGCCCGATAGATGCTTTCTCCCACGGCTATATAATTGATTTTTTCTAGACCTGGATTCTGCATTATTTCCCTTCCATAAAGTAAATCGCCTGTAATTTCAACTGCTGGGCTGCCTCTATAAGATCAGCTTTGCTGACATTGTCTAATGCTTTCAGCCAAGCCTCTAGTGATAGAAATTTTTTCCCTAGAACAGAGGACATGTAAGCACGCTCAATCAAGGTGTTTTGTCGATCCTGAGCCAGAAGTATTGAATTTTTCAGCATATTCTTGGTTTGCTCAAGCTCTTCATCTGTGAAATGCCCCCGCTTCAAATCTAGAATTTGGCGGTTGATTAAAGCGATAGTCTTTGTCCGATTTGCTCGGTCAATTCCAGCATAGATTCGCATCAAACCAGAAAAAATATCAAAACTACTAGAAATAGTGTAGGCTAGGCTCTCTTTTTCCCGAACATTGACAAAGAGTTTGGAGTGAGCAAATCCTCCCAATAAGCCATTTAAAACAATCAGGGGCAGATGGCCTCTATCTTCATATTGACTAGAAAAATGGTAGGCCAGTTCAACAATAGACTGATGCACATCTCGCTGCTCCAGCTTTTCTTTGGTTATATTTGAATAGTTTTGTTGGTAGCTAAGCTGTAAAGGCTGCTCTCGTTCAGAAAAATGGAATTCTTGGATTTTCTCACGGACAGCGATTTCATTGAAATCACCGATGAAGAAAAAATCGATTTGATCTTGATTTAGCATTTGCTGAAAAGCAGCGAAACTAGTTTCAGCTGTTTCTTTTTCTACTAGCTCGATTGTTGCCACGCGTGGAATCCGCATTTCTGGTAAATCGTAAAATAAATTATTTAACTCTCTGTGAGCATGGTAGAAATGATTCTCAATTTCAGCCTCCAAGTCTGTTAAAACATTTCTCTTTTCAATCTCAAAAGTTTTGGTATCAAAAGCCTGTCCATTTGACAGAGGAAAAAAGAGACTAGCCTTCAAAAAATCTAGTATTTCATCTGCCAACATATTTTTACGGCTCAAGAATTGATCCCGCACGAAAGAAAGATTGATATCTAGATAATGCACTAATCCCCGTCGTGAAAGGCTTGTCGAATAATTAGCCCCATATAAATTTGCTAATTTTTCTCGAAAGGCTTGTGATGTTGGGTATAGAGCATTTGAAGTTTCCAGCATACTGGCCGTAAGAACCCGCCCAGCTATTGTTTTTTCAGACATAGGAGCTGAAAATCGCACTTTAATTTTATTGGTTTTAAATTTTTCTGATTGAATGAAGTGAAGATGTACTCCTTTTATGATTTCCATTGCTCTCCTCATACCGAATAATATAGACTTCTATTATAACACGAAATGCTGTTTAATGCTTTGTAAGGAACGGCATTTTTAGAGATTAAAGCGTTTTCTATTTTTCTAGTAAAACTTGTCCTTAAATGAGACTACCACGGAACAGTTTCCGCTTAAATTATGATATAATGACAAGGATTGAGGTGAAATATGGAATATAAATTATTTGACGAATACATTACTCTACAGGCTCTCTTAAAAGAAGTCGGTATCATTCAAAGTGGCGGAGCAATCAAGTCCTTTTTAGCAGATAATCAGGTCTTTTTTAATGGCGAACTAGAAAATAGACGGGGGAAAAAACTTAGAATTGGAGATGTCGTCTCTCTCCCAGATCAGCAACTGGAGATTATCCTCCTTGCTCCAAGTCAGGAGGAAATTCTTGAACATCAAGAGGAGCAAGCAGAGAAAAAAAGAGTGGCGGAATTAGTTAAAGCCATGAATAAGGACTTGAAAAAATCTCAACCAGCGAAAAAAGAACAAAAGAAAAGAAAGCCCGAGCAGAAAAGTAAAAAAGCACCTGTTCGCTTTCCAGGAACTTAAGCCATGTGGTTAAAAACGCTGAAAATTAAACATTTTCGTAATTACCAAGCTGCAGAGGTTGATTTTGATCCTGGCCTTAATATCTTTCTGGGACAAAATGCACAGGGGAAAACCAATATTCTAGAAGCCATCTATTTTTTAGCCCTTACTCGCAGTCACCGGACCCGAACCGATAAGGATTTGATTCATTTCCAAGAGAATAATCTTCAAATTTCGGGAATTATTGAAAAAACAACGTGTAAAATCCCACTTGACATCGAGTTGACACCAAAGGGGAGAATCACCAAAATAAATCATTTAAAACAAGGGAAATTATCAGATTATATAGGGGTTGTCAACGTTGTCTTGTTTGCTCCAGAAGATTTACAGCTCATTAAAGGAGCCCCTGCTTTACGCCGAAAATTTATTGATATTGAGCTTGGGCAAATCAAGCCCATCTACCTTGCTGACTTATCTAGTTATAATCATGTGCTCAAGCAAAGAAATGCCTATCTTAAGGCCAATGACAAGGTAGATGAAACCTTTCTCTCTGTTTTAGATGAGCAACTGATTGATTTTGGTTGTCGTGTCATGCAACATCGCTTAGACTTTATTGAAAAGCTAGAAGGTTTTGCTCAGGAAAGTCACAGCGATATTTCTCAAGGAAAAGAGAAATTGACAATCAAGTATTTATCCTCTGTTCCGTTTTTATGCCTCGAAGATTTAGAAGCTTCTTTTAAATCAGCCTTATCAGAAAGTCGTAGACGCGATCTTTTCAAAAAAAATACTGGTGTTGGACCTCACCGAGACGATATCAACTTTTTTATCAATGATATGGATGCCGGATTTGGTAGCCAAGGCCAGCACCGTAGTGTTGTTCTATCTCTCAAGTTAGCTGAAATCAAACTAATCGAAAGTTTTACAAAAGATACTCCGATATTATTGCTTGACGATGTAATGAGCGAACTTGACAATATGCGTCAATTAAAATTGCTAGAAACTATCTCTCAAAACATCCAAACTTTCATTACGACAACCAGCTTAGATCACTTACAAAATCTACCAGAAGATATTAATATTTTTCAGATAAGTCAGGGTGTAATTAAGAAAGAAGAAAATGTAGGTTTTACAAATTAGTAAAATAACTGTAAATTGAATTTACAACATTGTAAACTAAAAACAACCTTGTCAAGGAGTTGACAAGGTTGTTTTTCTTTATAATTTTATTGGACAGAGTAGTTTGGAGCTTCATTGGTGATTTGTACATCGTGAGGGTGACTTTCTTTCAAACCAGCACCACTCATCTCAATAAATTGAGCATTTTCATGAAGTTCTTGCAGATTAGCTGCACCGACATATCCCATACCAGAACGGATACCGCCCAACATTTGGAAGACAATATCTGCAGCCGCTCCCTTGTATGCCACACGACCTTCAATTCCTTCTGGAACTAGCTTATTCGCTTCATTGACAGAACCTTGGAAGTAGCGATCGCTGGACCCTTTCTTCATAGCTGCGATAGAGCCCATTCCACGATAAGTTTTGAATTTGCGTCCTTGGAATATCTCAGTTTCACCTGGTGCTTCGTCTGTACCAGCAAACATGGATCCAAGCATAACTGCATTTCCACCTGCAGCAAGAGCCTTGACGATATCGCCTGAATACTTTATTCCACCATCAGCAATGATGGTTTTTCCATATTCACGTGCGACTGCAGCTGCATCGTAGATTGCTGTTACTTGTGGCACACCGACACCGGCAATGACACGAGTTGTACAGATAGAACCTGGTCCGATTCCGACCTTAACCACATCAACACCGGCATCAAAGAGGGCGCGTGCACCTTCAGCAGTTGCAATATTTCCGGCAATCAAAGTGCGATCTGGGAAGTGAGCACGAATTTCAGCAATTTTACGTAGAACGCCAGCTGAATGACCATGGGCTGTATCAATAACAATGGCATCTGCTCCCGCTTCGAAGAGGGCCTCTGCACGTTCAAATGTATCTGAAGTCACACCTACCGCACCAGCAACTAGCAGACGACCAAATTCATCTTTGGCTGCATTTGGGAACTCAATCACTTTTTCAATATCTTTAATGGTGATAAGACCAGAAAGTCGACCGTTTTCATCCACTAAAGGTAGTTTTTCAATCCGGTGTTCTTGCAGAATTCTTTCAGCAGTTGCCAGATCAGTTCCGACTGGAGCTGTAACAAGATTTTCACTGGTCATGTGGTTGGAAATTGGTTGATTGTAATCTGAAATAAAGCGCAAATCGCGGTTGGTTAAGATACCGACTAATTTACGATTTTCCATCGTTTCAACCACTGGGACCCCACTAATGCGGTAGCGCCCCATCAATTCATCAGCTTCAGCAATTGTATGATTAGGAGTCAGGAAGAATGGATCGATAATGACACCATTTTCAGAACGTTTTACCTTGCGAACTTCATCAGCCTGCTGTGCAATAGACATATTTTTGTGGATGACACCTAGACCGCCGGCACGTGCAATGGCAATCGCCATTTGACTTTCGGTAACTGTATCCATAGCCGCAGTAATAATTGGGATATTTAATTTCAAATTCTCAGCAAGCTTTGTACTTAAATCAGCATCATTTGGCAACACATGACTTTCAGCTGGAATAAGCAATACGTCATCAAAGGTAAAACCTTTTTTCAAAAATTTAGTGTCCCAGTTAGACATCCACAGTTTCCTCTTTTCTTATATATTGAGCAAGGCTCGTCTTTTTATTGTTAATATCATACCATTCTATAGGCATTTGTCAATGATTATTATGTAAAAATTAAAAACCATCTCTTTTTCAGGTAAAAGACGATGGTTTTTGATGTAATCTGCTATTATTGTTCGTTATTTAAAGTAATTAATTCCCATTGCATTTTTGACTTCTGACAGGGTTTGTCCAGCAACTTGTCGAGCACGTTCACTGCCTTCTTTCAGCATGTCATAGACTTGGCCCATGTCTTTTGAAAACTCGAGACGACGCTCTCTGATTGGTCCTAATTCCCGCTCTAAAATCTCTAAGAGATAGCGTTTAGTTTTGACATCACCCAGACCACCACGTTGGTAGTGTTCTTTCATAGCTGCAATTTCGGCAGCATCTTCTAGTCGACCAAAGACATCCAGATAATGGAATACCATATTACCTTCGATTTTTCCTGGATCTTCAACCTTGATGTGGTCGGGATCAGTATACATACTCATGACCTTTTTCTTGAGAGTATCCATATCATCCGCTAGATAAATCCCATTGTTCAATGATTTGGACATTTTAGCATTGCCATCAAGCCCTGGTAAACGCCCAGCTGCTTCATTTTCTGGATAAATCCCTTCAGGCTCTACCAAAACCTCGCAGTCGTAGGCATGATTGAAGGAACGAACAATTTCACGTGTCTGCTCAATCATCGGTTTTTGGTCATTTCCGACAGGTACATAATTGGCCTTAAAGGCTGTAATGTCAGCTGCTTGAGAGATAGGATAAACCAAAAAGCCAGTTGGGATACTTTCTCCAAAACCTTTCTGAGCAATTTCTGTCTTGACAGTTGGATTGCGCTCTAATCGAGCTAAAGATACCAAATTCATGTAATACATTGACAACTCTGCCAACTCAGGAATCTGACTTTGGATGAAAATAGTTGCTTTTTTGGGATCCAGTCCAGCTGCCAGATAGTCTAAGGCTACATTGCCAATGGATTCTACAATTGTTTGTGGATCTTTCGCATGGTCTGTCAGAGCTTGTTGATCCGCTAGAAAAACAAACATCTCATACTTGTCTTGATTTTGTAAAAGGACACGGTTACGTAGGCTTCCTACATAATGACCGATATGTAATTTTCCAGTCGGACGGTCTCCGGTTAAAATAATGGGTTTTGTCATTGCTTGCTCCTCAATTAGTGTTGTTCTCATTATATCATTTTCAAAGAAAATGCGGAAGAATCTAGGAGAAAAAAGAAGAAGCGCAGCTCAAAAAACAATTAATTGACAAGATATTTACAGTATCTTTACAAGATTGACAGCATGTTTATCTCTTAAAATAGTTTTTTATCCCATAATAATTTGAAAAAAGAAGAATTTTCTAGTAAAATGGAGGAGATCACATATATAGGAGAAAATCATTGCTTACAGTATCTGATGTGTCACTGCGTTTCAGTGATCGAAAATTATTTGATGAAGTAAATATTAAATTTACAGAAGGAAATACCTATGGTTTGATTGGGGCGAATGGTGCAGGTAAATCTACCTTCTTGAAGATTTTAGCTGGGGATATTGAGCCAACGACAGGCCATATTTCTTTAGGGCCAGATGAGCGACTCTCTGTTTTGCGTCAAAATCATTTTGACTATGAGGATGAGCGGGTCATTGATGTCGTTATCATGGGGAACGAGCACCTTTACAGCATTATGAAAGAGAAAGATGCTATTTATATGAAGCCTGACTTTTCTGACGAGGATGGAGTTCGAGCAGCTGAGCTGGAAGGAGAATTTGCTGAGTTGGGTGGCTGGGAAGCTGAAAGTGAAGCATCTCAATTGCTACAAAACCTCAATATTCCAGAAGACTTGCATTATCAAAATATGAGTGAATTGTCGAATGGCGACAAGGTTAAGGTCCTTCTTGCCAAGGCTCTTTTTGGCAAGCCAGATGTTTTGCTTCTGGACGAGCCGACCAATGGTTTGGATATACAGTCTATCACTTGGTTGGAAGATTTCTTGATTGATTTTGAGAATACAGTTATTGTCGTATCCCACGACCGTCACTTCTTAAATAAAGTTTGTACGCATATGGCTGACCTTGATTTTGGTAAGATCAAACTGTATGTCGGAAACTATGATTTCTGGAAGGAATCAAGTGAATTGGCAGCTAAGTTGCTCGCTGACCGAAATGCTAAGGCGGAAGAAAAAATTAAGCAATTGCAAGAGTTTGTGGCCCGCTTCTCTGCCAATGCCTCTAAGTCTAAACAGGCAACCTCTCGTAAAAAGATGCTGGATAAGATTGAATTGGAAGAAATTGTTCCGTCAAGTCGAAAATATCCATTTATCAGCTTTAAAGCGGAACGGGAAATCGGGAATGATTTCTTGACAGTAGAAAATCTTTCTGTCAAGATTGATGGCGAAACCATTCTTGACAATATCAGCTTTATCCTTCGTCCTGGCGATAAGACAGCTTTGATTGGACAAAATGATATCCAAACAACTGCCTTGATTCGTGCCTTGATGGGAGATATTGACTATGAAGGAACTGTCAAGTGGGGCGTTACAACTAGTCGTTCTTATTTGCCAAAAGATAATTCTCGTGACTTTGCCGGTGGTGAATCTATTCTTGACTGGCTTCGTCAATTTGCTAGTAAAGAAGAAGACGATAATACCTTCCTTCGAGGTTTCTTAGGTCGGATGCTTTTCTCTGGCGATGAGGTTAACAAGCCTGTCAACGTCTTGTCAGGTGGAGAAAAAGTTCGGGTTATGCTGTCTAAACTGATGCTTCTCAAGTCAAATGTTTTGGTTTTGGACGATCCTACTAATCACTTGGATCTGGAATCTATTTCTAGTCTTAATGATGGTTTAAAGAACTTTAAAGAGTCGATCATCTTTGCCAGCCATGACCATGAGTTTATTCAAACCTTGGCCAACCATATCATTGTTCTCTCAAAAAATGGTGTGATTGACCGCATTGACGAGACATATGATGAATTTTTGGAAAATCAAGAAGTTCAGGCAAAAGTCAAAGAACTTTGGAAAGATTAATAAGTTGTCAACATAAGTTGACAGAAGTTTACAGAGGCATGAAACAACGTTTCGGCCTCTTTCTCTATAAGAAACATGGAAAAAATCAGATATTTTTTTAAGAAAAATTGGCTTTATTTTGCGTCCTTCATCTTACCTTTTCTCATTATGTGTTTCGTTTATCTGAGTCAAGGTATTTACTGGGGAAGCGATACTTCTCCGTTACTTGGAGACGGCTTTCATCAGTATGTCGTATTTGATACGACATTGAGAAATATCCTTCATGGAACGGATAGTCTTTTTTACACGTTTTCAAGTGGATTAGGACAAAATTTTTATGCCTTATCTAGCTATTATCTAGGGAGTTTCCTTTCCCCCTTCGTCTACTTTTTCGATTTAAAATCAATGCCAGATGCGGTTTACTTGTTTACTCTTATTAAGTTTGGCTTGATTGGGTTGACAACTTGTATTAGCATTAAAGGTATCTTTAAAAAAATTCCAGAAACACTAATCTTGATTCTGTCAACCTCCTTTGCCTCGATGAGTTTCTCAGTTAGTCAACTAGAAATAAAAACTTGGTTAGATGTATTTATAGTAGTCCCCCTTATCATCTTTGGTTTACACAAGTTGATGAATGGACAAGGGAGAGTTTTATACTTTACAAGCTTGTCAATTCTCTTTATCCAAAACTATTATTTTGGCTATATGATGGCCTTGTTTTTAGTTCTTTGGTACCTCGTTCAGCTTTCTTGGGATTTTAAGGCCAGGATTCGGTCTCTCCCTGATTTTGCTATCGTATCAATATTAGCAGGCCTTACTAGTTTAATTATGATTTTGCCGACTTATCTAGATCTGAGTTCACATGGTGAGACCTTGACAAGGGTTGAAGACTTATTTACTGAGAAAAGTTGGTATCTAGATATTTTTGCTAAAAATTTTGTAGGAAGTTTTGATACGACTAAGTATGGATCCATTCCTATGATTTATGTTGGTCTATTTCCTCTTATTTTAAGTATCTTATTTTTCACGATAAAAAGTATTAAGCTTCGCGTGAAACTGGCCTACATTTTCTTGATTGGCATTTTTATAGTGAGTTTTCGACTGCAGTATTTGGATTTGCTTTGGCAAGGAATGCATGCTCCAAATATGTTTTTACATCGCTATTCTTGGCTCTTTTCTCTTCTTATCATTTTGATGGCTGCAGAGACGCTCAATCGTTTGGAGGAAGTTAAATGGCGACAAGTATTCCTTAGCTTTCTGCTCATTTCTTTTGGTTTCCTAGCCACTTTGCATTATAGAAAACACTATGATTTTCTTGGTCCTGAAAATTACATTTTTACTTTAGAGTTTTTCTTTTCCTATCTCTTAATCAGTTTTGCTTTTATTCGTTGTCACGTTAGGCAAAGGATGTTTACAATATCTTTACTATTTTTTGCGGTTTTTGAGCTTACTTTAAACGCTTATTATCAGGTTGATGGAATTGCAAAAGAATGGGTCTTTGCAAGTCGTTCATCCTATTCGAAAAAGATGAACGAAATTGACAGTCTTGTCAAGTATAGTAAGAAAGAAAACATAGATTTCTTTCGAACAGAGAGGCTTGATCCTCAGACTGGGAATGACAGTATGAAATTTAATTATAATGGAATTTCTCAATTCTCATCAGTCAGGAACACGCAAGCTAGCTCGACGTTAGATAAGTTAGGTTTTAAATCAGCAGGAACTAACCTTAATCTCCGCTATCAAAATAATAGCATTTTGATGGATAGTCTTTTTGCTGTAAAGTATAACTTGTCTGAGACAGATCCGCAGAAATTTGGTTTTTATGCTGAGAAGACTGAGCGGTCAATGACATTGTATGAAAATAATTATGCTTTGGGTTTGGCTTTCTTAACCAATGATGTTTACAAAAATGTCAAATTCACTAATTTAACGCTTGACAATCAGACAGCCTTTTTAAATCAATTATCAGGGTTGAATCATAAATATTATGAGCGAATTTCTATAACTGGTGATGAGGAAGAAACTGAAGGGAAAGTAACTGCAAGCATTGAAAATGATGCTCAATTAAGCTATGCTAGCATTACTTACACAATTGAGGTGCCTGCAGATAGTCAAGTCTATGTCAACCTTGCAGATCTTGATTTTTCAAACGATAATCAAACCGATGTCAATATCACTGTAAATGGAATCACGAATCGTTACCCGACTCATAATGTTTTTCCATTTTTAAATATTGGCTACTTTAAGGAGGCACAGACGGTTTCTATCCAATTTTCTTTTCCAGAGAATCGGACTGTTTCTTTTAACCAGCCAGAATTTTTCTCTGTGGATGTGAATAAATATCAGCAACTCATAAGTAAATTGAAAGAACAAGAAGTTTCTGTGATGACAAAAGCCAATACGGTAACGGTTGATTATCATGCGGATAGAGATAGTTCTCTCTTTTTCACCATTCCTTACGATAAGGGCTGGACAGCTAGTGTAGATGGCAAAAAGGTACCGTTAAAACGTGCGCAGAATGGTTTTATGAAACTTGATGTGAACAGAGGAGCAGGCAGAGTTACTTTATCATTTGTTCCAAGGGGATTAAAGGAAGGAACTGCAGCTTTCATTTTAGGAATAGTTTTATTTTTCTTCTATGATAGAGTTCGATTTAAATGGAGCAAAAAACATATAGATAGTTCAGCATAGGCTTTACATCATCAAAAAACTTTAGAATATAGGTCTGTTTTTACAAATTCTTCAATAGTCTGTAATATAATTCATCAAAGTAATAAAGTTCTGTAATGCTTTTGCTTTAGGATAGATATATCACAGAAAAGGAGAATTCTAAACATGAATTTGTATTTTAAAAATAGAATGATGAAAGCAGGCTTGCTCAGTTTGATGGCAGGAGCTGCTGCTTTGCTTCCGATTGTAGCCAATGCAGAAAGTTATATTGTCAAGTCAGGTGACACCTTGTCCGCGATTGCTGCTTCTCATCAGACGACTGTTGACAAGATTGCGCAAAAAAACAAGATTAGAAATATCAATCTGATTAGTGTTGGCCAGGTTTTAGAACTGGACGATGATGTATCTGAGCAAATGACTGTTGAAAAATCAGATAAGGCTGAGCAATCTACTGTAAACCCAAGTTCTGGCTTGAGTGCTGAGGATGCAGAGGCTAAGGAGTGGATTGCTCAAAAAGAATCCAGCGGCAGTTATACAGCGCAAAATGGGCAATACTATGGTCGCTATCAGTTGACCATCACCTATCTAAATGGAGATTTATCACCAGAAAATCAAGAGAAGACAGCGGATGCTTATGTAGCAGGTCGCTATGGCTCATGGTCGGCTGCTAAAAATTTCTGGTTAGTAAATGGCTGGTATTAAAACTTTAGGAAAAATTATATTTACAGGGATTGGAGTTTATATTCTAGTCCCTTTTTTATAATTATTAGTACATTTTTGCTTGGAATATGATATTTTTCATCAAGGTGTTTACAATACTGTAAATTTACTTGACAACTTATAAAGCTCTTCAGATTGGCCAAAGGTTATTCGTTGTTCTCCGTGCTAAATCATGCTATAATAGACCTTGCTCAAGCGACCTTCAATCGTTGAAAGCACAGCACGACCTTCAATCGTGAAATAACGAAAAGATGGGAGAACACAATGAGTGATAACTCTAAGATTCGTGTCGTTGTTGGTATGAGCGGAGGTGTTGATTCATCAGTAACTGCCTTACTCTTGAAAGAGCAAGGTTACGATGTGATTGGCATCTTCATGAAAAACTGGGACGACACAGATGAATTTGGTGTCTGCACAGCCACAGAAGACTACAAAGATGTAGCAGCTGTTGCAGACCAGATTGGCATTCCTTACTACTCTGTCAACTTTGAGAAAGAGTACTGGGATCGCGTTTTTGAATACTTCTTGGCGGAATACCGAGCTGGTCGGACTCCGAACCCGGATGTCATGTGTAACAAGGAAATCAAGTTTAAAGCCTTCCTTGACTATGCATTGACACTGGGGGCAGATTACGTTGCAACAGGTCACTATGCTCAAGTGAAGAGAGACCAGGATGGCTTGGTTCACATGCTGCGTGGCAAGGACAACAATAAGGATCAAACCTACTTCTTGAGCCAGCTATCACAGGAACAACTGCAAAAGACTATGTTTCCTCTGGGTCATTTAGAAAAACCAGAAGTTCGAGCAATTGCTGAAAGAGCCGGCTTAGCCACTGCTAAGAAAAAAGACTCGACTGGTATTTGTTTCATTGGTGAGAAGAATTTTAAAGAATTTCTGAGTCAATATTTACCAGCCCAGCCTGGTCGCATGATGACAATGGATGGACGAGATATGGGTCAGCACGCTGGACTTATGTATTATACAATTGGCCAGCGAGGTGGTCTTGGAATTGGTGGCCAGCAGGGCGGTGACAACGAGCCTTGGTTTGTGGTCGGAAAAGACCTTAGCCAAAACATTCTTTATGTTGGTCAGGGCTTTTATCATGACCATTTAATGTCAACCAGCCTTGACGCTAGTCAGGTTCATTTCACAAAAGAAATGCCAGAAGAATTTACTATGGAATGTACAGCTAAGTTCCGTTACCGGCAGCCTGATTCCAAGGTAACAGTTACTGTAAAGGGTGACAAGGCTATTGTCAACTTCGATCAACCACAAAGGGCCGTTACTCCAGGCCAAGCAGTCGTCTTCTATGATGGAGAAGAGTGTTTAGGTGGTGGCTTGATTGACAGAGCTTATAAAAATGGTCAAGTCTTGCAGTACATTTAGATTGACAATTCAACATAATTTGTTAAAATAAGATAAGCAATACCTATGATGGTCAAAGCTCATGGATGTTGCAGGCTTTTTTGTCCTGCACTTCTAGAGACTTGGCCTTTTTTGGTGAAAAAATGAAGGAAAAAGAAATGACACACAATTTTACTGAAAGTTATGATGTTATCGTGATTGGAGCAGGGCACGCTGGGGTTGAGGCATCGCTTGCTGCTAGTCGAATGGGTTGTAAAGTTCTTTTGGCAACCATCAATATTGAGATGCTGGCTTTTATGCCTTGTAATCCCTCTATTGGAGGGTCTGCAAAAGGCATTGTTGTCCGTGAAGTAGATGCTTTGGGCGGCGAGATGGCCAAGAATATTGACAAGAGCTATATCCAGATGAAGATGCTCAATACAGGCAAAGGACCTGCAGTTCGGGCTCTTCGGGCGCAGGCAGATAAAGAGCTTTATTCCAAAGAAATGCGCAAGACTGTCGAAAATCAAGAAAATCTGACTCTAAGACAAACCATGATTAATGAAATCCTGGTTGAAGATGGTAAAGTAATTGGTGTTAAAACAGCGACCCATCAGGAGTATGCGGCTAAAGCCGTCATTGTTACGACTGGAACAGCCTTGCGGGGAGAGATTATTATTGGTGATCTCAAGTATTCATCTGGCCCTAACCATAGTCTAGCAGCAATTCCATTGGCAGATAATCTGCGTGATCTAGGTTTTGAAATTGGTCGTTTTAAGACAGGAACGCCTCCGCGTGTCAAGGCTTCGTCGATCAATTATGATGTGACAGAGATTCAGCCAGGTGATGAAAAGGCCAATCATTTTTCATACACATCTCGTGATGAAGACTATGTGAAAGATCAAGTGCCTTGCTGGTTGACTTATACCAATGCAGAAAGTCATGAAATTATCCAAAATAACCTGCACCGGGCTCCTATGTTTTCAGGTATCGTTAAGGGTGTGGGACCTCGCTATTGCCCGTCAATCGAGGATAAGATTGTCCGTTTTGCGGATAAGGAACGCCACCAGCTTTTCTTAGAGCCTGAGGGTCGTGATACGGAAGAAGTTTATGTTCAGGGGCTGTCAACTAGTCTGCCAGAAGATGTACAGAAGGACTTGGTTCACTCTATCAAAGGTTTAGAAAATGCTGAGATGATGCGGACAGGTTATGCCATTGAGTACGATATGATTATGCCTCACCAGTTGCGGGCAACCTTAGAAACCAAGAAAATTTCAGGACTCTTTACAGCAGGCCAAACCAATGGAACTTCTGGTTATGAAGAAGCTGCAGGCCAAGGGATTATCGCTGGGATTAATGCGGCCTTGAAGATCCAAGGGAAGCCAGAGTTGATCTTGAAGCGTAGTGATGGTTACATTGGAGTCATGATTGATGATTTGGTGACCAAGGGGACTGTAGAACCTTATCGCCTCTTGACTAGTCGAGCGGAATATCGTTTGATTCTCCGCCACGACAATGCTGATATGCGTTTGACAGAGATTGGCCGAGAAATTGGTTTGGTAGATGATGAGCGCTGGGCTCGTTTCGAGATTAAAAAGAATCAATTTGACAACGAGATGAAGCGATTGGAATCCATCAAGTTGAAACCTGTCAAGGAAACCAATGCTAAGATAGAAGCGCTTGGCTTTAAAGCTCTGACAGATGCGGTAACTGCCAAAGAATTTATGCGGCGACCGGAAGTGTCTTATCAAGATGTGGTTCAATTCATTGGTCCAGCGGCAGAAGAGTTGGATGAAAAGATTATCGAGCTAATTGAGACAGAGATTAAGTACGAAGGTTATATTTCTAAAGCTCTTGATCAAGTTGAGAAGATGAAACGCATGGAAGAAAAGCGGATTCCAGCCAATATTGATTGGGATGATATTGATTCGATTGCGACAGAAGCGCGACAGAAGTTTAAGAAAATCAATCCAGAAACGATTGGTCAGGCAAGCCGTATTTCGGGTGTCAATCCAGCAGATATTTCTATTTTGATGGTTTATTTGGAAGGTAAATCTAGAAGTATTTCTAAAAATAAAGCAAAATCGTAGACATATTAACGTACTATCTTATTGATAGTACGTTTTTTACATAATTTACACGTTTGTAAATAAATGTTTACAAAAGATCTCTTTTATATAGAGAAGCTTTTACAACTACTGTCAACTTTTTGTTTAATAAACTTTACAAGATTTACACATCTTGTAAATTAATTGTGAATGTTTATTTGAGAATAGATCCGGGATTTGAGTCTTTCTTGCTTTACAAGTATCCAAAGGCAGTGAAAACTCGCTTTTTTTAAGAAAATATGGTAAAATGGCGCAATAAGAGGTTTTTTAATGAAAAGAATTCGTTTTTCCCCGAGCCACTTTGCGATAGTGGGGTTTACTTCCTTTATCATATTAGCTATTTGTCTACGCCTTTTTGGTGATAGTTTGCCTATGCTGGTGTCTCTTTTTACAGTGTTGGCGCTCTTGGTTTGGCTATTTATACAGCAGCAAAGAGTGACCGAATTGGACGAGCTTGAGCAGATTCGCTATGTCAATCATCAAGCAGAGGGAAGTTTAGCTTCTTTGTTGGATAAGATGCCAGTTGGTGTGATTAAAATCAATGAAAATAGTGGAGATGTGGACTGGTTCAATCCTTATGCTGAATTGATTTTTACAACGGATGATGGGGAGCTAAATAGTGATCTCCTGCAGGAAATTATCCACCTTGCTGCTTCGAAATCGGGTAGCTACGCAACAGTAGGAGATAACCAGTATTCTGTTTACTTTGATTCAGCTTCTAGTGTCCTGTACTTTTTTGATGCATCAAGTGAGTATGAAGCAACAGTTGGGCTCGTTACGACGCGACCAGTTATCGGTGTTGTCTCAGTTGATAATTATGATGATTTGGAAGATGCTGTATCAGATTCAGATATTAGTCATATCAATAGCTTTGTAGCTAACTTTGTAGCAGAGTTTTCTGAGCAATTTCATATGTTCTACCGTCGGGTGGGAATGGATCGTTATTATCTTTTCACGGATTATACGGTTTTGGAACAACTGATGGATAGTAAATTTTCGATCATTGATCAATTTCGGACAGAAGCCAAGAATCGAAAACTTCCTCTGACGCTTAGTATGGGCTTTTCTTACGGAGATGGCAAGCATGATGAAATTGGTAAGACCGCGCTCCTCAATCTTAACCTAGCTGAGGTCCGAGGTGGCGACCAAGCGGTTGTCAAAGAGAATGACGAGACCAAGAATCCAGTTTACTTCGGTGGTGGAACAGCTGCATCTGTCAAACGTACACGTACGCGTACGAGGGCTATGATGGCAGCTATTTCAGATAAAATCAAGAGTGTAGATCAGGTTTTCGTGGTTGGTCATCGCAATCTTGATTTGGATGCCTTAGGCTCCGCGGTGGGTATGCAGCTTTTTGCTAGCAATATCATTGAGAAAGCCTATGTTGTGTATGATGACCAACAGATGGGCTCGGATATCTATCGCTCTATTCAAAAATTGACATCAGAAGGCGCTGATTATCTTTTGCCGATCTCGGAAGCCGTAAACCGAGTAACCAGTCGCTCACTATTGATAATGGTGGATCACTCGAAGTTGGCCTTAACGCTTTCAAGAGAATTGTTTGACCGATTTAGTCAGACGATTGTGGTGGACCATCATCGTCGCGATGAGGATTTTCCTGAAAATGCAGTCATCGCCTATATTGAAAGTGGAGCTAGCAGTGCCAGCGAATTGGTAACGGAGCTGATTCAGTTTCAAAATTCCAAGAAGAATCGCCTGAATAAAATTCAAGCCAGCCTGCTCATGGCTGGGATTATGCTAGACACCAAGAATTTCACCTCCAGAGTAACGAGTCGAACCTTTGATGTAGCCAGTTATTTGCGGGCTCGGGGCAGTGATAGTGTCGTCATTCAGGATATTTCTTCGACGAATTTTGAAGAGTATCGAGCAGTCAATGAGCTGATTTTGACTGGTAAGAAGCTTTTGCCAAATGTGATTGTAGCAGCGGGTCCTGAAAATACCAGCTATGATACTGTCGTCATTAGTAAGGCAGCTGACACTATGCTTGCCATGTCGGGCATTGAAGCAACATTTGTAGTCAGCAAAAATACTGAGGGTTACGTATCCATTTCAGCTCGTAGTCGCAGCAAGATCAATGTCCAGCGGATTATGGAGAAAATGGGTGGTGGCGGCCACTTTAATCTAGCAGCAGCGCAAGTCAGCGATCAAACGGTTGCTGAAGTCACTCAACGTCTAAATCAAGAGATTATGGATCAAGTGATGGATAATGAGGAATCAATAGAAAAGGAGAAATAAAATGAAAGTCATTTTTTTAGAGGATGTAAAAGGAAAAGGGAAAAAAGGGGAAATCAAGGAAGTACCTACTGGGTATGCTCAAAATTTCCTGATTAAGAAAAATCTGGCTAAGGAAGCCAATGCACAAGCTATCGGTGAGCTGAGAGGAAAGCAAAAATCTCAGGAAAAGGCTCATGCAGAGATGGTGGCAGAAGCTCAAGCTATCAAAGCGAAGTTGGAAGAAGAAGCAACGGTTGTTGCTTTTACAGAGAAGGTCGGACCAGACGGACGGACTTTCGGTTCGATTACTAACAAAAAAATTGCTGATGAACTACAAAAGCAATTTGGTCTAAAAATTGATAAACGGAATATCAAGGTTGATTCTCCCATTCGTTCGATTGGTTTGATTGATGTTCCTGTAAAGATTTACCAAGATGTGACAAGTGTGATTCGCCTGCGGGTTACGGAAGGGTAAAAAGAATTAAAGGAAGGATTCACCTATGGCAGAGATTGATGAGTTGCGAGCTCAGCCTCAAGATATTTTAGCAGAACAGTCTGTACTAGGGGCCATTTTCATCGATGAGAGCAAACTGGTCTTTGTCCGTGAATATATTGAGCCTGGGGATTTCTTTAAATATGCCCATCGGCTGATTTTTAAGGCCATGATTGACTTGGCGGATCGTGGGGATGCTATCGATGCGACCACCGTTCGCAATATTTTGGATAGCCAAGGAGACTTGCAGAATATTGGTGGTTTGAGCTATCTGGTGGAGGTCGTTAATTCTGTGCCGACTTCTGCCAATGCAGAGTACTATGCCAAGATCGTTTCTGAAAAAGCAATCTTACGCCGCTTGATTTCACGCTTGACAGAATCCATCAATCAAGCCTATGATGGGGAAAGACCATCAGAGGAAATCATTGCAGGAGCAGAAAAGGCCTTGATTGATGTCAGCGAAACGGCCAGCCGCAGTGGGTTTAAAAATATTCAAGATATTCTAAATCTTAACTTTGCTAATCTAGAAGCCCGTTCTCAGCAAACTACTGATATTACGGGGATTGCGACGGGTTACCGTGAGTTGGATAAGATGACGACGGGCTTGCATGAAGAAGAGTTAATCATCCTAGCTGCTCGTCCTGCGGTCGGAAAGACGGCCTTTGCCCTCAATATCGCCCAGAATATCGGGACCAAGCTGGATAAGACAGTGGCTATCTTCTCCCTAGAAATGGGGGCAGAGAGTCTTGTGGATCGGATGCTGGCCTCAGAGGGAGTGATTAATTCTCACTCCATTCGTACAGGGCAATTGACAGATGAAGAATGGCAAAAATATACCATTGCGACGGCAAATCTGGCTAATGCGAGTATTTATATCGATGACACGCCGGGGATTCGGATTACGGAGATTCGTTCGCGAGCTCGCAAGTTGTCTCAGGAGACAGGGAATCTTGGTCTGATTTTGATTGACTACCTGCAGCTGATTACAGGAACGGGTCGTGAAAACCGCCAGCAGGAAGTTTCGGAAATTTCCCGCCAGCTTAAGATTTTGGCGAAGGAGCTTAAGGTTCCGGTTATTGCTCTGAGTCAGCTCTCACGTGGCGTGGAGCAGCGACAGGATAAGCGACCAGTGCTGTCTGATATTCGGGAGTCAGGTTCCATCGAGCAGGATGCGGATATCGTAGCCTTTCTTTATCGGGATGACTATTATGAGCGGGCCGGTGAGGAAGAGGAAGGCATTCCTAACAACAAGGTTGAAGTCATTATTGAGAAAAACCGGAGCGGGGCGCGTGGTACGGTTGAGCTAATTTTCCAAAAAGAATATAATAAATTTTCAAGTATTTCTAAAAGAGAGGATGTATAGTATGAGTGATGCATTTACAGATGTGGCAAAAATGAAGAAAATCAAGGAGGACATCAAGGCTCACGAGGGGCAGATGGTAGAGATGACCTTGGAAAATGGCCGTAAGCGCCAAAAAAGTAAACAAGGTCGCTTGATTGAAGTTTACCCTTCTCTCTTTATCGTTGAGTATGAAAATGAAGGGGGACAGCCGGGTGAAATTGCTAACACCTATGTGGAGTCCTATACTTACTCAGATATTTTGACAGAGAAAAATTTAATTCGCTATTTTGACTAAGAATAATAGGTGATTCCAGAACTTTGTATTGCTTCCTAGAGTTGGGTAAACCCCGACTTTGAGGAACAGTTCATTTCTGGGATTTTTCTTAACCTAAATATGCTATACCAAGGATGGTGAAGACCATCCGAAATAGCGGATTTGCAATGGCATGAGCTAGAACTTACGAAAGCTCCTACATATAGAGAAAGGGCTGGTGAAAGAAATGATAAGAAATTTAGTTTTTGACTTAGGAAATGTCTTGATTGAATGGAATTCTGAGAAAATTTTGACCACTTTCGAACCTGAGAAAGAGCGTCGACAGATTCTTAGACAGGCTATTTTTGACTCGGGTGTCTGGCATCAAACAGACAAGGGAGAGTTGAGCTTGAAAGAAGCCTGTGACGAAGTGCTAGCTCAGCTGGATGACTCCTACCATCCTGCTGTTCAGAATATCTTCTACAATTGGTATGAGGTTGTAGAGGTTTACAGTGGTTTACAGGAAAAGATTCGACTATGGGCTAATCAAGGTTATCGCATTTATATCCTGTCAACTACTTGCGAGATTTTTTACCGTATTGAAAAAGCTGGTTCGCTGCCCATCTTTCCACTGCTGTCAGGCTATATCCTCTCCTCAGAAGTCGGGGTTGTCAAGCCAGAGCCAGAGATTTATCAAAAGCTACTAAAAAAGTATAGTCTTGATCCGATAGAGTCAGTCTTTATTGACGACATTCAAGCTAACTTGGATACGGCAGCTGAACTGGGTTTTGAAACCATCTTATCCACAAGTGAGCCAGAGAATATCAGGGCTATGGAGGCTTTGTTGGCTGCGAAAGGGAAGTTTGGCTAATTGATGATCGTTTGCTTCACTTATCGTTGAAAAGTAGTGAGTCCAAGCTCAAATCTTGACATTTGCTGATGATTACGTTATCATAATCCTATATATGGGAGTCTGTGTACAGTCTGAGAGGAAGTGTAAGCTTCGACCGCACCTGATCTGGGTAATGCCAGCGTAGGGAATTGTATTTGTAAAGACCTTGTGGTTTTGCTAAAATGGGGAATTATTCACCAATCTTTAGTTTACTGATGCATGCAACACCTTTTCCATATTGGGAAAGGTGTTTTTGTATGGAAAGCAAGGTGTTTATAAAGGGAGCTCGCTGTCTTTTTGTTTAAAAACCAAGTTATTTTCTTGTGAATTTTAAGCCTATCTGCATACATTATTCTCAGATGAAGCATGAAAGTAAGGAGGTGAAGAGATGAAAGCCAGCATTGCGTTACAAATTCTTCCTTTGTCACATAATGTGAATCGTTTGGCAGTCATAGAGGAAGTGATTGAGTTTTTGCAAAAACAGCTAGTGAAGATGGTCGTGACGCCTTTTGAGACCGTTCTAGAAGGGGAATGGGAGACTTTATTTCCTATTCTGCAGCAGGCGATTGAGCTTGCAGGCAGTCAGGCAGACAATGTTTTTGCTAATGTGAAAATAAACTATGGAAAGATTTTAAGTATTGATGAAAAACTTGAAAAATATCCTGCGGCAGCAGATTAGCCTTTTGGGTATGCTGGGAATCCTTGTTATCTGGCAGGTCATGGGCTGGCTCAAGCTCTTGCCCAAGTTTATCCTGCCGACACCTCTGGAAATCGGTCAGGCCTTTATCAGAGATGCGGGATTTCTAGCAAGTCATAGCTGGGCCACCTTAAAAGTAGCCTTGCTGGGTTTAGTCTTGGGTGTCATCTTGGCCTGTATACTAGCTGTGCTCATGGACAGCATGAGCTGGCTCAATGATTTGGTTTACCCCATGATGGTCGTGGTGCAGACGATTCCGACCATTGCTTTGGCGCCAATCCTGGTTCTCTGGCTGGGTTATGGGATTTTGCCCAAGATTGTGCTCATTATTCTGACGACGACTTTTCCGATTATCGTCAGTATTCTGGACGGTTTTCGGCATTGTGATCGAGATACTCTGACTCTCTTTGAGCTTATGCAGGCCAATCGCTGGCAGATTCTCTGGCACTTTAAGATTCCAGCTAGCCTGCCCTATTTCTATGCGGGCTTGCGCGTCAGTGTTTCCTACGCCTTTATCACGACCGTGGTTTCCGAATGGCTGGGCGGTTTCGAAGGTTTGGGTGTTTACATGATTCAGTCCAAGAAACTTTTCCAGTATGATACCATGTTTGCTATTATCATATTGGTTTCGGTTATCAGTCTTCTGGGGATGAAGCTGGTGGCTGTCAGTGAAAAATATGTCATCAAGTGGAAATAGAAGCTCAGCTCTGCTATTTTCCAAAAAAGAAAAGAGGATTATAATGAAAAAAACTTATAAAATGTTGTTGGCAGGTTTGGCTGCCGTGTCAATCTTTGGCTTAGCGGCTTGCAGCAAGTCAGGCTCAGAGTCTGCTAGTAAGGATAAAAAGATTGATTTTATTCTGGATTGGTCACCCAATACCAATCATACAGGACTTTATGTAGCTCAGGAAAAGGGCTACTTTAAGGAAGCAGGTGTGGATGTGGATATCAAGTTGCCGCCTGAAGATAGCAGTTCGGATTTGATTATCAACGGCAAGGCACCTTTTGGTATTTACTTCCAGGACTCCATGGCTAAAAAACTGGATAAGGGTGCAGAAATCACGGCTGTTGCAGCCATTGTAGAGCATAATACTTCGGGCATTATTTCCAAAAAATCTGCAGGGATTACAAGTCCTAAGGATCTGGCCGGGAAGAAATACGGCACTTGGAATGATCCAGTGGAGCTGGGTATGCTGAAAACTTTGGTAGAAAGCCAAGGCGGTCAGTTTGATGAAGTAGAAAAGGTTCCTAACAACGATTCTAACTCTATTACGCCGATTGAAAATGGCTTGTTTGATGCAGCCTGGATTTATCATGGCTGGGACGGCATCATGGCAGAGACGCAAGGCATGGATACGAATTTCTTTTACATGAAGGACTATGTCAAGGAGTTCGACTATTATTCTCCAGTCATTATTGCCAATAATGACTATCTCAAGAAGAATCCGGACAAAGCGAAAAAGGTCTTGCAGGCTATCAAGAAGGGCTATCAATATGCCATGGAGCACCCTGAAGAAGCGGCAGATATTTTAATCAAGCATGCACCAGAGTTGAAAACTAAGCGTGACTTTGTCTTGGCTTCCCAAAAATATCTGTCCGAGCAATATGCATCAGATAAGGACAAGTGGGGTCAGTTTGAGGCTAGCCGCTGGAATGCCTTTTACAAATGGGCTAAGAACAACGGCATTGTGAACAATGACTTGAGTGACAAGGGATTCAGCAACGATTATATAAAATAATGACAGAAATTAAACTTGAAAATGTAAGTTATGCTTATGATGAGCAGCAGATTTTGAAAGATATCGGCCTAGAGGTGGAAGCTGGCCAGGTCGTAGCGATTTTGGGGCCTAGTGGCGTCGGGAAAACGACCCTCTTTAATCTGATTGCTGGGATTTTGGAGGTCCAGTCGGGCAGGATTGTCCTAGACAGGCAGGAAAATCCCAAGGGCCGGGTGAGTTATATGTTGCAGAAGGACTTGCTGCTGGAGCACAAGACGGTCTTGGGCAATGTCATCTTGCCCCTCTTAATCCGAAAAGTATCCAAAAAGGAAGCGACGGAGCAGGCGACTCAGATTTTGAAGGAGTTCGGGCTCTTTGATGTGGCGGACAAGTATCCACATGAGCTGAGCGGGGGGATGCGGCAGCGCGTGGCTCTGCTGCGGACCTACATGTTCGGCCATAAGCTATTTCTTCTGGACGAGGCCTTTAGTGCCTTGGATGAGCTGACCAAGATGGAGCTGCACGCTTGGTATCTGGAGATTCACCGTAAGTTGGGCTTGACAACTCTCCTTATCACTCATAGTATCGAGGAAGCTCTGGCTCTCAGTGACCGCATCTATATTCTGAAAAATCGACCTGGGCAAATCGTAGCAGATCTCCAACTGACTTGGTCAGACAGTGAGGATAAGGAACTACAGAAGCTACGATACAAGCAGGAGATTTTGAACCTCTTGGGGCTGTAAGCTGCCTTGTTTTATAAAAATGACTTTAATCAAGCCTTTGGGCTTGATTTTTTTATGAGCCCCTTTACTTTTGACTTTATTCATGGTACAATAGCCTTTGTGTGAAATAGCAGCAGGAAAGCATGAAGCTCGTCAACAGGTGTCTTATAACAAGTAACCTTGGCTGTTTAGGCGAAGGGCATCTGCACGAATCAGGGCTTTCTAAGTGACTATTTCCACCGAAATATTATTTATATCAGGAGGACATACATATGTCACGTTATACAGGACCATCTTGGAAACAAGCTCGTCGCCTTGGCCTTTCACTTACAGGTACAGGTAAAGAATTGGCACGTCGTAACTACGTACCAGGACAACACGGACCAAACAACCGTTCTAAATTGTCAGAATACGGTTTGCAATTGGCTGAAAAACAAAAACTTCGTTTCACTTACGGTGTAGGTGAAAAACAATTCCGTAACTTGTTCGTACAAGCTACAAAAATCAAAGGTGGAATCCTTGGTTTCAACTTCATGCTTCTTTTGGAACGCCGTTTGGATAACGTTGTTTACCGTCTTGGTCTTGCGACTACTCGTCGTCAAGCTCGTCAATTCGTAAACCACGGTCACATCCTTGTTGACGGAAAACGCGTTGATATCCCATCATACCGCGTAACTCCAGGTCAAGTGATCTCAGTTCGTGAAAAATCATTGAAAGTTCCAGCTATCCTTGAAGCTGTTGAAGCAACTCTTGGACGTCCAGCATTCGTATCATTCGACGCTGAAAAATTGGAAGGTTCATTGACTCGCTTGCCAGAACGCGACGAAATCAACCCAGAAATCAACGAAGCACTTGTCGTTGAATTCTACAACAAAATGCTTTAATTTCTATTGGAAATTTATTCAGAAGCCGTTTTCGGCTTCTTTTTTATTCGACTAACAAAAAGAGGCTGGGATATCTTGTCCCAGTCTTTATTAGTTGTTGAGTTTTATAGCATCTTTAAAAGGAGATCAGCCATTTGTTCAGGGCTTTCCTTACTGCCTCGGGCGATCCACATTTGGTAGACGCCAAAGAAGGCATTAACGAGGTAGACGATGCCGTATTCCTTTTCGATTTGATTGAAAGCTTTATTGCGAAACCGTTCTTGTAGGATTTGGGAAAGTAAGGATTGGAGCTTATGGCGCAGGAAATTTTGGATTTCTCTAGTACCATTTTCCGTCAAGAGAGCAGCCAGAAGAGGCTCTTGGATCAAGAACTGAAAGACATCTGTGATAGCGACTGCAACATCTTCTCGATTGTGTTCAAAGATGTATTCTAATTGATGAAAGAGCCCTTGCTGATAGCGCTCAATCATATCATATTTATCTTTGTAGTGGGTATAAAAGCTACTGCGACTGATGCCAGCAGCTCGGGCTAATTTGACTGTTGTAATGTGGTCAAAAGACTCCTGATGCAATAAGTCAACCATAGCCTTCTCAATGATGGCCTTGGTTTTTTTACGTTTATTACTTTCTGTCATTTTAATCTTTCCTTTGTTATTGAATTATACAAAATTAGATAAGGTGTACAAAAATAGATTTTTCTGCTTGCCTTAATTTTTTTATTGTGTATAATCTATTATATCAAATTTTTAGACAAGGTGTATAAAAAAGGAGAAAAGATGTTCAAAGAATGGAAAGCGATCTTCAAAAAACCGAAGATTATTGTAGTCATGCTGGGGGTTGCCTTGATTCCAGCCTTGTATAATGTGATTTTTTTGAGCTCTATGTGGGATCCGTATGGCAAACTTTCTGATTTGCCAGTAGCGGTGGTCAATCAGGACCAGAAGGCGAGCTTGTATGGAAAAGACTTGTCCATTGGTTCAGATATGGTTCAAGATATGAAGAAAAATGCAGCGATGGATTTTCATTTTGTGGATAAGGATCAGGCAGAGAAGGGATTGGAAAAGGGCGACTATTACATGGTGGTGACTCTTCCTAAGGATCTATCAGCCAATGCGGCTAGTATCTTGAGCAATCAGCCTAAGCAAGTTACGATCCACTACCAAATATCCAGTGGTCATAGTTTTATCGCCAGCAAAATGAGCGATTCTGCCATGACTTCGATGAAGCAATCGGTCAGTCAGAAGATTACAAACAGCTATGTGACAAGCCTTTTTGCGAGTATGGATAAGCTAAAAGGTGGACTTGGAACAGCCGCAGATGGCACAGCTAAATTGGCCGAAGGCAGTCAGGAACTGGCAAACGGTAGCCAAAAGCTGTCTACTAACTTGGAAAGTCTAGCTCAGTCCAGCCTCACTTTCTCAGATGGAGCCACAGCGCTGTCAACTGGTCTGGTAGCATACACAGATGGAGTGGCTCAGATCAATGCTGGCTTGCCGACTTTTACTAGCAAGATGACGGAATATACAGATGGAGTTGGGCAGCTTTCAGCTGGCGCCAGTCAGTTAACTGCTCAGTCACAAACATTACTGAATGGAACCAACCAACTGACGGGTAATTCACAGGAATTAGTCGCTGGTGTGGAGCGCCTAAACAGCGGTTTGGCAGAACTGCAATCCTCCGTTAATAGTAGTGTTACTGCTAATCAAGAAAAGGTTGCTCAGTTGACGGCGGGTCTAGATCAGCTCAATACAGCTATTCAGAATGCCACATCAGGAACGAGCTTGCCAACGGAAACAATTGCGGCTTCTCTCACGACGATTGCGACCAATGCCCAGTCTTTGGCAAGTAGTGCGCAAAGTGATCGGGCTGCAGCCGTGGCCGCTTTAGAAGGAACAGCTGCTTACCAAAAACTTTCTACCGATGAGCAAGAAGAACTAAAAGCAGCTCTAGCAGGTGGTGCTGATTCTAGCAGTAGTGCAGCGGCAGCTATTGTACAGGAAGTCCAAGCTATCCAAACGAATCTGCAAGGTCTGCAAACAGCCAGCAGTCAGGCAAGTCAGCTGTCGGCAGCAGCCAACCAAGTCCTGCCAGGTGCTTCAGCTATGATTAGTGGTCTCTATGGTGGCTTGGGTCAGGTAAATGAAGCTCTGTCCTCTGCCAGCACTGGTTCAGCGACCCTTTCTCAAGGTATTACGGCTTATACAGGTGGCCTTTCTCAAGTAGCTCAGGGAGTAGCCGCTTATACTACAGGGGTTGACCAGCTTTCTCAAGGAGCGGCTAATCTAGCGAGCCATAATGACCAAGTGACTTCAGGAATCGGTCAAATCAGCTCAGGCCTCTCTCAATTAAATGATAAATCATCTACTTTGGTCGCAGGGATGCAAACATTATCTACAGGTGCCACTCAAATGGCAGATGGTTCTCAACAGTTAGCGACTGGTGGTCTCACTTTAAGTAGTGGGCTGGGAGACTTGTCAGTCGGTGCCCAGACTCTAAATGCAGGGTTGACGGATGCCAAGGGTCAATTGTCCGAGCTTTCAGTGACAGAGGACAATGCGGCAGCCTTGGCTGGCCCTGTCGATCTGAAAAAGACAGATAAAGATCAGGTTGGTAAAAATGGTGTTGGTATGGCTCCCTACATGATTTCTGTTGCTCTTTTTGTGGCGGCGATTTCGACCAATGTTATTTTTGGCACGCTTCCTTCTGGTCAGGTGCCAGCTTCTCGCAAAGCTTGGCTCAAGGCTCGTCTGGAAGTCAATGGCTTGATTTCTGTTTTGGCGGGTATCTTGGTTTATGGAGCGGTTCATTTGATTGGTCTTGAGGCCAACTACGAATGGACGACGCTGGCCTTGACTGTTTTAGCCAGCATGGCCTTTATGGCGGTTGTGACGACTCTGGTCACTTGGGATAGTAAGGTCGGGGCCTTTATCTCCTTGATCCTCTTGCTCCTGCAACTGGCTTCTAGCGCTGGTACTTATCCGCTGCCCCTGACGGCGAAAATCTTCCAAATGATCAATCCAATCTTGCCAATGAGCTATGCGGTGTCAGGACTGCGGGAAACAATCTCGATGAATGGTCAAATCGGTGGGCAACTAGCCTTCCTGTCCGCAACTTTACTGCTTTTCATGGTCTTAGGCACAATGGCCTATCGTCCTGATAAGAAAGAAATTATTTAAAATAGAGAAGAGCGAAGACTATTTTCTCTTCGAAAGGAACAACTTGGTTTTGTGAACAAAACCAAGTTTTTTTGTTTCACGTGAAACAGCAGAGAATTTTATTGTATAGATTTTCTCCACAAGTCTATTTTATTCAGTATGAAAATAATAATGTTTTGTTTTCTTTAAGTTTTCTTTATCCTTGCTTTAAGTTTTCATCCGTAAAATGGCTCTAGTTACAAGAAAGACAGGGGGAGAAACCATGGCTAAAAAAACATTTAAAGATAAATTTCAACGATTTGAAACAAAATATATTATTTCCAAAGAAACTTTGGCCGATTTACTGACCGAGTTTGAAGGCCATCTGGTGGAGGATGAGCATGCTTACTCGACCATCCATAATCTTTACTACGACACCCCGACCTATCAAATGATTCGTGAGTCCTTAGAAAAGCCTTATTTTAAAGAAAAATTGCGCGTGCGGACCTACGATGAAAGCCCAAGAGAAGACAGTCAAGTCTTTTTGGAAATCAAGAAAAAAGTGCGCAAGATTGTCTACAAACGCCGCATTTCGACAGATCTAGTCGCTGCAGAGGCTTACTTGGAGGGCGATCACAGTAAGGTTGAGGATTGTCAGATTCGTGAGGAAATCGACTGGATGGGTCAGCGCTACGGTGGTCTGCAGCCCATGATGTATATCTACTACAATCGTTATTCTATGAAGGGGATGGAGGATCCCAATGTTCGGATTACCATTGACCACGATTTGACCTACCGCAACTATGATTTAAGCCTCTTGAATGGTCATTACGGGGAAAATCTTCTGCCGGATCATCATGTGATTATGGAAGTCAAGGTGCCAGGGGCCTATCCGCTCTGGCTGAGTGAGATTTTGGATCGCCATCAGGTCTTCCCAAGCTCCTTTTCCAAATACGGGGTTGCTTACAAGAAAACGACAGACTATAAAGGAGTTGTAAATCATGCTTAGTCACTTATTTTATGATATTTTTACCGATACGGCCGTAGATCCAGCCATGATGCTGCTGGCAATCGGAGTGTCCTTGCTTTTGGGCTTGGTCGTTGCCAAGGTTTACCAGTTTAAGACGGTTTACAGCAAATCCTTTGTGATGAGCTTGGCGCTTTTGCCGACCTTGATTGCAATTGTCATCTTTTTAGTCAATGGAAGTTTGGGAGCAGGGGTTGCCGTCATGGGGGCCTTCAGCTTGATTCGTTTCCGTTCCGCACCGGGAGGGGCCAAGGAGTTGGTGTCCATTTTCCTAGTCATGACAATCGGGATTGCCATCGGAATGGGCTATCTGGTTTTTGCAACCGTCTTTACCCTCATCATGTCGCTCGTCATGCTGCTGCTTGAGGTGGTCAATTTTGGACAGATGAAGCATTCCATGCGCCAGCTGACTGTCGTCATACCAGAAAGTCTGGACTATGAAAGCATTTTTGATGATATTTTCAACAAAGCCGTCAATCATGTTGAACTAGCTAATGTCAAAACCTCTGATATGGGGAGCTTGTTCAAGATTAAATACATCCTTCAGCTGAATGGTCAAATGACTGAAAAAGAACTCATCGATGCCCTACGCACGCGCAATGGAAATCTAGAGATTGCCATCAGCCGCTATATCACGAAAGAAAATGAATTATAACTAGAAAGAGGCCAATCATGAAAACAGGCAAGAAAAAAATATTTCAGAAAATAAAACTAATGGTGCCCCTAGCGCTTATGACTGTTAGCTTGGGGGCCTGTAGCTTGACCAGCCAGTCCAGCACTCCTACGAGTGCTAGTGCCACGACCACTCAAACGGCTACCAGTACGACAAAGACAGATACATCTAGCTATTTCACGGATCGTGATCAGGATGCTTCTTATGATGAGTCGACAGTGACCAAGATTAGTTTGAGCGGCTCCACTGCCAAGACATCTGGTGACGGAGCCAGCGTTTCTGGCTCAACGGTGACCATTACGGCAGCTGGAACCTATGTCCTCTCTGGCAGCAGTGAAAATGTGCAGATTGTTGTCAAGGCTGGCGATCAAGATAAGGTGCAAATCGTCTTGGATGGTGTGACCATGACGGGAACGGATGCAGCGATTGTGGTAGAAAATGCAGATAAGACCTTCATTACCCTAGCTGAAGGCAGCAAGAATAGCATTTCTGACTCAGCCAATCACACCAATACTGACTACGATGCGGCCATTTATAGTAAGGACGACTTGACCTTTAACGGCTCAGGCAGTCTGATCATCGAAGGAAAATATGGTAATGCAGTCGAATCTAATGATGACCTGCGTATCACAGGCGGGACTTATACGATTAAAGGCTACAAGAATGGCTTGTCAGCCAATGATGCCATCAACATCAAGGAGGCTAGTCTGGATATTACCGCGACGGAGGATGCCATCCACGCAGATAATGACGAGGACACTTCGCTCGGAAATCTCTATATCCAGTCAGGTACCATTACGATTAATGCTGGTGATGACGGTCTTCATGCCAGCAATGCAGCGGTGATTGACGGCGGAACGATCACAGTCAAGTCCAGTGTCGAAGCTTTAGAGGGAACAAATGTCACGATTAACGGTGGTACACTTGATCTTTATGCGACGGATGATGGAATCAATGCAGCTAGTACAGCGACTGGGGCTGAGATTTTCATCAAGATTACTGGTGGTGACATCAAGGTTGAGGTCGGCCAAGGCGATACAGACGCCCTTGACTCTAACGGCGATATCATCATGACAGGCGGAAACCTAGCTATCACGTCCACTGTGTCTGCCTTTGACTTTGATGGTAAGGCTACCTATACGGGCGGGACCATCACGGTTAATGGGCAAACCCGAACCGAAATCACAGCCGACGGACCTGGCGCTGGTGGACCCGGTGGCGGCAGTGCCCCAGGCGGCCAAGGCGGTTTTGGTGGACATTGATTAGAAAAAATCTAAGCAGAGATTGTGCTTAGATTTTTTTGTTTAAATCGGCATAAAATGTACAAAAATGATATACTAGTCTCAATAATGACAAGGAGTAATACGATGAGAAAAACGGCTATTTTTGAAGATGTTGTTTCGATTATGACCCAAGATTCGGCAACTAAAAAGGATATTGCCGGTGCGGATCCGACTGGTTTTCGCGAATGTATTTCAGACGATATGAGTGAAAAGGACTTTCTTTATCAGGTTCAGACTTATCTAGCTAGCTTCGGAGTTATCGGCCACATAGCTTTTCGGGAGAAATATGCTAAGCCAAAAGGTTTTGTTCTACGTTCAACAATCCAAGGACTTTATGTTGAGCAGGCTAATGCAGATACGAATTTACAGGCGGGCGATCAAATTGTGAAACTGGATGGACAGCATCTAGAAGAATTTTATAGGATGCACCGAGCGTATTTTACCAGTTCAACGCCCGAGCGAAACTACCGTGAGTGGAGCGAGTTGATTTCAAAAGCTAGGCAAGTGACTGTTTTGCGAGCAGGAGTAGAGCAAATCCTTTCAGTTGAACCTAGCCAGAATCCTATAGAGAGCCGATTTGAATGGAAAGAGTTAGAAAAGGGTGTTATTTATCTCCGTTTGGATGACTTTAGGAACGAGAAAGCCATCAACAAACTCTATCAGGAAGCACAAGATACTATCAAGAGGGCTGCTTGTCTGGTGATTGATGTTCGTCAAAATACTGGCGGGATGGACTCGCTGTATTTTCCCCTGCTCCACTATGCTCTTTCTGAGGGGCAAGTCTATTCTGACTTGGACTGGACTGATGAAGGGATGGAAATTCTCTACACAGAGCGGAATGTCGACCTGCGTTTGAAAGATTTTGAAGCCTACGTGCAGCAGGAAGGGATTAAGCAGGAGACGAAGGATTTGTTGGAGATAATCATGCAAGACCTGCAGGCCAATCGGGGCAAAGGCTATGTCAAATTTGGAGGCGAGGACAGGGAAATGTTTTCTAATGTGAAAGGAGGAAGCCATCCTGAGAAGATTTTTGTCTTGGCAGATGTCTACTGTGCTTCGTCGGGAGACAATTTTGTCCAGATGATGAAATGGTTTCCTAAGGTGACGGTTCTGGGGCGCCCGACTCTTGGAATACTAGATTATTCCAACTGCTGTCAGGTAGATTATGGTGATTATAGTTTGAACTTTCCAACTTCACGCGCTCTAGCACTTGATAAGGGACAGGGGATGACAGACAAGGGGATTGAACCAGACATCCTTATTCCCTGGACAGTTGAGCATCTGGAGCGGGATGTGGATTTGGAGCGCTGTTTAGAGATGATTCATGACTTTTAGATATCAAAAACGACCTTTTGTTTGGAGGTCGTTTCTTGTTTATTCATCAATTCTGATCAACATCGTCTCCGTATCCACGGTCACTTGAGCACCGATGGTAATGGTAAAGAGTGGCTGAGTATGGGCAAAGTCCAAGTCATAAAGAACGGGAATTTGTTTGAGAATCGGATGTTTATCCAAGATATAAAAGAGCAGCTCCTCTGTCATCTGGCATTCTTTTGGAAAGCGGCCGATGAGAAGGGCCTGTGGGTTGGGATAGGCCTGAAGGAGGGCGGCAAGATTGCGGTCAAATTCCACATAATCATCTTCCTCCGCCTCTTCAACAAAGAGGACATAGTTTTCATCTGTTGGGGCATAGGGTGTTCCGCGCAGAAGTGAGAAGGTGGAGAGATTACCGCCGATAACAGTGGCTTGGGCTTGTCCGTGATGATAGACTTTCCACTCCGTTTCATGGAAGGTCAGTGGCGCATCGGGCAGATACCAAGCATTGTCGCCCCATTTTTCACTAGGAGTCAATTCATAAGAAGTCTGGCTGACGGCCTTGAGCCAGCTCTCGGTCTGATAGTCCTGCAGGGCATCCATCTTAAAGCTAGAGTAGGACGGTCCCATGTAGGTTTTCATACCAGTCTTACTATAGATAGCGTTGAGCAAGGCTGTTGTGTCTGAGTAGCCGCAGAAAATCTTAGGATTACTAGCAATCAATTCAAAGTCCAGATAGGGCAGGAGCTCATTGCAGTTAAAACCTCCGATAGTGGCCAGAATAGCATCAACGGAGTCATCTGAGAAGGCAGCATGAATGTCTGCCACCCGGCTTTCGATGGAGGCAGAACCTAACATATCATTTTCTAGATAATGCTCCGAAAAAGACACGGTAAATCCTAGCTTTTCCAAGCGCTCCTTGGCGACTAGATTGGCCTCAAAGCCTCCAATGTGTTCGATTGACGACGAGGGGCTGACGACCCGAATGTGCATGCCAGGTGTGAGTTTTTTCATGAGGACCTCCTTGTGGTAAATTTTATAGAGTATCATAACATAAAGGTTATAGGAAGTAAAGGTGGGGTTAGAGAATTTTTAGCAAGTCCGATAAGGAATTTATAGTAAAATCAGGTTCTTCTGACGGTGATTGGATTGGACTATATGCACTAAATCCTTGTTTTATCCAAATAGTTTTCATGCCTAATGCCTTAGCTGGCACAATATCATTATCAAGTCTGTCACCAATCATAATAGCAGGTGAAGCAGAACATGAAGCTTGTTGAAGGGCTAGTTGAAAAATTTCAGAACTAGGTTTGGAAAATCCACAGTCAGCTGATGAGATAATCAGATCAATCCATTGACTGATAGCAAACTTTTCTAATCGCTCCTCTAAGCCGGGTAGTTGATTAGCGATAATACCTATTTTATAGCGATTATGTAGTATTTCTAAGACCGTTTTTGTATCTGGGTAAAGTGTTTCTAGTTCAGAGTTCCATTTCGGACGTTCTAGACCAAACTCTTGTAACGCTATTAAATCTCCCTTTTGCCCCTCTTTAAATGATAGTAGCATCCGCTGATAAAATGCATCATAAGTGATATTTGTTCCTGCAATTGCTTGTTCAATCCTATCTTGATAAGCTTTCTCTTCATTAATTAAAGTAGAACCAATATCAAAAAATATCCATTTATAATTTGTCATTTGAAACACCTCTCTATCTTATTTTACCATTTTGACCATAAAAAACGGAACCAATCAGGCTCCGTTCTATTTTTAATGACTAATCTCAATGCTGCCGGTGCTGGTGCGGGCGGTCAGCTTGGCTTGAGCCTGTTCATTGGTATGAATGACCCGATCGCCTATGAAGTCCTCTCGGTCGTAGCTGGTCTGTATATCCTTGGGCAGTTCAATGTCACCTAGGTCTGTTTGCAGGTCTAGTGAGATGGCTTTGTAGGTCTCTTCGGCGAGATGGAGATCGATGGAGCCATTGTCGCTGGACATGTTGATGTTGCCCTTGAGAATCAGTTTATCACTAGTGATACTACCGTTGGAGAGACTGATTTGAGTATCGGTCAGGCTGGTTTGGACTAGCTCGATGCTACCGTTAGCACTTTCAATGCTACCGCTCTTAATTTGGCTCTGACTGAGTTCGATAGAGCCATTGCTGAGATCGGCTTTTAATTTTTTGATTGTCAGGTCATTGATTGATAGGCTGCCATTAGCTAAACTGGCCTTGACCTGCTCCAAGTTCCTTCCCTTAGGTAGGCTTAGAGTGATTTGTTGAGTCCTTTCTAATTCTCCATCTATCAAGCCCAGTAAAGAGCGTAGACCACTGCTAATGTTGATAAAAGATCTGGCTTCCTGAATGTATAAACTTCCGTTTTTAGCTTTAGTAGCTACTTTTTCAGTTATCTTGCCGTCTCCTTGATAATAGGTCAAGTGAACCTTATCATCGGGCGATTCTCCAATTACGACCGAGCGATTGTTGAGCTCTAGGTCTAGGGAATGGATATTATCATAGGTTTCTTCTTGCTTGGCCATCTTGGCGCTGGAAACGGAGCTCCTTACTAGATCCTGCAGACCTCCACTGGCCAGGCCTACTAGTAACAGGCCTAGACCCAGCAGACAGGTAGTAATCGCAATGCTGAACACGGTTTTTCTTACTTTAAACATGACGGCCTCCTTTCTGGGCCAAGGCTTGGGCGAGTTTGACAAAACTCAGTTTGATAAAGCGAAGGATAGGATCAATGCTGAGATAGAAGAGTCCAGCAAGTCCGAAGGCTAAGAGGCTCATCCCCAAACTAAGGGCAAAAGCAGGAATAGAAGTGCCCATGCCGAGAGTCAGGCTGTCCCAAATCAGACTAGCCCCTAGGAGAAGCATAGCAAAGGTAAAGACGACCATGACAAAAGCAAGGACACTGACGAGGAGGAAGAAAGTGAAAATCAAAGTCAAAGCCAAAATTAATAGAGGAATTGCTAGTGGAGCCGCCAAGATGGACAGAATAGCAACCTGGACGATCTGCTTACTATTTTTGACGGAGCTAGCTTCTTGGCTATCTTCTTCTATTTTCTTGTCCAGAAGATTGATGATAATCTCGTGAGCCGCTTCTTTGGGGCTGCCCAGCTCAGCTATAGCTGCTGCCTCTCCCTCTGGACCGACCTCGTCAAAGTACTCGGTGAAGTAGTCCATGGCTTCTTGATAGTCTTTTGCTGGCAACTTTTTTAAATATTTTTCTAGCTGGGCTAGATATTCAGTTCTTGTCATGGCGAACACTCCCTTCGATAATGCCCTTAATCATGCTGGCATAAAGCTCCCATTCATTTTTGAGGCTGACCAGTTGTTTCTGACCTGTTGGGGTCAGAGAATAATATTTTCGTTTTCGACCTTGATATTCCTGAGAGTAAGTCGCTAAATACTGACTCTTTTCCAATTTTTTCAGGATAGGATAAAGCGTGGACTCCTTAATATCGGCAATGAGCTTGATAGTCTGGCTAATCTCGTAGCCATAGGAATCTTCTTTATCTAAAATCGCTAAAATCAGAAATTCTATCAGGGTAGAAGATGTAGGGAAATACATGCACTACCTCCTATATATAAAAATATTATATATAAACTTTCTACATATAGGATAACCCCTTTTGAACAAAAAGTCAAGTAATATATAGAAATTTCACTTATAGATTTTGAAAAGGATTTCACCCTTGAAAGATAAGGGAAGTAACTCTTTTTCTCCTTATTTCCTTACAAGAACTTTACACAATTGATAGCTTTTATATTGAAATCTTTCTCTATAAAATGGTAAAATAATCTATGTCTATCTAAAAAAGATAAGAGTGAATGAAATGACGAAATATAAGACGATTTATAAGTTTGTAGGGCAGACATTGCTATACTTTGTGATTTTCGTAGCCCTGCTTTATTTCTTTAGTTATCTTGGTCAAGGTCAAGGTGGCTTTATCTACAATGAATTTTAATGTAAGAGAGTACTATACACATGTCAAATACAGCAATTACAGATATGATTGAAGCGATTGAGCACTTTGCTCAGACGCAGCCAGATTTCCCTGTCTACAATGTCCTAGGACAAGTTCATACTTACGGAGATCTAAAGGCTGACTCCGATGCACTGGCAGCCAAGATTGATAGCTTGGGGCTGGCTCCCAAGTCACCAGTGGTTGTTTACGGTGGTCAGGAATATGAAATGTTGGCTACTTTTGTGGCCTTAACCAAGACTGGTCATGCTTATATTCCTATTGATAGTCATTCAGCCTTGGAGCGCGTGACTGCTATTTTGGAAGTAGCTGAACCAAGCCTGATTATTGCCATTGCGGATTTTCCGCTGGCTGATACAGATGCAGCCATTCTCAGTCTGGAAGAGGTTCGAGCGGCTTACGCAGAAAAGACTGCCTATGAGATGAGCCATCCTGTCAAGGGTGATGATAATTACTACATCATCTTTACTTCTGGTACGACTGGCAAACCTAAGGGTGTGCAAATCTCTCATGATAACCTGCTCAGCTTTACCAACTGGATGATTACAGACAAGGAATTTGCGACACCCAGCCGTCCGCAAATGCTGGCGCAACCGCCTTATTCTTTTGACTTGTCAGTTATGTACTGGGCACCGACTTTGGCGTTGGGAGGGACTCTCTATGCCCTGCCTTCTAGTCTGACTCAGGACTTCAAGCAGCTATTTGAAGCGATTCTTAGCTTGCCTGTAGCAATCTGGACTTCTACACCGTCCTTTGCGGATATGGCCATGCTTTCGGAAGATTTTAACAGCCAAAAGATGCCAGGTATTACGCATTTTTACTTTGATGGGGAGGAGCTGACAGTCAAGACAGCTCAGAAATTGCGGGAGCGTTTCCCTGAGGCTCGTATTATCAATGCTTACGGCCCAACCGAAGCAACAGTGGCTCTGTCTGCAGTTGCTATCACAGATGAGATGTTAGCGACCCTCAAGCGTCTGCCAATCGGCTATACCAAGGAAGATTCTCCAACCTTTGTCATCGATGCAAATGGGCAAAAATTGCCAAATGGTCAGCAGGGCGAAATCATTGTCTGTGGACCAGCCGTATCCAAGGGCTACCTCAACAATCCTGAAAAGACAGCTGAAGCCTTCTTTGAATTTGAAGGGCTGCCAGCCTATCATACAGGCGATGTGGGTACGATGACTGATGAAGGCCTCCTACTCTACGGCGGTCGTATGGACTTCCAGATTAAGTTTAACGGCTATCGCATCGAGCTAGAGGATGTGTCTCAAAACCTCAACAAATCCAAGTATATCGAGGCGGCAGTAGCAGTGCCACGCTACAATAAGGACCACAAGGTTCAAAACTTATTGGCCTACGTTATTTTGAAAGACGGTGTTGCGGAGCAATTTGACCGCGAAATCGATATTACCAAGGCTATCAAAGAGGATCTACAGGATATCATGATGTCTTATATGATGCCATCTAAGTTCCTCTATCGGGAATCTCTGCCCCTAACACCAAACGGCAAGATTGATATCAAGGAGCTGATTAGTGAGGTCAACAAGTCATGATGGATTTCTTGAAACAGCTTCCTCATCTGGAGCCTTACGGAGACCCACAGTATTTCCTTTATCTTATCTTGGCTGTTTTGCCAATCTTTATCGGACTTTTCTTTAAGAAACGCTTCTCGGTCTACGAAGCCTTAGTTAGCTTGGCTTTTATCGTCTTGATGCTGACAGGTCCTAGTCTGGCGCAGCTCTATGCCCTGCTCTTTTATGTTGTCTGGCAGACGGTCTGGGTCTATTCTTATAAATTCTACCGCAAAAAGCAGGACAGCAAGTGGATATTTTATTTGCATACAGCATTGGCGGTTCTGCCCCTATTCTGGGTTAAGGTCGAGCCAGCTATTAGTGGCCATCAATCACTCTTTGGCTTTTTGGGAATTTCCTATTTGACCTTCCGCTCAGTTGGTATGATTATTGAGCTGAGGGATGGCGTGCTGACTGATTTCAGCCTCTGGGAATTCCTCCGCTTTATGCTCTTTATGCCCACTTTTTCTAGTGGTCCTATTGATCGTTTCAAGCGTTTCAATGAAAATTATCTCCAGATACCAGAGCGCGATGAGCTTCTAGATATGCTGGAGCAGTCGGTCAAGTATATCATGCTGGGCTTTCTCTATAAGTTTGTACTGGCTCATATCTTTGGCCACATGATTTTAGGGCATGTCAAGACCTACGCCCTCTATACTGGCGGTTTCTTCAATCTGGGAACGCTAGGCGTCATGTATGTCTTTGGTCTGGATCTCTTCTTTGACTTTGCTGGTTATTCGATGTTTGCGGTGGCCATTTCCAATCTTATGGGCATCAAGAGTCCTATCAACTTTGACAAGCCTTTTGTTTCACGCGATTTGAAGGAATTCTGGAATCGCTGGCACATGAGCCTGTCCTTCTGGTTCCGAGACTTTGTCTTTATGCGTCTGGTCATGGTGCTCATGCGCAACAAGGTCTTTAAAAACCGCAATACGACTTCCAGTGTAGCCTATATAATCAATATGTTGGTCATGGGCTTCTGGCATGGTGTGACCTGGTACTATATCGCCTATGGTCTTTTCCACGGTCTGGGTTTGGTGGTCAATGACGCTTGGCTCCGTAAGAAAAAGACCATCAATAAAGAGCGTAAAAGCAAGGGACTGCCAGCCCTGCCTGACAACAAGTGGACCCAAGCACTGGGGGTTGTTATCACCTTCCATGTTGTCATGTTCTCATTCTTGATCTTCTCAGGATTTTTGAATGACCTTTGGTTTAAAAAATAAAATGTAAAACGAGGAAACTATAATGGATGTAAAAGCAGAAGTAATTGAAATTATTGACGAATTATTTATGGAAGATGTTTCGGACATGATGGACGAGGACTTGTTTGATGCTGGCGTTTTGGACAGCATGGGGACAGTAGAGCTGATTGTTGAGCTGGAAAACCGTTTTGATATCCGCGTGCCAGTATCAGAATTTGGTCGCGATGACTGGAATACAGCCAATAAAATCGTTGAAGGTGTAACGGAGCTTCGTAATGCTTAAACGACTCTGGCTGATTCTGGGGCCGGTCTTCTGCGCCTTGGTCATGGTCGCCCTGCTCTTTTTCTTCTATCCGCTTGAGAAAAAGCACGATGTGGAAGCAGAGAAGCGGGCAGCTGTGACCCTTACAGCAGAAACGTTCAAAAGCCGTAGCAAAAAAATGACGGCCCTGACAGATCAAGATACCCGTTTTGTGCCCTACTTTGGCTCCAGCGAATGGCTGCGCTTTGACAGCATGCACCCAGCTGTTTTGGCCGAGAAGTATGACCGCAATTACCGACCTTATTTTCTAGGGCAGCGGGGGGCGGCTTCGCTCAACCAATATTTTGGGATGCAGCAGATGACCTCTGAGCTGGAAAATAAGACGGCTGTCTATGTCGTTTCTCCGCAATGGTTTACTAAAAAAGGCTATGATGCAGCAGCTTTTCAGCAGTATTTCAATAGCGACCAGCTAGCTGGCTTTCTCAGTTGGCAGGACGGTGGCGTAGGCGCTCAGTATGCGGCCCAGCGGCTTTTGCAGCTCTATCCCAACATTGCTATGGGGGATATTGTCAGGAAAGTGGCCGATGGAAGCCAACTGACTTCTTTTGAGCAGCAGTATATCCATACTATGAGCCGGATTTATCAGCGGGAGGATGCATTTTTCAGTACATTTGCTGCTGGTAATAATGGCAACTATGACACGAAGGTTTTACCTCAGCTTTCCCGTCTTCCAGATGAATTCTCCTATGAAGAATTGGAAAAACTGGCTACTGCAGATGCTGTCAAGCAGACCAATAACAATGATTTAGGGATCGATAACGACTTTTATAAGAAGCGTTTGGCTAGAAAAATCAAGAAGTTCAAAGGATTCCAATCCAAACAGTCTTACGAAAAGTCTCCTGAGTACAATGATTTGCAGCTAGTTTTGGAACAATTTGCCAAATCAAAAACCAATGTCATCTTTGTCATTCCACCGGTCAATGCCAAATGGATGGCCTATACTGGACTGAGCGAAGAGATGTACCAGCGGACAGTTGAGAAGATTAAGTTCCAGCTGGAGAGTCAAGGCTTTACAAATATTGCTGACTTTTCTAAGGACGGCGATAAGCCTTACTTCATGCAGGACACGATCCACATGGGCTGGAATGGTTGGCTGGCCTTCGACAAGGCTGTCGATCCTTTTGTGTCTAATCCTCAACCTGCTCCGAATTATCAGATCAATGAAAAATTCTTCAGTAAGGAGTGGGCTAATTACACGGGTAACTACGAGGAATTTGTCAAATAAGAATGCAAGCTGAAAGGAGAAGTCATGATTCGCTTGGCGGAAATGCAAGATATACCAGCAATTTTAGCAATTTTTGAGCAGGCTAGGGAGTTTATGCGGACTATGGGAAATCTCAGTCAGTGGCCAGCTTCCTATCCGAATCGTCAGCTGGTAGAGGAAGATATTCGGGTAGGTCACTGCTATGTCTTTGAAGAGGCTGGGCAAGTTGTTGGAACCTTTGCGTTCATCATCGGACCAGATCCAACCTACCAAGAGATTGAAGGTGCTTGGCATTTTTCAGAGCCTTACGGTACAATCCATCGTATCGCTTCAAATGGACAAGTAAAGGGTCTGGCTCATCAATGTTTTGACTTTTGCTTGCAGCAGATTCCTTATCTCCGCATCGATACGCATGAAGATAACCATCCGATGCAGTCAGCCATTCGCCGCTACGGTTTTAGCCAGTGTGGTACGATTTATTTGCCAGATGGCAGCCCTCGCCTTGCCTATGATTACCATCAATAAAAAAATCTGCTCAAGGGCAGATTTTTTTGCATTATAGTAAAACATATTCCTCAATAACTTTGGCGACCCCATGCTGGTTGTTGCTTTTAGTGACGACTGTTGCCTCAGCTTTAACTGCTTCAGGGGCATTGCCCATGGCAACTCCCAGACCAGCCAGTCGCAGCATTGGAAGGTCATTGAAGTTGTCTCCAATCGTCATGACCTGCTCCAGCGGAATCTGGTAGTGTTTGGCCACTTCTAGAAGGGCCTGCTCTTTTGACACCTGTTTATGTGTGACTTCCAAATAGTTGTCCTTGGACAGGTAGAAGGCTGTATTTGGAAAATCTATCGTTTGCAAGTAGGCATGGAGCTGCTGGATAACAGCTGCTTCATCAATCAACAGCAGCTTATGGGCTGGAATGAGCATATCTAGAACGGGCAGTAGAACATTTTGAATAAGAGGCTGCTCACCTGTAATCTCGGCTTCAATCTGCACCCACTTGTCCAAACGGTCAGCAATCCAATCTTTGCCAGAGTAGAGATTGATGGAAACACTAGGAAACTTAGTTTTGACCAACTCCAGAAAAGTGCGAATTTCTTTTTTATCCAATGGATGCTCGATAATGGTCTCGTAATTTTGCGGATCACCCTTGATGACCAGAGCACCGTTGTAGCAGGCTAGTGGGTTATCACCCAGTCCCAGCTTGCGCGCAATTGGCTCCATGCCCAGAGGAGAGCGGGCAGAGGCTAGAACAAAAGGGATGTTTTCTTTTTTTAGCAAGGGAATCTGCTCCCTCAGCTGCGGATCTACTTGGTGCTGGTCATCGAGAATTGTGCCGTCAATGTCGCTGATAATCAAACGAATATCTTGCTTGGTCATGGTTGCTTCCTCCATAAGCTACAAAATGAAATCTTGTCGAGCTAGTAAATAATGGTGACTTTCCCAGCCAGAAGAGCTTCTAGCTCAGGGCTAGGTTTTTGATCGGTGATCCAGTAGTCAAAATCGCTGATATTTCCTAAAATATAGGTTGATTCTTTCTTAACTTTGGCCTGCTCGGCCAGCAGAATCTTTGTCTTGGCCTGTTTGAGAGCTAGCTTCTTCAGATAGGCATCTTCCTGATCTTCAAAGCTGATTTGGCCATTTTTCAGCCCTGCAGCTCCGATAAAAGCTAGATCAAAAGAAATATCTCTGAGCAGCTCGGCTTCATTGAGGGCGTAGTAAAAACGATTTCTCGGATAGAACTTCCCACCTAAAAGATGGAAAGCAACCTGCTCTTGGTCACTCAGCATGATGGCATTATCCAAAGAATGAGAAAAAATTGTCATCGGTTGCTGAACTTTCTGAGCCAGCTTAAGAACCACCGTCGACACATCAAAGAAATTGACCTGATTGGGTTTGAGAAAGTCCAGAGCCTTGTGAGCAATGGCCTTTTTTTCTTGGTTTAGTTGGCCGACACGGTCGTTGAAAGAGGGAATTTGCCGACTAGTTTCTAAAGGAATAATCCCGCCATGGGTGCGCTGGACTAGTTTTCGCTCGCTCAAAATTGAAAAATCACGGCGAATAGTGTCCTTAGAAACCTGAAAATAATCCACCATGTCCTTAGCTGCCAGTTGTCCTTTGTCCTCTAAAAGTTCCAGCATTTTTGAAAGCCGCTGCTCTTGATACATCTTTTTCATCCTTTCTGCTTCTTTATAAGTTCATTATAAGTCATTTTATAAGTATATGCAAGTATTTATAATGAAATATAAGTGTTTTTATCAAAAATATGGAAAATCCTTTTGAAATTATGTTATAAGCAAAAAAATCAAGCAAGTAAGATGAGGAAAGATGATTTCAAGTGAATTTCGGCAATTACAAGAAACTTGGCAGCAAAAAACTCCTGATGGAGAATCAGAAGTTTTATAGAATCTTATCAAATTTTTCTATGTAAAAGAGGCTCATGGTCATGATAACGGTCAGTCCGAGGAGGATGAGGATAGCTGGTGTCCAAGAATGGAACAAATCAAAGCTGTAGCCAAAGAGGCTTGGGCCGAAGGCGGCTAGGATATATCCTCCAGTTTGAGCCAGTCCAGATAGTTGAGCCGTTTGCGCAGGTGTAGAGGTCTTGAGGGAGAAGGTCACCATGAGATAGGGGAAGAGGGCGCTGACAGACATACCAATGAGCAGATTAAGAATCAGCCAATAAGCAAAGGAATCTGTCCGAATCAAGAGCATGGTAATACCGATCAGACCTGCCGCAGAAACCAGGCTAATCATGACCAGACGTTGACGAGCTTTCAAGCGCGCTGTCAAACTAGGAATTGTCATTGAAAAGGGCAGGCTAATCAGAGAAAAGACCGCTGCTAGTAGTCCGGTCGTATCAGTAGAAAGGCCAGCTTGCTGCCCCAAGGTTGGCAACCAAGTCATACTGGTATAAAAGAGTAGTGACTGTAAGCCACCAAATAAAATCAAGGCCCAGACTCTTGGATTTTTCAGAAGCGCTCCTTGCTCCTGCTTTCCTTGCTGTTTAGCCGCCAAGCGATGGCTATATTTGACATTGGGCAACCAAACCAGAAGAATCACAAAGCAAATCAGGGTCGATACCCAAATGAGACCTTGCCAAGAGCTCATTTGAACGATGGGAACAGCCAGAGCAGACAGAATCGTGATCGACAGCCCCATCGATGTGATATAAAGAGTCGTCAAAAGACCGACACGATGCGGCTGATTGGCCTGAATCAAGCTCGGAAGAAGGACGTTTAAGACCGCAATAGCCGCTCCTAAAATAATAGTTCCCGTATAGAGTAAGGGAAGATTAAACACGCGAATCAGCGAGCCTAGAGTTAGGACGACTAGCACAAGAGCAAACAGCTTTTCCAAGCTCATCTTTTGTGCTAAGCGCGGAGCAAAGATAGAGCAGAGGGCAAACATAATCAAAGGCAGACTGGTCAAGAGGCCCAGGGAGCTAACTGGAACCTGTAGCCCCTCCGCAATGTCTGTCAGAACGATAGGCAAAACAGTAAAAGGAGCCCGTAGTGCTATCCCGATCATCACTATACCTGGAATTAAAAATGGTGAGTGTTCTTTTTTCATAAATAGTCAATCTCCTTTCGTACGTCAAGGAACGATTATACCATATCTTTTCAGAAAATGATAGGCGAATTGCGGCTTAGTCCATCAAGTCCAGAAAATAGTGAGAAATAGTGTCTTCGTCAACCTGATTTCGTTGCTGCAACCACCAGCTGACCGTCTCTACAAAAGTTGACGTCACATAATTTTTTAAAAAGTTGTCTGGCAGATGGCTTTTTTTCTGCAATAATTTCTGCTCAATCATGGGAAAGAGATAGCGCTCAAGCTCGATTTTCAGGCGGTTGATGAAATAAGTATTTTTAGCTAGAAGAAGGGTGGCTATCCGATCCTGATTTTTCCGAAAGTGCTGGAAAATATGGGCTGTCGCTTCAAACAAATCGCGTCCTTCAGAGCGCTCGATAAAGGTATGCTGAAAGAGCTCTTGGCAGAGTTCCTCTAGCAGGGTTTCCTTGGTCTCAAAGTGGCTATAGAAGGTGGAGCGGCCCACATCTGCTAGATCAATGATTTCCTGAACGGTGATGCTTTCGTAGCTTTTCTGATTGAGCAGGCTGATAAAGGATTGGTAAATGGCTGCGCGTGATTTTTTTACTCGTCTATCCATGGAAATTCCGTACAAAAAGAGCTTTTTGTCTGCTAAGAGACAAAGGGCATGAACTGGCTCTTGTTTCCTTTCTGATAATAGTGGATAATATAATTGAACAGAGTGTTCGGTATTGATTAGATTATACCATAAATCGCATTATTTTAGGAAAATAAATAAGGAGGTTCACATGAAATCCAGTAGAAATATGACAATCGCTTTTCTCTTGAACTTTTCTTTTGCTATTATTGAGTTTATCTTTGGCCTTCTCTTTCATTCCAGTGCTGTCTTAGCAGATGCAATTCACGATACAGGAGATGCCTTGGCTATTGGCCTATCGACTCTTTTTGAGAAGATTTCCACAAAAAAAGAAGACCGCAACTATACCCTAGGATATAAACGCTACAGCCTGCTGGGTGCCCTCTTGACCTCAGTGATTTTGCTGATCGGTTCGACCTTGGTAATCGTGGAAAATGTCCCTAAATTATTCGCTCCTGAGAAGGTAAATTATGATGGCATGTTGGTTTTGGGAATTGTTGCTATTGCCGTTAATACAGCAGCTAGCAGAGTAGTCAGCCATGGCCACAGCCACAATGAATCCATTCTTAGTCTGCATTTTCTTGAGGATATTTTGGGCTGGCTAGCGGTTATTCTCGTATCTCTTATTTTGCGCTTCACCGATTGGTATTTCCTGGATCCGCTGCTTTCTCTCGTCATCGCAGGCTTTATTCTCAGCAAGGCGCTGCCAAAATTTTGGGAGAATATCCAGATCTTCCTAGACCATGTGCCCAGCGATGTGGATCTTAGTCAGCTTTATCAGGAAATAGCAGCGCTGGAAAATGTGCGAGCCATCACCCAGCTCAATGTTTGGACAACAGATGGCTTGGAAAAATTTGCCATGCTTCATATCTGTCTGGAAAATCCCAATTTGCTGGCTGAAACGCAGGCTGTCCTGCGCCAAAAGCTCTTAGCTTACGGCATTGCCAAAGTGACCATTCAGACCGATGAAAGCTTGCAGGAACACCAAGAATATTGTATTAGTAAAGAATAAGCCAGCTCCCCAGAGAAATTCTGGGGCTTTTGTTTGCGGAAATAAAAAAATTCTCAAATAGCACATAAATGCTTGTCTTTTATTCTTGTATGTGATATATTTATAACATAAAGGGTGTTAAATATTTCTAACACACGAAAGGAGTCTATCATGAAAAAAAGTCAAAAAATGGCTGGCCTCATTTTGATGGTCGCCACCGCTCTCTTTATTGATTTTACCGTTTTCTTTGCTCCCAGCAATCTCAACTGGCCAGCCAAGTGGATGATTGTCGGTTTAGTAAGTTTAGGTCAGCTCGTGAGTATCTGGTCTTGGTTTCACATGAAACCATGGCCTAAGAAGATGAAAGAAGTTCAAGAAAAGCAGGTCTATGATCTGACCATGAAATTTTATAATCTACTAACGCTTTCGGCAACCTCTATTTATACTGTCGGAATTTGGTTGTGGACTCCGAGCACCAATCCGCCCATTATAAAGCACATTGCTTTGGGAAGCCTCCTCGCTATCCAGTTTCTCTTTCTTTTATTTTTTGCCTTGAAAAAGGTCAAGGAGAGAGCAGACGAGCGCTTTTATGCCAATCTAGCAAAAGCAGCGACTTTGATGTTTGCCATCTGTATAGCAACTTTGCTGGTGCTTGCAGGGATCAGTGCTAATGTAGGATCTATCACAGTCAATGCTGGAATATTTTTCATCATGATTGGTGTCTTGGTTTTGCTCTTTGGATTTGTCTTCTTCTTATTTGAAAAGAGAGGTTAAAAATGGCCAAGGAAAGCAATATTATCACCAATCTTAAATCTGTCCGCGAATCCAGAGGCATGACCCAGCAGGAATTAGCGGACCGCATTGGAATGCGGCGCGAAACGATCTTGCATTTGGAAAATAATCGCTACAATCCCTCGCTAGAGATGGCTTTAAAAATCGCTCAAGTTTTTGATTTGCGGGTGGATGAACTCTTTCAATTAAAGGACACGGGAGGACAATCATGAAGACGGTTTTTGACTACCAAAGGGAAGGTGAAAAAGGAGAGATTCGCCGCTTTGTCCTGCTGTCTACATCGCCCAGACGCAAGGAATTGCTGAGCTTTTTGAATCCAGAGATTCAGTTTGTAGAAGTGGACGAGCGAGCTATCGAAGAGCATTGTATGGCAAGCATCGATGATCAGGACTTTCTGACCAAGGCAGCCAAGATTTGCTGTGAGATTTCCAAGGCCAAGTCTGATTTGGACTTAGAAGCCGAGACTCTTTATATTTCGGCTGATACCATCGTCGTAGTGGATGATCAGATTTACAATAAACCACAGGATTTAGCTGAAGCCAGTCGGATGTTTCGCTCTTACTTTGGCAAGAGCCACCATGTAGTGACCTCGGTCTGCCTACGTATGCAGGATTTTCTAGAAGTTTTTTACACCGTGGCGCAGGTGGACTTTGTGGATTATTACCCAGAATTAGAGCCTGTCATCGAGGCTTATCTGCATGACAAGCGTCCGCTGGATAAGGCGGGTGCTTATGGCTTTCAGGAGCTGGATCCTCGCTTTATCCGCTCAATTACAGGTGATATGCACACCATCATCGGCCTGCCTGTCGCTGAGACTAGCTATCGGATTTTTAGAGATAGCAAAGGAAAAGATTAAGGCTTTGATTGCTCTTCTAAAACATCAAAAATCTCCCCACAAGTGATTATTCACTTTCTTAGGGAGATTTTTTCTATGTTTTGAGCTTGAGACTGGATCCTAGATATTTACATCGCTCCAGCTAAATGGTGTGTAGCCAAGCAACTCAATCCCGTCAATCTCAACGGATTTAATAATTTCTTGAACGTTGTCTTGAATATTCTTAGCTAATTGCGGATGGTCAGAGACCTCAGAACAAGTCTCAATGACCAAGAGAGGCTTGTGGTAGCGCTCATATAGCTCAGACATGGCAATTCGAAGAAGGACAGGTTGTGCAAGGCAAGTTTCTACATTTTTGCGGACATATTTGTTGGTAAACAAATCTTGGATATTTTCCGCCGCATAATGTGAGAAGGCAACAAAGTCCACGATGCCTTCCCTTAAGGCGAAGACATCCTCTTCCGTAATGCCCAGATCAAGCTGATTTCGCTCAATGTAGCGAAGGAAGTGATTTGGATAGTGTCCCTTGGTCTGCACATCTGTAAAAATGTAGTTTTTACGTCTGTTCAACTCATGGCCCAAGGCATCAGTAGCTGAGTGATTTTCTTGGTGAGAGTCACTATTGATGGTAATCAAGCTACCGAATTGGAAGGTTGGATTGATGGTTTGACCGAGCTTAACCATATTTGCGGATGCGATTAGCTGATGGTGGGCAGCCAGCCAAATTTGTTGTTCTTGGTTTTCTGTGCTGTCAAAGTGTAGCCCAGCGCCTAAGAATGGCAAATAAGACAGAGCGCTCATTTCTTTAAAGGTAATCCAGTAAGTGACTTTTTCTTTAAAGTGGGTCAAAACGGCTTCGCAATACTTTTCATACATGGCAATCATTTGCCGGCTTTTCCATGCTCCGTATTTTTCATACAAATGGAGAGGGAAATCAAAATGAGACAGGCTTACAATTGGTTCAATGTCATTCTCGAGCAGTGCATCGATAATTGACTCATAGAAAGCAAGGACCTTAGCATCGGGTCTCCGCTCTTCTCCTGTCGGAAAGAGGCGAGTCCATGAAAAGGACAGCTGGTAGGTATTGAAGCCCATTGTTTTAATTTTTTCAATATCTGCCAGATAATCCTGTTTGCTGGAGCCTTGTTTGAATAAATCGTAGGCTCCTAAGGGGATTGTTCGATAGTCAACTGTTCCGTCCATGACAGAGAGACGATAGTCTTCACCATACTGGGGCAGGATGTCGGTGATTCCTAGACTTTTACCATTACTTGATAGAATATTTCTAATCATATTAGTTCCTTTCAGTATTCATTCGCTGCTTGTTCTGAGCTTATTTTTTATGTCTCTTAGTAATCATGGCCAAGGTTGATAGATTCTGTGTAACAGTAGTGAACTCAGAAGCCATGCTTTGCGATTGATATACGGCAGCAGACAGGCTGATCGAATGGGCTCTCTCTGCACTGATTGATTGTTCAATGATCATTCTTTGTGACTGTGATTCAGCGATAGATAGACTGATTGAACGCTCTCTTTCCACGCTCATTGATTGCTCAATAGCGATACTTTGTGATTGCGATTCCGCAACAGATAGACTGCGTGACTGTTCTTGCTCTAGGCTGATAGACTGCTCAATAATCTTACTTTGGGCTTCAGATTGGGCAAGGTAAATGCTGAATGAATGATCCTGTTCGACGCTGATTGATTGTTCAACGGCTCTGCTGAGGATTTTAGATTCTGCAGTAGATAAACTAAATGATTGTTCTTGCTCCAAGCTGGTAGACTGCTCAATAGTATCTCTTTTGGTTCTAGATTCCGCAGCCGCCAGACTGTATGAATATTCCTGTTCCAGATTGCGAGATTGTTCCACCGCCGCATGTTGTGATTGTGATTCTGCGATAGATAGGCTGCGTGACTGTTCTTGTTCCAAGCTGATAGAATGCTCTACGGCCACGCTTTTCGCCTCGGATTCCGCCATAGACAGGTTAGTAGATACTTCATTTTCTAGGCTGATAGACTGTTCAATAGCGATGCTTTGAATTTCATTTTCCGTCACAGATAGGCTTAGTGATGCCTCGTTCTCCGCGCTAATAGATTGTTCAATTGCTCGACTTAAGGCTTGGGATTCAGCCACAGACAGGCTGATAGACGCTTCATTTTCTGCACTAATAGATTGTTCAATTGCTTTGCTTAGCGCCTCTGATTCTACGATAGACAAGCTCGTAGACACTTCGTTTTCCGTGATAATAGACTGTTCAATAGCTCTATCTAAGACTTGGGATTCCTCTACAGACAAGCTTGTAGATGCTTCGTTCTCTGCACTGATTGATTCTTCAATAGCAATGCTTTGAGATACAGATTCAGCTATCGACAGACTAGTAGACGCTTCGATTTCTGCACTGATTGATTCTTGGATAGCAATGCTTTGAGACACCGATTCCGCCACGGACAAGCTGTTAGACGTTTCCAATTCTGCGCTAATGGATTCCTGAATTGCGATACTTTGAGCCACAGATTCAGCAATCGACAAGCTCTTAGACGCTTCGATTTCCGCGCTGATGGATTCTTGGACTGCAATGCTTTGCGAAACTGACTCTGCTACAGATAGGCTAGTAGAAGCTTCCAATTCCGCGCTGATCGATTCTTGAATTGCAAGGCTCTGAGAAATAGACTCCGCCACGGACAAGCTCAGCGACGTTTCCAATTCTGCGCTGATTGATTCTTGAATCGCGATGCTTTGAGAAATAGACTCAGCAGCAGATAAGCTTAGCGATGCTTCCAATTCTGCACTAATAGATTCTTGGATGGCAACGCTCTGAGAAATAGACTCCGCCACGGACAAGCTGATAGACGCTTCGATTTTTGCGCTGATCGATTCTTGGATAGCAATGCTTTGAGATACAGACTCAGCCACGGATAAGCTCAGCGACGTTTCCAATTCTGCGCTAATGGATTCCTGAATCGCGATACTTTGAGATACAGATTCAGCGATAGATAAGCTCAGCGACGTTTCCAATTCTGAGCTAATGGATTCCTGAATCGCGATGCTTTGCGAAACAGACTCTGCTACAGATAAGCTAGTAGATGCTTCCGTTTCTGCGCTGATTGATTCTTGGATAGCAATACTTTGCGAAACAGACTCTGCTACAGATAAGCTAGTAGATGCTTCGATTTCTGCGCTGATTGATTCTTGAATGGCAATACTTTGAGAAACAGACTCAGCAGCAGATAAGCTCAGCGATGCTTCGATTTCTGCGCTGATTGATTCTTGGATAGCAATACTTTGAGAAACAGACTCAGCAGCAGATAAGCTCAGCGATGCTTCGATTTCTGCGCTGATTGATTCTTGGATAGCAATGCTTTGCGCCACAGACTCAGCAACCGACAAGCTCTTAGACGCTTCGATTTCTGCGCTGATTGATTCTTGAATCGCGATACTTTGAGACACAGATTCAGCGATAGACAAGCTGGTAGATGCTTCGATTTCTGCGCTGATTGACTCTTGGACTACAATGCTTTGAGAAACCGACTCAGCTACAGATAAGCTCAGCGATGCTTCGTTGTCCGCACTGAGAGACTCTTCAGCGGCCATGCTTTGAGATACAGACTCAAAAATTGATAAGCTCAGCGACGCTCTATTTTCTTCAAGGATTGATTGCTCGAAGGCATGACTTTGCGCAATTGACAAGCTAGCAGAAGTATCCGTTTCCTTGCTGTCAGATTGCCCAACTTCCAAACTTTGTGTCTGTGATTCGGTTACTTCTAAACTACGAGAAGCCTTTTTACTTTCTATACTTAATGATAGAGATATTGAATCAGCAGTGCTCTTCAAGCCCCTCTTTTTCATAGAATCTGAAGAAATGTTTGTCTCAGTAGATTCTGTCGTGCTAGCTGCCTGGCTTTTCGCTGCCATTTTTTCTTGCTCCAGACTAGCTTCACTTTCTACAGATGGAGATTCGTCTACTTCTTCTCCACCGATATTCATAACATCCAAGCGGTCGTAGTATTGGATCGATTCCAAAGCTTTCTCAATGAGGAAATTCTCTCTATCTTCTGGGTTCACATTGACTTGTGGGTTACTTCCTTCATTGTTATGAGCCGCAGAAGTGGATGATTCGTCCTCTTCTCCTTTTATAAGACGCTTAAAGCCACCTAAAAAATTACGAAACATACCTTTGTTCTCATCATTATTTGGCATGGACATACTCTCCCTAATTTTAGTAATAATACTATTATAAAGGCTAGTAGAGCATCTGTCAAAATTTATTGCATTAAAATGAAGATTTTCAAAAGTAAGGGTTTTCTTGGAACTTTATAAGAGTTTTTCTCCGAATTTTATCCATTATTTTACATAGAAGATTTAGATGTCAAAGAAACAGCACATATCATAAAAACTTCAGATAGATTTTTGGTTTAGGAGAAATATATAACATTCAGTTTTTTCTCTAAAAATAAAAGGAAAAAGCCAATGAAACGCTGATTTCAAGGACTTTTAAATATCATTTGCGATTTCTATACATGATTACTCCAATAGATAAAGAGATAGTAATCAAAGCACTTATCGATAAAATTATTATATTATTAGTAAAAATATCTACTACTTGAAGAATAGATACCAAACTAACAATGAAAAGCATTATTTCCATAATCCTATTTTTTTGTAACTCATTAAATTGGTTTCGCTCTTTTAATAGATTGAGTTCTTCTTGCTTAATTTTTTCTATATACTCATCATGCTTGAAGTAAGAATTTTCTTGTAAATGAGTAAACAAGTCAAAAACGGCTCTATGATTGATTCGATAGATAAAAAGAGAAGATCTTTTATAGTTGTGAATCCACTCGTTAAATTTAATTAGCTGTTTATCATTTGAAAGTTGAAATTTTTCGAGTCCGTCCATAATAGTTTCATCTAGACAAACTAACTGAAAGAACGGAGTAGCCGAAGATAAAAAGAAGCTAGCTTGTTTTAGAAAATTAGACTCAAAATTATTAGAATTGCCGTTATTCCATACGATATAATTTGCACCTTTGTTTATATAATTAATAGAATCTAAATCAAAATAGTTTGTTAGATAATTTTTTGATCTATTTTTAGAAGACACGTTTTTCGGACTATAAGGGGCATTAATCATCCAGGTATACAATTTATCTTTTTTAAAGAATTCCATTTTATTCATTTGATCCATATTTGTGATAAAATGTAAAATAAATGTACTCTCAGTTAATTTCAAACCTCCATTTATAGATGAAAGTTCTTTTTTTATATACTTCAATATATCATCAACTTGATAATCAGAATTTAAAGAATATATCCTATTTTTCTTTTTGAAATCGGGAAATATTTGAGCTTTCATTATTGTATATGGATGGAGAAAGTCAATAGTGTAGAAAGAGGACCTTAAATCTTCAAATAATTCAATTATTATTGATCCGTTTTGAAAAATAGTGAGTGTAACAAAGAAAAAATGTAATTCATCTTCCCCGTCTATCTCTATTAAAGGAGTAAAAACAAATTTAACAAATGGATTAGATTTGGAACTATATAGACAATTTTGTTTCTCTTTTTCTAGTTTTTCGAAATATAAATTTAAATAGTAGTTAGTTTTCTCGTCTACTTTGCTTTTTAAATGTTGTAACTCTTTGGGAATTCGCCACGAGTCATGTTTTTTTATGAAAAGTTGGTTATCTTTGGTAGCTCTTAACTCCATAATTGTAGCAGGATGATTTTCAAATTTCTTAGTTATTATTTCCGTTAGTTTATTATTTTCTATTTTATATAAGTCGGTGCTTAGCATATAAAAACAAGTAATTTTAACTTCTTCAATTTTCTTGGAAATTTCGGAGATTTTTTCAGCTAAATTGATGTTATCTTTCTTTTTCATATATAGTCTATCCTTAAAGATTCTTTTGCGATAATTATATCAAAATTTAATGTGAATAAATCTTAATTAGTTAAAATGCAATTATTTCACTAAAAATAAAAAAGCCTTTGAAATCAACGTTTCATAGGCTTTCTTTATCTCAATTATTTTACTTCTGTAAAGGTTTGAAATGTTATTTTAGCGTCTTCCAAACGCTGTTAAATCAACGTTTGAAAAATTTTTATTAAAAAATGTAGTCAGAAATGTAGTCATAGGACTAATCTGTAAGTTTAGCTATTTCCCTTAGATAAATCTCAACCGCCTCAGCCTTCTTTTTAGGAGCTAATTCAGCATAAGTATCCATGGTTGTTTTGATGGATTTATGCCCCATCCTGATTTGAAGTTCCTTCCAGTTTGCACCAGCATTGAGCATTAAAGAAGCATGGGTGTGGCGAAAGAGGTGGAAACCATAGTTTGGCAATCCTAATTCAGTTAGGCGTTTTTTTAGTGTTGCACGCTCGTTTCTGTCGCACATATAGTTCCCGTAGATAGTTGGAAAAATCAAATCAACGGTAGGAAGATTATGCTTCTCGAAATAGCAACTCATTTCATTGTGGAATGCTTGTAAATCTTCTAAAATTTGTTTTGGAACAGCAACACGACGATTTCCTGAGTCTGTTTTAGCACTATTTTTACAAACCATCGTGCCCTTGATACCAAGTTTTTTGTTCCCTGCCTTCCACATTAGTGTTTTATTGACAAGGATTTCATTAGCTTCAAAATCTAGGTCTTGAATAGTCAAAGCTAACAGCTCATTAATTCGCAAAGCAGAAGCAAGCAGAGTATCGCAGATAACCCTAAATCTTCTATTAGCTCTTGTATTAGGTAAGCTGTTTAGATAGGTCAGCCAAGCAGCAAGTTCATCTTCATGAAGTACCATAATACGCTCTTTATTGGCTTTTGGCTTTGGTGGGATTTTGACTGCTCGTGCGGGATTATTGGCTAATTCAAAATTAGTTATTCCATAATCAAAGATATCACTCAACTTGTAAACGACTGCTCCAAAATCTTTGGCATGACCTTTTTTTGATTTTTTAGCTCCAGATTCAACTGATTTTTTAGATTGTTGGGCAAGCTTATTGACCCAAATTTGAATATCAGCAGATTTAATCTCTTCTGGTTTATAGTCTCCAAATTTAGGGATGATATAAGTATCAAGATAGCCTCTAACACGATTGATTGTATTTTGAGATGAGACCCAGGTCACGAAGCTAGTAAACCATGCTTCGGCTAGTTCTTCAAAATTACTGATATTTAAGGTCTCTTTTAAAGTTGACCCCTTAGCTTCAAAATCAAATCTAGCTTGAATAATTTTTCGGTCAAGGCTTCTTAAGGTTTTAGCAGTAATTGATGATGTGATTTTTTTGCCAGTTTTAACATCGATTCCAATATAGACCCCTCTTTGGGTATAGCTAATAGCTCCGTTTTTTTTGGTAGTTTTAGTAACCTTTCTATTATTGTGTATGATGATTTCTTTTTGCATAGTAGCCTTCTTACTTCAGAATATACAAAAGGCTAAAATAACGACCTCACATTTATTGTGATAGTATTATTTTAGCATATTTGGGTTACGGAGTTAAGTATTTTATGACTTCCTCGATTTTATAGTAGACTGTTCTTGTTCCTTCTATTGGAGGTTCTAGTCTATTCAATCCTGTTTTTTCCCATGTTTTCAAGGTATTGGGGGAAATTTGAAGAATTGACAATAACTCTTTCTGAGTTACAATGTTTATATATTTTTGTTTTTCTTTCTGATGTTGAACAATGGTAACTAAAGTATTTAGTAGTTGTTCGATTTGGATTAATTTAGCGTACTCTTTGTTAGTCATTAAACTCCTCCTCTTTCCCATAGCCTGAGTGACGACGTGAGTCAAGATATTTTGCAAAGAAATAAGTTTTATCAATTATTAAATCAAGTAACAACGGATTTTCAGTTCGTGCATACCTGACCAGATTATTAAACTCGGTAAAATTACGTTCCTCTATGATATCAATTACCATTGAAAGAAATTCGTCATTGTTGTTGCTGATAAGGAATTTATCCAGTTCAAAACCGCAACCAGATTGAATTTCATTGATATCGTATAAAGTCTTTTCGGGGTTTTCTGCATGAGTGAAGTAGTCATACATTCCTTTTGGTGACATAACAGGCTCTACATGGGCAGGTGCATTGAGGTTATTAGTTAGTAATTCGGAAACTTGAGAATAACTTTTGAGTGAATCAAAATATAACGCTCCATGCTTGTGAGCTTTTTTAAATTCTCCCGTTTCCTTGTTGATGTCTTTGTCGTGCCATGGGCTCAATACAAAGGGAATGTGTAATTCCTCCAGTATGTCTAGATAATTTTTAGGAGCACTATCCTGATAAAGCAGGAATGCCCATTTGTTTGAGCGCTTTTCTTTTGTCATCTTTCTCCTCCGTTCTGTGATTATTGATTATTGATTTATTGGGGGTCGTAGTAACCCCAATAAATCTTCTCTTGGGGCTTTGCCCCAACCCCCAGCCTCTCCTGCCCGATGAATCCCCATCAAACCGAGAACGCTTGCCAATTCAACAAGGGACGGGGTAGTATTTTTTGGCGCTTCACTCCTTGCCGTTGGCATCGTTGCGCGCTTAAAAAATCTCCACCCCTCAAGCCCTTGCGAATAGGCATTTTCCTGCTGGGGAGGTCGTGCCGACACTATACCGATGATGAAACTTCAAAGTAGGTTTATTGTCGCTAAAACCAGTATAGCAGGAAAAACGCTCCAACTAATCATAGCGAGAAAACAGCTCTTGCATACGTTGGTTTAATCGCTCCATATCTTTAACCTGAATTGTCCGAAACAGTCTGGCTGGTTCTCCCTCTAATTGGAAATAGCCATAACCCCTAGGTTTTATGATTACTTCATCTTTTTCCATATCAGGGAAAAGAAGCTGACGGTTATTAGCTGACATCAGAAAGCTAGTTGACAGTGATATAACACAGTTAAAATTGTATCTACCTGGTAAGTCGGACATTAAAAATCGTTGACTTGATAGGATAATCCGTAAACCCAAACTCCTACCCATGCTATTCATCATTAACATCTTGGAAAGCACTTCCTTTTGTTTTTTCTTGTCCATCTGCTCAAGATACGCTAGAAAAGCTTGCCATTCATCAAATATCAGATAAATATTGTGAGATTTAGGTTCGGATTTATTGAGCCTTGCCTCAAAGCGTTGATAGACCGTTTCGAACAACTCAAGGCAGTCAAGACCTCTGGCAACATGATTACCAGTCATTGAGAACATCTCATTATCTGCTTTGAAATCCATAAAATAGGCTTCAGCCGTCCTATCATAAAATGAAATTAGACCTAATAACCTTCTCAAAAAAGTAGATTTGCCTGACCCTGATGGTCCTGCAATAATCCAAGCAAAGTATCGGTTAATATCAATATAAACAGGGACGGGTCGCCCCCTGTTATTGATTTCAAAAACATCCTTAATCATGCTAGAAATCTTCCTCCGTTTGATGATTTTTCAAAAGCACTTCGTTTGCAGCCAATAACCGAACCTTAATAGCTAGGAAAGGTTCACGCTTAGAACGACTAACAACACAGTCCGTATAACCATTAGACATAAACTTGACTGCTTGTCGTACTTTAGTTTCAAAGTTCGCAAGTAGTTCATCAGAGATTTCTTTATCTAGATGAATGAAGAATACTCCTTGATTACTATCAGAACACTCTACACCTTGCACAAACTCCATGGTAGAAACTGGTAGTTCTGTAACCGCATCTTCTGTGAGCCAATGGTAAACCGTTGTGACTAACGGATTAGCAGGCGTTTGCTTACTCTGTTTATAACTTTCCCACATTGTCGAGAAGATTTCTCCATCTGTTATAAAAAAGAGGAGGACTAAGATTGCTCCGATAATTGGGACAATCCAAATTAAGAACCTGATGAACAAGACAAGTAATAACAAAGCTACTAAGACAGATAAAACTTGATGGTACCATTTGAACGAAAGAAATTGTTTAAAACATTTTTTTATTATTTTCATTATGAATACCTCCTTAATTTACAATAATATCAGATAGTTTAAGAACTAGATCCAACCCTATAGGTTGCTTGAATTTATCAAGATTAAAAGCAACCTCATAATTACTGAAGGTTATTTCACAACCTATGTAGTTGTCTAGAGGTTCATCGTTATAGTTTTTCAGCTTTATCTTGATGGTTGGACAGAGTTTCTCTTGTCCAATGCTTGCAAGCTGATCATAAAGCTCGCTATTAACACCTATAAGATTTCCCCAAGGACGTTGATTTTCCGTTCCCTTATTTAACAATCCAATTTTCGAATCAACAATCATAATAGTAGAAGGAATTTCAACTACTAAAGCAACTAATTCTGCGAATTTTTTAGGACTCTCGCAAAGTCCAAGATTTAGTTTCATTTTTTTACCTCTAAAAATTGAAAACCAACACAAGCGTCTCAGCTTGTCCGTCTGTTGGTGAAAGTGACTATGACGACAACAGAAACATTATATTCTATTTAAAAATGAAGAATATTTGCAATTACTCAATTTGAAGTCGTGAGCAAGACTGTCTTAGCTAAGTACACTTCTATTGTAAAGCATCTTAAGAATCTTTAATTTCAAAAATCTTGAAAGTGTTTCTCTTAAAGTTGTGCTACAGTAGCAACAAATTCAATTAACCATTCAGTTAAGCTTTCAGCGATTTGATAGGATGTTTCTTCTTTAGGAAAATCAGGGAAGTAATCATATAGAGCAGTTGTCAAGGTTGAGAGATTCTGTTGAATGTCATTCTCTTTTGCTTGAAAGAGTTGCTTTGTAGAGCTAGAACCATTAGTAAGAATTAACTCTGTCAATTGGTTAATGAGTAACTCACAGAAGTCAAGATTAGGGAAGAAGATACTTTTTACATTGGTTAGTCCTAGTGTTTCTTGTAGAGCATCCGCAGTATCTAAGGTGATGTTGCGTTTTCCTTTTAGGATTTGGCTAATTGCAGGGGCAGAAATCAATCGGATGTTATCACCAAAATAGTAAGACACTTCGTTTTGAGGGATTTCTTGTTCAATCAATTGTTGCTTGATAGATTCTCCGAGCAATTCGCAATAGAGGGTTTTAACTTTAGCTTTTAGCATAAGTTGTCCTTTCCAGTCCAAGGACAGAAAGAAACTGTTATGAGCCATACTGAATACCGAAAGGTGAAAAAAGCACACCAAATAAACGGATAAACAGATATATGCAGAACTCGACCTTTATCGTCTGAGTTTTCATATTCGTTTCAATCCGTCCATTTGATGCGCATCATATAGGACAATGTTTTTTTATAACGTTATTAGATAATATCGTTATAATAGTATTATCTACAGAGATGCCCCTACAGACTATAGCAAGGATATTCTACTTAACTATATAGGATGAACTGGTTAAAGTTTCATGATATAATATAAAAGACATGGAAAAACCTTGACAGAATTTTTGAATATGGAGAGAAAAAAAGTGAAAAATAAACCAATTCATTACTATTTACGCTATGTTGAAAATATCGAGCTTCGGAAGATAAAAACATACATCAAGAATAATGAAACTGAAGAATTACTAAGCTTAAAAGAGAAGATACTTATTTTGAAATTACATGAGCTTTTTGATAACTATGATAAACGCAAAATTGGACTTGAAAAATTTTTGGGCATTGTTAAAGTAGATGGTGAGTGTTACCTTAAAAAATCTTTAAAATTATTTAAACCATATTTCGTATCAAAGAATCAGCAAGAAAGTCTAAAAAAAGCGATTAAAAAGATTAAGAAATTGAAAGAGCGTGAAGATTATAATTTCCTAGAGTCTTTTCGTAGAGATAAAATAGAAGAACGTTTAAGGAAGATTTTATGGCATGTCATTCCAACTAAGAAAAACTTTCGATATATGCTAATAGGAGAGAAAAATGATTCGGAATCCTTTTTTTATTTTTCTGGAATAAATGATTTGAAAACTTATTCAAAATTTTTAGGAGACAGTGAGGAAAATATAGGAAAGTCGCAACCATTGGACGGAGAACTTATACGACTTACCAAGAAACTACGCAGTAAGAAAATTGACATATTAAAACTAGATAGCGAACATGAACAGCTACAAAAAGAATTAGCTGAGTATTATTTTATTGCGGAATTTTATTATCTTGGATAAAAGAAAACACCCTCTTATTTTGAAGGTGTTGTATTGACTATGCTATAAAAAATTTAGCAGTTAATTTGTACAAGGTCATATAGAAATTGTATTTTTGATAGTGTGAGCTTAAAAAACGTCCTAACTATTTGGTTAGGGCGTTTTCTATGTATATGAGTCCTTAAATATATAATTATTTAGCCGATTGCTGCTGCAATATATTGAAACTTCAGAACTGGTTTGAATCAATTTCTTTATCTTAGGTAATATATGTAGGAGTATTCACTTTTCAATCTTGCCTAGGTTTATTATCTCTAAAAAGAGATTGACATAACGTTCTCTATTATCGTTGACCTGTAATGAGCTTATTAGATTGGATAAATCGTTATTATAATTGTCTGAAAAAGGCAAGAAAAATTCGGAAGGTGTTACATTTAAAGCATTCAATATTCTTATTAGTGTGTCAACCGATAGATTTCTCTTTTCATTTTCAACAAGGTTTATAAAAGGTAAACTCAAGTCACTTAAATTGGCGAGTTCTTGTTGTGTAAAACCTCGTTTTACTCGAAGTTTTTTTATCTGAGAACCAACTGATAAAATACTCAATATTTATCCTTTCACATACTTATTTTTAACTATTGTATAAATAATTCCTCTAAAAATATATACAACATTGTATATATTTGTCAAAATACATTTACAATTATTTAAAACGATGATAAAATTATTTATGAAAGGAGATTGTTAAATATGGCAATATTAATTGAGGAAGTTACAGAAGAACCTGGATGCGCTGGTTGTGGATGTATCAGTATTGCAATACCTATAGTTATTCTATATCTATTTAGAGAATCCATTATAAATGGTATTGTTACACTATTAGCTGGAGTGTTTACAGTTTTATTGTGGTTGATTGGAATAACACTTGTAATAACTGGTGGATATTATTTATTGAAATATATTCTAAAAGAGTCAGAATCTAGAAAAAAGGAGTGAGTCTTTTTGAGGTTATACGTAATAAGAGAAAAAATATTTTCTCCTATATGGCTTATAATTATTAGTGTTATAACTACTTTGCTACTTTTATTAGTTATACTTAGTAATAGTGGTTTATTTTCAAAAAACCACACATATGTTAAAGGTAAGACAGTAGAAATACATAATGTTAACTTTACATATGAAGACTCAATTCGCTATAAAGATAAGAATGGGAGTCATCTTTTAGAAGAACTAGTCCGAAATAACTTTAAAAATAGAATCGAATATAAAGGTAACACATACGAATATTTCCGAACATATTATAATGATTATACTGATGTCTTATATCTTGATAGATATATAAAAATCAAAGAGAAAGGCAATGGAATTCATTGGGGTAACTCATACAAGAATAAAGATAATTTTCTAGATGTTGATGTGGATTATAATGGAAATATCATAAGCCTTAAATATTGATTTTCAGTGGAGGTATGTAGAGAGTATAGTTTGCTATACTACCATAGAAAATTTAATACTCTTTTATTCAAGAATAGTAACCCGTCAGATGTGTTCGTATTTAAAACTAATCTAACAGGTAGGTCTAGATACCAAAAAGAGAGTAGCTGGATACAGAAAAAACATCCTAATCATTGGCGATTGGGATGTTTTTGTATATCTGAATATCTAAATTTATTTCACAAAAAATGTAGTCAAAAATGTAGTCATTCAGGTGATTTATATTGCAATGTAATGAATTTTAGAATTTCAAGAATCGCATTAAATCAAGGTTTTTCGTTTCTACTGAAACGTAATGACCCACTATTTAACTTCTGTAAACACAACATGTTTGCGAAGTTTTGGTGAGTATTTCTTCAATTGAAGACGGTCTGGAGTGTTACGTTTGTTTTTAGAAGTAAGGTACAAGCGTTCACCAGATTCTTTGTGTTCAAGTGTAATATTTACGCGCATGGTATCTCCCTTCTATTATTCAGCTGCTGCAGCTTTAGCGATTTTACGTCCTTTGTAGTATCCTTTAAGTGATACACGGTGAGAACGTGAGTAATCTCCAGTAGTTTCGTCAAAAGTTACAGATGGAGCTGTTACTTTGTAGTGTGTACGACGTTTGTTTTTCTTCGCTTTTGAAGTGCGACGTGCAGGTACTGCCATTGTTTGTTTCTCCTTTTAGAATGTAATTCGATGCAATCTCATGATTTTCATCAACTTTAACAGTATAACAAAAGTTTTTTGTAAAGTAAAGTTACTTGACAGAATTTTTTGATTTTCTTTTTGACAATAGCAAAGCTTTTTAGTAGTCGCATATATTTTTAAGTTTATTATTCCAATATTCTGAAAATTTAAAAATTTTCTTCTGTCCAACAGAGCATAAGTGTGGTATAATAAAGCACAAAGATGACTACAATGAAAGGGAAAGACATGACAGATAAATTAGATACACGCCACAGAAGTAAGATTTATGATAGTATGGTCAAATCTCCTAACCGCGCCATGCTTCGCGCGACAGGGATGACGGACAAGGACTTTGAGACTCCGATTGTCGGAGTGATTTCGACTTGGGCAGAAAATACGCCTTGTAATATTCACCTACATGATTTTGGCAAACTAGCCAAAGAAGGAGTAAAAGAACAAGGTGCTTGGCCTGTTCAATTCGGTACGATTACCGTAGCTGACGGGATTGCCATGGGAACGCCAGGTATGCGTTTCTCTCTGACTTCACGTGACATCATCGCAGACTCTATCGAAGCTGCCATGGGCGGACATAATGTGGATGCCTTCGTCGCTATCGGCGGCTGTGACAAGAATATGCCTGGCTCCATGATTGCCATTGCCAATATGGATATTCCAGCCATTTTTGCTTATGGTGGAACTATTGCACCGGGAAATCTGGATGGAAAAGACATTGACTTGGTTTCCGTCTTTGAAGGAATCGGGAAGTGGAACCATGGCGATTTGACTGCTGAGGAAGTACGCCGCATCGAGTGTAATGCCTGCCCTGGCCCTGGTGGCTGTGGCGGTATGTACACAGCTAATACTATGGCGACAGCTATTGAAGTCCTAGGGATGAGCTTGCCTGGTTCTTCTTCTCACCCAGCAGAATCTCAAGATAAGAAGGATGATATCGTGGAAGCTGGTCGAGCAGTTGTCCGTATGTTGGAAATGGGACTTAAGCCGTCTGACATTCTGACTCGCGAAGCCTTCGAAGATGCGATCACAGTGACCATGGCTCTAGGCGGCTCTACCAATGCCACTCTGCACTTGTTGGCCATTGCTCATGCGGCCAATGTGGAGCTGACCTTGGATGACTTTAATGTCATTCAAGAGCGCGTGCCGCATTTGGCGGATTTGAAACCATCTGGCCAGTATGTCTTCCAAGACCTATACAATGTCGGTGGTGTGCCTGCTGTTATGAAATATCTCTTGGCTAATGGCTTCTTGCACGGTGATCGAATCACTTGTACAGGTAAGACGGTGGCGGAAAACTTGGCTGATTTTGCTGACTTGACGCCAGGTCAGAAGGTCATCATGCCGCTTGAAAATCCAAAACGTGCGGACGGTCCATTGATTATCCTACATGGTAATCTGGCGCCAGATGGCGCGGTTGCCAAGGTATCAGGTGTTAAAGTTCGTCGTCACGTCGGACCTGCTAAGGTCTTTGACTCAGAAGAAGCTGCTATTGATGCAGTGTTGGCCGATGAAGTAGTTGATGGCGATGTAGTCGTGGTTCGCTACGTTGGTCCAAAGGGTGGCCCTGGTATGCCAGAAATGCTGTCACTTTCTTCTATCATCGTAGGAAAGGGTCAAGGAGATAAGGTAGCTCTCTTAACAGACGGTCGCTTCTCAGGTGGTACCTACGGTCTCGTTGTCGGACATATCGCTCCGGAAGCTCAGGATGGTGGACCAATTGCCTACCTTCGTACAGGCGATATGGTCACGGTTGACCAAGATACCAAGGAAATTTCCATGGCAGTTTCTGAAGAAGAACTTGAAAAACGCAAAGCAGAAACAACTATTCCACCGCTTTATAGCCGCGGTGTACTTGGTAAATATGCTCACATGGTATCTTCTGCTGCTAAAGGTGCTGTTACCGACTTCTGGAAACCAGAAGAAACAGGGAAGAAATAGCCTATATATGACAAAAGAACCCGCTAGTTTTTCTAGCGGGTTTATTAATTTGGATGAATTTCTATCTTCTTATCTAGGACTAATCCCCAGCGCAATCCGTCCAAAGCGACTGATACGAGTGATTTTCCACGCGGGCGACCAAGTGACTTCAACAGAGACAGTCTCGATGCCCTCGATTTGCTTCAGGGACTCGACGATTTCAATAGGAACGGTTTCAGTACAGTCGCAGGCTGTGTCTGTGAAGGTCATGACAATCTTGCAGTGGCCGGTCTCGTCAAGATTGATTTCATAGATAAGCCCGAGATTGTAGACATCAAGCTCGACTTCTGGATCGTAAATCGTTTCGAGTTTCTTGATGAATTCTTCTTGGATAGCTGCGGCTCGGTCATTGATTTTGATATCGTCTCTCATCATCGGTCCTTCTTTCTCTATAGAATGGTGGTTTTATTTTCTCATAATTCTGACAATTTTTCAAGAAATTCTGGCGAATGAAAACGGATTTAGTCTTTCGGAAGGAATTTTTCTGCTCTAACTCCTCAAAACATCTGATTTATGGTAAAATAATAGATATTATATAGTTGCAGAGGATTAGAAAATGAAATTACAAAAACCTAAAGGAACTCAGGATATCCTCCCTCAGGAATCTGCCAAATGGCAGTATCTGGAGGAGTTTGCTCGTAAGACGTTTAAAAAATACAACTATGCGGAAATTCGGACACCGATTTTTGAGCACTATGAGGTCATCAGTCGTTCTGTTGGAGATACGACAGACATTGTGACCAAGGAAATGTATGATTTCTATGATAAAGGGGACCGTCATATCACCTTGCGACCAGAAGGAACTGCACCGGTCGTTCGTTCTTATGTCGAAAACAAGCTCTTTGCACCAGAAGTTCAAAAGCCAGTTAAGCTTTATTATATGGGCTCTATGTTCCGCTATGAGCGGCCTCAGGCTGGTCGCTTGCGCGAATTTCACCAAATCGGGGTGGAGTGCTTTGGTTCTGAAAATCCAGCGACAGATGCAGAAACGATTGCTATGGCGGCTCAATTCTTCAAGGAAATTGGAATTGGGCAGGTGACGCTGCAGCTGAATAGTTTGGGCAATGCAGCAAGTCGAGCTGCCTATCGTCAGGCCTTGATTGATTATTTGACTCCGCTGAAAGACAGTCTTTCTAAGGATAGTCAGCGTCGTTTAGAGGAAAATCCGCTGCGGGTGCTGGATTCGAAGGAAAAAGAAGATAAGGCAGCCGTTGCGCAGGCTCCTTCGATTTTGGACTTTCTGGACGAGGAGAGCCAGGAGCATTTTGCGGTTGTCCGCTCAATGCTAGAGTCTTTGGACGTTCCTTATGTCATTAACACCAATATGGTACGCGGACTGGACTACTACAATCACACGATTTTTGAGTTTACGACTGATGTGGCAGGCAGTGAACTGACTATCTGTGCGGGCGGTCGCTATGATGGCTTGGTTGACTACTTTGGTGGGCCAGAAACCCCTGCCTTTGGTTTTGGTATGGGAATGGAGCGTCTCCTCTTGATTTTAGAAAAACAGGGAGCAGCTTTGCCATTTGAGACAGGCTTGGATGCCTATATTGCCGTTCTAGGTGAGGCTGCCAATCGCAGCGCTTTGGAATTGGTGCAAGCTCTTCGGAATCAAGGATTTGCGGCCGAGCGAGACTATTTGGACCGCAAGCTTAAGGCACAATTCAAGTCAGCAGATGCTTTCAGAGCCAAGACCATCATTACTTTAGGCGAAAGTGAAATCGAAAGCAACCAAGTCACTGTGAAGAATAATGAAACTCGTCAAGAAGTGGTGGTTGGACTGGATCAAGTTCAAGAAAACTATCAGGCTGTTCTCGAAAAATTAGGTTGTTAGAGAAAAACTTATTCTTTCTTAAAGGCTGAGCTCTTTAAGGAATCTCAAAATATTACAATTTTGTTACACGATGAGCAAATAATGTAATAAATTGATAATATTCTGGTATAATGGATATACCCTTACATAAATAAAGGAGAAAAAATGAAAAAATTGATGAAATTTGGCGTATTGCCTGCTTGTATTCTTTTGTTGGGAGCATGTTCGGCCCTGCCAAAACCACAGAAGAAGAACGCTGAAAACGTGAAGACAGAGCAGTCTTCATCTTCTACATCAGAAAAAGAAACCAATGAAAAGCGGATTGAAAAAGACGCAGATATTATCTTGCGTGCAGTCTTTACAGATCACTCTTCAGGTTTCACGACCTTGATGGGAACTTCTGTTGACAAATGGAAGAAAGGCATTACTCAGTCTTACGTTGATGAAAACCTGTCTAAATACACACCAGAAGAAAACTATACGCTTGACTTAAAGACAGAAAAATTCCCTCCATCAAAAATCTTAGAGCTATTTGACCAAGCACGTTTTAAAGTCTTGGCTACGATTGGCGATGATTTTGAAATTACTAAGGTTGAAGACGATGGGGAAACAGCAACTGTAACATTTAAGAGTCGTGCGATTGCGACACGTGATTTGGCCAATCTAATCAATATGACCAAAGCTAGTCTGTTTGAAAATGGGATTGAAGATGTAAAAGCCTTGGAAGACTCAACGGATCCAGATCTGGAGAAGCGTTTGGCTTTGGTAAATAACTTCCTCTTCTACTATGCTTTTGACCGTATGAATGAAGACTTTGGCTACATTGCGCCACGTGAGTTTACAATGGAGTTAACGAAGACAAAAGAGGGTCGCTATATTCTTAATGACGAAAACTTTATTGAATTGCGTAAATCAATTTTTGTAAATGAGTATTCAGCAAATGGTGCGGAAACCCGTAAAGGAAACAAATCAACAGATTCTGGCTCTAAATCTGACTCAAGCTCCTCTTCATCTTCCGATAAATCAAAGATCTAATAGTTTGAAATAAGATTTAGGATCTCATTTATATAGATAACGGGTCTGGGGCTTTTTGTCTCGGACTTTTATTTTTCAACTAGCTTGAATTGACGGAGGATATGAATGAAAACAATTTATTTAAGCAAAGAAGACATGTTGGAAATCTGTCAAGATGGTGACAAGTATTTCTTGCATTATCCAACTTTTAATATTACCTGCCCAGAAGTGATTAGAGAAATCCCCAAAGAAGCTGCAGATAGTTATATGTCTGGAGAACATACTGGCAAAGAGTTGATGAATTATGCGCAGTTTGGTTTTTGGAGATCTAAAAAGCAATATACACAAGAAGAATCTGACAAGCTCTTCATCGAAAATCATCCTTCTTTTATTTTAAAAAAACCTGAAAATAGTCGTTCTCTGTTTACAGCAGAGGAATTTAGACAAATCGTTACCCAAGCCATATCTTCAGAACTGGAACCAACGGAGCTTGATGCTATTGGTATAGTTGATAATCATTTAGAGCTTCTTCTGGTGGATCCAGTTGGCTGGGAGGAAGAGATAGAAGCAGTTCATCTGGAAATGCTGCAGGAAAAACTCAACAACTATATTTATTTCCTCGAAAGCAAGCAGTATGTGGCACGATATGGCGATAACTTTAACAAAAAAGTCATCCATATTACTTTCCAATATTCTCCTTCTAACAATGGACTTGCGTTTTTAGCAGCTGCTCAGAAGGTATTGCAGAATACAGATATGAGCTTGAAGATAGAATTGCCAGATTGAGATATCAAAAGAGAAGATGTTTGTCTTCTCTTTTCTAGTATTCTTGAAATTTTACAATCTTTTCTGGACCTAATTTCTAATGTGATATAATGTAAAAAAGAATATTTCTAATCAATATTGTTAAAATCCGCAATATCCAATCTATTTGGATTTGGGTGGGGATTGTTGTGGTTGTCCCTGTTTTGAGGCAATTAACAAATGTTGCTTTTATTCAGTCTAGTGTTTAAAAAATAATATCAGGTATTTTAGCGATGATTGGGAAAGCTGTTGTTTCTGGTTGGAATAATATGGTTAATGGTATCAAAGGGTTATTTTCATGGTAAATGTATACAGAGTTAAAGGCCAAGTTTTTAATATCACATTGAATGATAAGGTGGTACAAAAAGGTTGGTATCTGATTGTGACAGATTTAGGTCAAGAATACCTTGTGCAAAGAAATTATAGTCTATCTTCTAAGAGTTTTTTTAGAATTTATCAAACTGAATATTCATTATATAACCATATTTCTGATCGAGGATTAAATAGCAATAAGCGATTGACTAATTTAGGAATAGCAATTGTGCTATCAGCATTTATCCGTTGGTTGACTCCATTTGAATTATGGTTAGGTCCGACAAATCATACGGCAAGTTTAGTTCAAGGTAGTATAAATGTATTGATCCTAGTCCTTGTTTTATTCATTTCATTTTTTTTGGTGTCCTGCTATAGGAAAATTAAACTTAAAAATTTTCTTAGAAAACAAAATGCGGATCTAAGCTATATTGGAAAAATTAGGTCATTGACTCCATTAAAAACAGTGAAAGAAGGGATTGGTTTTTGGTGATTATGAAAGCGGTTTTTATAAAAATAGTTGCTTATGCATTTTTATTTCTTATTTTTATTTTTCCAATATTTTTATTTTCCTATTTTGTTCAGTTGAGACTGTTTTTGATTATACCAATTATACTTTATATCATTTTATTTTATAATGGGATTGTTATTAACGAAAACAATCAGATTGTAGAATTTGAAATAGAAGAGAAAACAAAGTGAGATCATCTTACAAGAAAATAACATTTATATAGATATTTAAAGGAGAGCAGGAATGAAAACAAACAAGTTATTGACATTAGGTAGTGTGGTTTATTTAGAGGGTGGAGCAATACCAGTAATGATAGTTTTACGCCATCCGATTTTTAGCATCAAGGAGGAACTTTGTTATTTTGATTATGCAGGTGTAAATCAGTTGATTGGGTTAGAACCCGAAAAAATAACCTACTTTAATCATGAGGACATAAGTGAAGTGGTTTTTGAAGGATATGCAAGTGAAAATGAGGAACGAATTCAAAAAGGATTATCTGAATGGATTAAGGAACATCCGGAAATACCTAAGGCAGATGTTGATAAAATTAATTTAGCATTAAATGATAAATAGATTGTAATTAATAGTAGTTATTAAAGATGAATTAGACGTGATAATTATGGAAAAATAAAAAATCACTAAATAATTTTCATTGTTAATAGATAAGAATAAGATTGCTCCACTAAAAGGAGAGATAATTAATATGAAAAACTAATTATTCTCTCACTTAAGTGGTTATATTTGATTGATGTCCTCTGTCTCACAGTCACGTGTAGCAGGATTCAATCAGTTGCTTAGTGCCTTTGACAGCTTCGGCGGTAGTGGAGATGAGCTGATAGGAACAGGCTATGATGCAGCTCGTGTATATGCGACAAGTGTCATGAGTCCTTATTATAAAGGATTCATTCTCTACTCTGAAGCCGTTGCGGATGCGGCCAACACACTGGCGGATAACTATGTAGCCAAGTGTGGAG